>NZ_JBVJCT010000042.1:15448-69870 GCF_055588305.1 Streptomyces sp. NPDC042002 | reverse complement strand
CTAGACACCCCCCCCCGCCCCCCCCCCCACCCCCCCCCCCCCCCCCCCCCCCCCCCCCCCCCCCCCCCCCCCCCCCCCCCCCCCCCCCCCCCCCCCCCCCCCCCCCCCCTCCACCCCCCCCCCCCCCCCCCCCCCCCCCCCCCCCCCCCCCCACACCGGTGTCCGCCGGTGCGCGGATGCCGTCGGACGAACCCGGTGACGTACGAGGTGAAATGGGGCCGGCGCGGTCGCCCAAGGGCAACGTCACGTACGGGGTGACCCGGCCGGCCAACGTCTCCCGTAGTCGGCGCGCTCGCTGGACCGGTCAGGCGCGGGCGAGGTAGCTGCGCACGGTCGTTCCGGAGTCCTCGGTGTGCAGACGGACGAGGTCCGAGATGAAATGCACGAGGAACAGGCCCCGTCCGCCGATCTGATCGGGGCGCACGGGATGCCTGCCGGCCAGCGGATCGCTCAGCCGCCCCCCGTCATGGACCTCGCACACGATCCGCTCGCTCTCGGCCCAGATCCGCAAGGTCCCCGAACCGCCCCCGTGCACCACGCTGTTGGTCGTCAGCTCCGCGACGACGAGATTCAGGTCCTCCAGCCGGGCCGGTGACATCCCGCGCTCCCGGGCCTCGCTCATCGCGAAGTCGCGGGCGGTGGGCAGGAGTTCCGCGTCGAAGCGGACCGTCGCCGCTCCCGGGGGATGGTGCAGCGTCTCGTTGTAGCGGGCCAGCACACCGTCCGGGTCGTAGGACGGGCTGACGCTCTGGTGCCCTCCGCTGATCACGACGGGGTGCGTGGCGTGGGCGTCGGCGATCACGTCGTGGGAGAGGGCTCGCGCGTCGTAGGGGCAGAGGATCGTCACGTCCCGTCCGTCGAACGCCGTGTTGATCAGGGCTTCGTGCTGGACGCAGGCCGGGTACTCCACCGCCGTACGGCCGTCCCAGATGGGCTCGCCGATGATCCGGACATGGACGCCCTGATGGGTGTCGGCGAACGCCCGCAGGACGGAGGGGATGATGCGGCCCGGATTGCGGCCGGCCTGTGTCATGTCGATCCAGCGGACGCCGGCGCCGAGCGGTCCCAGCGCGCCGCGGATGAGCTCCAGCCGTCGGGCGGGAACGGCCACCGCCACCGGCTCCCCGGCGGCTACGGCGTCCGACACGAAACGCGTCGTCCCTTCCACGTACTCACGGTCGCCGCGATAGATGAGCGCGGGGTGGACGAAGGGTTCGCCGCGAAGTGCCGCCGCCGTCATGCCACGACCACCGCGCCCCCGAGCCCACGCCCGTGTCCCGCGAGCGGTCCCGCTTCGGGGCACACCGAGGGGACGAGCGTCTGCGCTCGGTCCACTCGCTGCTCCATGACCACGGACTCACCCCGGAACCCATTTTACGTGGCCGCCGCCGCCTGCGATCGGGCCCCCCGGCAGCCGCGGCCGCACCGCGCCGACGGCGCCCTGCCGTCACCTGCCCGGGCGCCGCGGGGGAACCGCTCGGGCCCCGACCGAAAATTGACGCCGCCGCCCCGCATCCGACCAGTGTTCCTGGACAGAAGTACACCTGCCCCGGCGCCGGAGGGGAGGCGGGACGTCGCGTCCCGAAGAATTTCGGCGACTGGGTGGCATGAGCGGTGTGAAGCAGGGCAGACGGGCCCTGTCATTATTTCCTTCGGACGATTTGGGGTGGACGGCATGGCGGCCGTGGCGACAGCGAAGGCAACGAACACGGCATACCAGGCAGCGACGGCCGAGGGGGGCGTCCTTCCGCAGATCGACGAGCCGCTGAAGATCAGCCCGAAGGACGCGCGCGAACTGTCCCGCCAGTTCTTCGACCGGCTCTCCGTCCTGGAGGAGGGCACGCACGAATACCAGTACGCGCGCAACACCCTCATCGAGATGAATCTCTCCCTCGTCCGGTACGCGGCGGCGCGCTTCCGCAGCCGCAGCCAGGGTGAGATGGAGGACATCGTCCAGGTCGGCACGATCGGGCTCATCAAGGCCATCGACCGTTTCGAGCTGTCCCGCGAGGTCGAGTTCACCTCCTTCGCGGTTCCGTACATCGTCGGTGAGATCAAGCGCTTCTTCCGCGACACGAGCTGGGCCGTCCACGTGCCGCGCCGGCTGCAGGAGGCCCGCGTGGAGCTCGCCAAGGCGACGGAGGAACTGCGCACCCGCCTCGGCCGTACGCCCACGACCCGTGAACTGTCCGAGCTGATGTGCCTGACCGAGGAAGAGGTCATCGAGGCCCGCAAGGCGTCGAACGGCTACAACTCCTCGTCCCTCGACGCCGCGCTCACGGCCGACGGCGGCGCGGACGGCGAGGCCGTCCTCGCGGACTTCATCGGCGAGGAGGACGCCTCGCTGGAACTGGTCGAGGACTTCAACTCGCTGGCCCCGCTGATCGCCGAACTCGACGACCGTCAGCGCCGGATCATTCACCTGCGTTTCGTCGAGGAGCGCACCCAGGCGCAGATCGGCGAGGAGCTCGGTATCTCGCAGATGCATGTCTCCCGGCTGATCACGCGCATCATCAAGCGTCTGCGCGCGGGGCTCCTCGACCCCGCGGTCGCCTGACACCCCCGCACGGAACGGCCCGTACGACGGTCCCGTCGCCCCGCCCAGGACTCCGGTCCGAAGCGGGTCGGCGGGACTTCGCGTGCCCGGTCCGGACGGCCCCGGACCAAAAGGGTTCTGTGTATCCCCTTCACTCGCGGTTATTCCTGTCACCGGCAAGATTTTTGGGCCGTCGAAGAGTTCGTCCTCACGCTTTGTTCACCACCTGCCTTCTGGGTTAGCCTGCGGCGTATTTTCTTAACGGGACGACCCGTGATCTGCGGGAATTCCACGGGCAGCGAGGGGGCCGTCCGTGGGCCCGGCAAGGTTCCGAGTTCCGTGACACGGGACTCCTGGGGAGCGGAACGAGGGTGAGCATGACAAGGGCAGCGAGCGAGACGTCCGTACGGACGCCGGGCGAGCAGGAACTGCGCCAACTGCTGGCCGGCCTCACCGCCGTGCGTGACGGCGACTTCGGCACCCGGCTCCCCGACGAGGCGGGTGGTCTGCTGGGCGACATCGCCACCGTGTTCAACGGCATGGTCGACCAGCTGTCGCTGTTCACCTCCGAAGTGACACGAGTCGCGCGCGAGGTGGGCACGGAGGGGACCCTCGGCGGCCAGGCGGAGGTGCCGGGCGTCTCCGGCACCTGGGCCGACCTCACCGACTCCGTCAACGCCATGGCGGGCAACCTCACCACCCAGGTCCGCGACATCGCGCAGGTGGCCACGGCGGTCGCCAAGGGCGATCTGTCCCAGAAGATCGACGTGCCCGCCCGCGGCGAGATCCTTCAGCTGAAGGAGACCGTCAACACGATGGTCGACCAGCTGTCCGCGTTCGCCGACGAGGTCACCCGCGTCGCCCGCGAGGTCGGCACGGCCGGCAACCTGGGCGGACAGGCGCAGGTCCCCGGTGTCGGCGGCGTCTGGCGCGACCTCACCGACTCCGTCAACCTGATGGCGGGCAATCTCACCGCCCAGGTCCGCAACGTCGCCCAGGTGACCACGGCGGTGGCACAGGGCGACCTCTCCCAGAAGATCACCGTGGACGCCCGCGGCGAGATCCTGGAGCTGAAGAACACCATCAACACGATGGTCGACCAGCTCTCGGCGTTCGCCGACGAGGTCACCCGCGTCGCCCGCGAGGTCGGCACCGACGGACGTCTCGGCGGGCAGGCCGACGTCAAGGGCGTCAAGGGCACCTGGCGCGATCTCACCGACTCGGTGAACTTCATGGCGGGCAATCTCACCGCCCAGGTCCGCAACGTCGCCCAGGTGGCCACGGCGGTGGCGCAGGGCGACCTCTCCCAGAAGATCACCGTGGACGCCCGCGGCGAGATCCTGGAGCTGAAGGAGACCATCAACACGATGGTCGACCAGCTCTCGGCGTTCGCCGACGAGGTCACCCGCGTCGCCCGCGAGGTCGGCACGGCCGGCAACCTGGGCGGACAGGCCACGGTGCGGGGTGTCTCCGGCACGTGGAAGGACCTCACCGACAACGTCAACGTCATGGCGTCGAACCTGACCGGTCAGGTCCGCTCCATCGCGCAGGTGGCGACCGCGGTGGCCCGCGGCGACCTGTCGCAGAAGATCACCGTCGAGGCCAAGGGCGAGGTCGCCGCCCTGGCCGACGTCATCAACACGATGGTCGACACGCTGTCCGCGTTCGCCGACGAGGTCACCCGCGTCGCCCGCGAGGTCGGCACCGAGGGACGCCTCGGCGGCCAGGCACACGTGCCCAACGTGGCGGGCACCTGGAAGGACCTCACCGACAACGTCAACTCCATGGCCAACAACCTCACCGGGCAGGTGCGCAACATCGCCCTGGTGACGACGGCCGTGGCCAAGGGCGACCTGTCCAAGAAGATCGACGTCGACGCCCGCGGCGAGATCCTCGAACTCAAGACGACCATCAACACCATGGTCGACCAGCTCTCCGCCTTCGCCGCGGAGGTCACCCGCGTGGCACGGGAGGTCGGCAGCGAGGGCAGGCTCGGCGGTCAGGCCGAGGTGGAGGGGGTCTCGGGCACCTGGAAGCGGCTGACCGAGAACGTGAACGAACTCGCCGGCAACCTCACGCGCCAGGTCCGCGCCATCGCCGAGGTCACCAGCGCCGTGGCCGAGGGCGACCTGACCCGGTCCATCACCGTGGAGGCCTCGGGCGAGGTCGCCGACCTGAAGGACAACATCAACTCCATGGTGGAGTCGCTGCGGGAGACCACGCGCGCCAACCAGGAGCAGGACTGGCTCAAGACGAATCTGGCCCGTATCTCGGGTCTGATGCAGGGCTACCGCGACCTGGACGTGGTGGCCGACCTCATCATGGACGAGCTCACCCCGCTGGTCACCGCCCAGTACGGCGCCTTCTACCTCGCCGAGGAGACCGCGAAGGGCACGGAGCTGCGGCTGGTCGGGTCCTACGGCTATCCCGACGAGGACGGACGTCCCACCCGTATCCCGCTGGGCCGCTCGCTGGTCGGGCAGGCCGCCCGCAGCCGCCGAGCCATCACGGTGGACGAGGTTCCGCCGGGCTACGTGACCATCTCCTCGGGCCTGGGACAGACGGCGCCGACGGCCCTGGTGGTGCTGCCCATCGTCGTCGAGGAACAGGTGCTCGGTGTCATCGAGCTCGCCTCGGTCACCCGCTTCAAGCAGGGCCACCGGACCTTCCTGGAACAGCTGATGGAGACCATCGGCGTCAACGTCAGCACCATCGTGGCCAACGCCCGCACCGATGAGCTGCTGGGCGAGTCGCAGCGGCTGACCGCCGAACTCCAGGCACGGTCCGAGGAGTTGCAGGTCCAGCAGGACGAACTCCAGCGCTCCAACGCCGAACTGGAGGACAAGGCCTCGCTGCTCGCGACCCAGAACCGCGACATCGAGGCGAAGAACCTCCAGATCGAACAGGCCCGTCAGGAACTCGAAGCACGGGCCCAGCAGTTGTCGCTGGCGTCGAAGTACAAGTCCGAGTTCCTCGCCAACATGAGCCACGAACTGCGGACCCCGCTCAACAGTCTGCTCATCCTCGCCCAGCTGCTGGCGCAGAACCCCTCACGGAATCTCACGCCGAAGCAGGTCGAATACGCCGGCATCATCCACTCCGCGGGCTCCGACCTGCTCCAGTTGATCAACGACATCCTCGACCTGTCGAAGGTCGAGGCCGGCAAGATGGACGTCACCCCCGAGCGTGTCCCGCTGCGCCAGCTCCTTGAGTACGTCGAGGCCACCTTCCGCCCGATGACCTCGCAGAAGAGCCTGGAGTTCACGGTCAGCACGGCCCCCGGGGCCCCCGTCGACCTGCTCACCGACGACTCCCGGCTGCGCCAGGTGCTGCGCAACCTGCTGTCGAACGCGGTGAAGTTCACCGAGCGGGGACGCGTCGACCTGCGGATCGAACCGGCGGCCGACCAGGAGATCCCCGCGGGCGTACGGCGTGGCGACACGATCGCCGCCTTCCGGGTCAAGGACACCGGGATCGGCATCCCCGAGCAGCAGCTGGAGACGATCTTCGGCGCGTTCCAGCAGGCCGACGGCACCACGAGCCGCAAGTACGGCGGGACCGGTCTGGGGCTGTCCATCACCCGGGAGATCGCCCACCTGCTCGGCGGAGCGGTCACCGTCGACAGCACCCCTGGAAAGGGCAGTACGTTCACGCTCTTCCTGCCGGTCGCCCGGCCCGACTTCGAGGCGCTGCTGGCCGGCGGCCGCACGTCCGACGCGACGCCGGACGAGGGTGCCCTGGCGCGCACCGAACCGCGGCGCGCCATCGCCGGTTCGATCAGTCTGCCCCGCCAGCGACGACGGCGGCTGCTGGTCGTCGAGGAGCGGCCGCGGGGTCTGCTCACGCTCGTGGCCGAGAGCGCGGTCGGGGACGTGGCCCGCAGCCGGGACGAGGGCGACGCGCGGGAGAGCGTCGACGTCATCACGGTCGTGGGAGCGCAGGAGGCGGCGAGCGCCCTGGCGGCGGAGCCCTGGCACTGCGTGGTCCTCGAACTCGGCATGCCGGAAGGGGAGACGGCCCGGTTCCTCGAAGCGGTGGAGGGCGACTCGGCCCTGGCGACGGTTCCCGTCCTCGTCCACAACGGCAGCCGTGTCGACCTCGCGCAGGAGCAGGCGCTGCAGTCCCGGTCCGGAGCCAGGTCACTCGAATTCCTGTCCAGCCTGGACGAGTTGCGCGAGCGCATCGCGCTGCACCTGTCCGCGGAGCAGCCGGGCGACGTGGTCCCGCTGGTCCGCGCCGAGGAGGCGAGGACCCGGCCCGCGCAGCCGATCGACAACGCCTTCCAGGGCCGTACGGTGCTCGTCGTCGACGACGACGCCCGTAACCTCTTCGCGCTCAGCGGGATCCTGGAGCTGCACGGATTCCAGGTGCTGCACGCGGAGAACGGCAGGAAGGGCATCGAGACGCTGCTGAGCCGGCCGGAGGTCGCGCTGATCCTGATGGACGTGATGATGCCCGAGATGGACGGGTACACCGCGACCGCCGAGATCCGCAAGATGCCCCAGTACGCCGGTCTGCCGATCATCGCGGTGACGGCGAAGGCCATGCCCGGCGACCGGGAGAAGAGCCTGTTGTCGGGTGCCAGCGACCATGTCACCAAGCCGGTCGACACCGACGACCTCATCGCCTGCGTCCGACGCTGGCTGGGTGCCTGACATGGCGCTCCTCACCCACCGCAGCGGCCGCGGCGGGGCTCCCGCCGCGGCCGTCCCTCCCCCGCCCTCCACAGGGTCCCGCCGAGGAGCGGCAGCAGCGTGAACATTCCTGAGACAACCGAGGCGGACGCCGCCGAGTCCGGGGGGACCGTCGCGGACGGCGAACAGCCGGGCGTGGCCGGGACGTCTCCGGTGGGCCGGCTGGCGGCCACCGTCGAGCGGCTGCGCCGCGAGGTGCGGACCGCCCAGGTGGAGGCCGACGGGCGGGCCCTGATCGAGCTGGCCAAGGGCATCCTGGTCGAGCGGCTGGGCTGCGGGCCGGCACAAGCCGCCCGCCAGCTCGCCGAGTTGGCCGAACAGGCCAAGGTGCCGCAGCTCCAGCTCGCGGTCGAGATCATCAACCAGGCGGCACACGACCGGCTTTCGGAGGTGACCAACACCTTCCTCGCCGTCACGGCGGAGCGCACGCCCGAGGACGACGCCCCCGCCGTGCGGCTGCGCGCGGCCGAGAGCGGCGCGCTGGCGGCCAACGACACCCAGGCGGTGGCCGATTCGCTGCTCCAGCACGCGCTGACCCCGCTCGGAGCCGTCTCGGTCGCCATCTGGGCGGCGGGCGCCGACGGTTCGCTCTCCCTGGCGGGCAGCGCCGGTTTCTCGGCGGCCGAGGCCAGGCGCTGGCGCTACGTCCCGCCGGGCGTCGCGACGATGGCCCGCCGGGCGCTGTCCGAACGTACGGCTCAGTGGGCGCGCTCGCTGGCGAGCACCGGGCTGCCGTCCATCGGGCACGGGGACCATCCGGACGGCGGAAGGGTCGCGGTACCGGCCGGCTCCGGGGGCCGTATCCACGGCGTCCTGGAGATCGCCTGGCCGTCCGTCCTGGAACCTCAGCCCCCGCAGGTCGTCCGTCAGGTCGAGGCGCTCGCGGAGCTGTGCTCGCACACGCTGGAGACCCACGCCCTTCCCGGCGACTGCCATGACGTGCGGGGGACGACCGATGTCTCCGAACTGATCGACCTGGTCGACGGGTTGTACGATCCCGCCCTGGTCCTGGTGCCCCATCTCGACGACCAGGGACGGCTCGCGGACTTCCGCATCCGGCATGTGAACGGACGGTTCCTCGATCCGGCAGGCAGGCCCCGCGGCACCGTCCACGGGGCGCTGCTGCTCGAGGCCTATCCGCTGGTCGCCGGGGACAGCGGCCTCTTCCAGTGCATCGAACGGGTCTACGCCACCGGGGAACCGTTCCGGGCGCGGCGCATGGACCTCACGGCGCTGGTCGACCAGGTGCCGCTGTCCGCCGTGGCCGACATCAACGTCAGTCGGCACGGCGGAACCGTGCTGCTCATATGGCGGATCGAGGACGAGGCAGCGCGGCTGGCGAGTCTCCTCCAGCACGCCCAACGGCTCGGCAGGATCGGCGGCTTCGAGGAGAACCTGCTCACCGGCGAGACCATCTGGAACGACACGCTCTTCGACCTGTACGGCCGCTCCCCCTCGGGCGCTCCCGTACCGCTGGAGGAACTTCCCGCGCACGCCCATCCCGACGACGCCGTCACCATCGGCCGCTTCCTGCGCACGGTCCTGCACCATCGCCGGCCCGCCACGGCCGCGTTCCGGCTACAGCGTCCCGACGGCGTGACCCGGCACATCCGCATGGTGGCCGAGCCGGTGCTCGACGCCGACGACCGGCTGTTCGTGGTCCGCGGGGCCTACCAGGACATCTCGGCGCAGTACTGGACCGAGGTCGCGCTGGCCGTCACCCGTGACCAGCTGGCACACACCGAACAGCAGGCGCACGAGCGCAACCGGCTGACCCTTCAGCTGCAACACGCGATCATGCCGCCGACCCAGGCGCCGTTGCGGGCTCCGGGGCTCGATGTGGCGGTGCGCTACCGTCCGGCCGAGACCGAACAGCTCGTCGGCGGCGACTGGTACGACGCCGTCGTCCTGCCCTCCGGCCTGGTCCTCCTGTGCGTCGGGGACGTGGCCGGTCACGGGATCGAGGCGGCGACCAGCATGGTGGTGCTGCGCAACGCGCTGCGCGGACTCGCCGTGACGGGCGCCGGACCGGGCCAGCTGCTGTCGTGGCTCAACATCGTGGCGCACCATCTGACGGGCGGGGTCACCGCCACCGCGGTCTGCGGGATCTACGATCCGCGGCGCCGCGTTCTGCGCTGGGCCAGGGCCGGACATCTGCCGCCCGTTCTGGTCCGGGACGCGGACGCCAACCCGCTTCCGCTGCTCAAGGGCATCCTGCTCGGCGCCGTCCCCGAGGCGACGTTCGAGGAGGACGAGGTGCAACTGGCCGTCCACGACACGCTGTTGATGTACACCGACGGCCTGATCGAACGACGTGACCGCTCGGTGGAGGTGTCTCTGCGCCAACTGCTCAACGCGGCCCGTACGACGTCCAGGACCCTGGACCATCAGCTCGACCGGCTCTTGACGTACAGCAGGTCCGACACCGACGACGACACCTGCATCGTGGGCATCCAGGTCCAGTAGGACGGGACGGGGCCGGGCACGTCGAGCAGGCGAGGGCCGGACCCGGGTCAGCGAACAGGGACCAGGGTCCGGGCCCTGGCGCACGAATGCGGCCCCGCCGGCAGCCGGGGGGGAGTGACTGCCTGCGGGGCCGTGCAGCTCGGGTTCGCCAGGGGGGTAGCTCCCTCGAGCTGTCTCAGGATGCTGCTGCCCCGGTCCCGGCGATGCATGCACACGGGTTTCCGGCCGGGATTCCCCTCGTATGGCCGAGTAATCGGCTCAGAACTGCTCACGCAGGGCACGCAGCAGCGGCTCCAAGGAGGCCACGACGAGCTGCGGGGGAACCCCGGCCTCGTGCAGCACCCTCGCTCTGGCCTCGCCGCGGGCGTATCCGAGGAAGCGGACACCGGCCCGGTGTGCCGCCTCGTGGTCCGCGGGGGTGCCGCCGATCATCAGCGAGGCTTCCGGCACCGCCCCCATCTCGTTCAGGGCTCGTTCCAGGGTCGCGGGGCTCAGGTCCGGGGAACGGCCGTATATGTGCGGAGCGAAGCGGGGCGTGAGCCCCCTCGAGTCCAGGTACGAGGTGACGGTCCGGGCCGAGCTGCCGGTCGCTACGGCGAGCTTCGCCCCGACCGCCGCCCAGGTGTGGATCAGCGGATCCGCGTAGGCCGTCGGCAAGGCGGTGCGAGACGCCTTCAGCTCGAAGCGAGTGAGACGCTCCTCCAGTTCGGCCATCAGCTCGCTGCCGGGCTCGCACCGGGCCACCGCCACCAGCGCGCCGTACGGGTCCCTGCGGCCGCGTTCTTCCTCGGTGAGCGCCGCGTACAGGCCCCGTTCCTTCAGCCACTCCTCCTGCGCCCGAGCGACGGCCTCCGCCGAGCGCCCTGAGAACAGCTGACAGATCGGGCCGTCGAAACCGAAGAGGACATACCGTGTCCGCGCGACCAGTTCCCGGACGTTCTCGCTCCCACTCGTCACGACCTTGGTCTGTCCAGTCCCGGCAGTCACTAAGCGAGCGAGTGTCGGCCAGTCCCTGTACGCCGTTCCGGCAGCGGCATCGGCTCATGCTCCGACGCCGGGGCAGGACAGGTCGATCGGCTGTCAGTGGGCCATGTCCGCGAGGTGGGGTACCACCCGGGTCAGCCGCACGACGCCCCACAGGACCACCCCGGCCCCGATCAGCTCGGGGAGCAGCCACCAGCCGGTGCGGATCGTCTCGCCGAAGAGGATGACCCCGAGCACCAGGCTCAGCGTCGCGTCGCCGATGGTCAGCGCGGGCTGCGAGGCGACCAGAGGGCCCGCCTGCAGGGCGTTCTCCAGGAGCAGGACCGCGACGATCCCGGTCACGACGAACCCGTACGTCTGCCACACGCCGAGGAAGGCGACGAACCCGTCGTCGTCGAGCGTACCCACGGCCGATTTCAGGAGCGCGGCGGTCAGCGCGTTGCTGATGGCCGACGCCGAGCCCAGCACGGCGGCGCGGAACAGCGGCGGGCGGCCCGGACGGGCGACGACGACCGCGACCGCCACGGCACCCAGACACAGGATCAGTGCCGGGATCCAGCGCGCCATGGCGGCGTCGGACCGTGCTCCCGAGGGAGCGGCCGAGAGGAGGACGAGACCGAGGCCGGCCACCACGCCGGCGACGGCCCACCATCCCGCGCGGGACAGGCGGCGGTGCAGCAACGGGATGGCGATCATCAGGGCGAAGGGCAGTTCCAGGATGAACAGGGGCTGTACCAGGGACAGCGGTCCGTTCGCCAGTGCCAGGGCCTGGAAGAGCGCGGCCCCGGCCACCCCGGCGATGCCGATGAGCCACGGAGGCTGCCGGGCGAGCTGGAGAATGAGCCGCAGTCCGCCGCCTTCGGCGACGCGGGAGGCCGCCTTGCGCTGGAACGCCGTGCCCATCGCGTTGCTGGCGGCCCCGAGGAGCGCGAACAGCACGGCCAGTCCCGTCACCCCTCCACCATGCCCCGGGACGGCCGCCCGGGCCTGCCGGCCGGACGACGCGATGCCGGGTCGGGCCCGTCGTGGAGAGCTCGGCCGGACGTCGGCCGGATCTCGGCTGGGTCTCTTGCGGAGCGGACGGCTCCCCGGGATGAAGTCGGCGCCAGTGCTTGGGAAGCAGGCACGCACCGCGTGATGTCCGCGGGCCGCGCGGTCGCGCGCCCCGGCCGTGCGGCGGCGGCCCGCTCCGCCTTCCCCGGGTGTTCGGGCTGCCGATGGAGACCGACGCCGTCAGTGAGGATGCCGTACACCATGAGTCAGGAGTCACAGCTCCCGCCCGCCGCCGACGGGCGTGTCCCCGAGCAGGACGCGGACTCCGCCGGCCTGCGCCATGAGATCGTCCGGCTGCGGGAGCAGAACGCCGACCTTCAGGAGCGTCTTCAGGCGCACCCGGCGATATCGCTGGCCCAGGGCGTGCTGATGGAGCGCTACCGGCTGACCGCGCCCGAGGTGTCCTTCGCCCTGCTGCGCGAGGCGTCGCAGCGGTTCAACATCAAGCTGCACACACTGGCGGACGCGGTCGTACGGACCCCGTACAGCCCCGACGGACCGGCTCGCGCCGCGGAGGGCACCCGGACACCCCCTCCCCCGCTGCCCGGCCTGCGGACCGCCGGGGCCGATCGCACCCACCAGGGCGAGGTACTGAGCGCGGCCCTGAACCGGGTCCTCGACATCACCCAGACAGGCATGGGCAATGTCCAGCTCGCCGAGGGAGGGCGGTTGCGGATGGTGCGGCACTCGGGTCTGGAGCGCGAGTTCACGAGCTTCTTCGCGTTCGTCGACTCGCCCACCACGTCGTGCGCCCAGGCCGCGGAGGACCGCCGGCAGGTCACCGTCCGTGACGTGGCGACCGCCGATGTCTTCGACGAGGGTTCCCGGCGCGTCATCCTGCGGGCCGGCAGCCGGGCCTGCCACAGCGTGCCCCTGGTCAACCGTGCCGGGGTGCCGATCGGTATGGCCTCCTCCCACCACGAGCGGCCGCTGCCCGGGTTCACCCGCGCCCAGCTCCGCGCCCTGGAGGCCACCGGCCTCATGGTGGGCCGCTGGCTCTCCTGGCACCGGCACACCGTCGTACTCGACGCACTCGCCCATCTGCACACGGCGGCGACCGAGGAGCGCTGAACGCCCCGAGTCCAGCGCCCCGAATCGGAGAACGTGCCGGACCGGCGTTCAGTCGGCTTCAGCCGGCTTCACTCGACGGTGACGACCACGGAGTGCCGGCCGTCGGCGCCGTCCGGAATGGTCCGGGTGCGTTTGTCGGTCTGTACGTGACCGGTGCGGTCGGTGGCCCGGACCGTGAGGGTGTGGCCGCCGCTGGTGGCCCGCCAGGGGAAGGACCACTGCCGCCAGGTGTCGACGGTGTCCTCGGCCGCCAGGTCGGCCTCCTGCCACCGCCCGTCGTCGACCCGCACCTCGACCTTGTCGATCCCGCGGTGCTGGGCCCAGGCGACCCCGGCGACCATGACGGTGCCCGCCTTGGGCCGCGCGAACGGCTTGGGCGTGTCGATGCGCGACTGGGTCTTGATCGGCGCCCTGCGCGCCCACTTCCGCTTCACCCAGTACGGGTCGTACGCGTCGAAGGTGGTCAGCTCGATGTCCTTGATCCACTTGCACGCGGACACATAGCCGTACAGCCCCGGGACGACCATCCGCACCGGGAAGCCGTGCTCGAACGGGAGCGGCCGGCCGTTCATCCCCACGGCCAGCAGAGCGTCACGGCCGTCCATCACGTCGTCCACGGGACTGCCGATCGTCATCCCGTCGACCGAGCGCGCCACCAGCTGATCGGCCGGACCGCCCCGGGACGGCGGCCGCACCCCGCATTCGGCGAGCAGGTCGGCCAGGCGCACTCCGATCCAGCGGGCGTTGCCCACATAGGGGCCGCCGACCTCGTTGGACACACAGGTGAGCGTGATGTCCCGCTCGATCAGCTCGCGCCGCAGCAGCTCGTCGAACGTCAGGGTCATCGGGCGGGTCACGCCCTTGCCGTGGATCCTCAGCCGCCAGCCGGTGGCGTCCACCCGGGGAACCACCAGGGCGGTGTCCACCCGGTAGAAGTCGGCGTTCGCCGTCACGAACGGGCTGACGCCTGGCACGCGGACCTGCGCCCCCCTGGGAATCGGCGCGGCCGGGGACGCCACGTCGGGCAGCACCAGGTCCGCGCGGGAGGCGACCGCCTTCCGGCCACGGGAGCCGTTCAGCGACCTGCCCAGTGCCCCGGCCCCGGCCGATGCCGCGGCGGCCGCGGTCGCGGCCACGATGAAGCCGCGCCGGTCCCAGCCGGACTCCCCGGACCTCGACGTGGTGGCCGGGCCGGCAGTCCCGTCGGCCGTCACGGGGTCGTCCCCGGCCTGACCGGAACCCGGCCCGGAATCCGGCGCGGGCGGTGCGGAATCCGGCGCGGAGGGTGCGGGCCTGGCGGTGACGAGCCGGCCGGTCAGGACGTACAGGAGCAGTGCGCCGCACAGGGCTCCGGCCACCGACGGCAGGGCGTCGGTCCAGCTCGTGGAGTCGGGACGGTTGACCGCGGCCGCGCCGCCGATCACACCGAAGAGGAGCACCCCCAGTGCTCCGGCGCGACGGTGGCGCACCGCGAGCACACCGAGCACACAGGCGAACAGCGCGAGGGCGGCCAGGATGCCGAGCTGGAGAACGAGCTTGTCGTTCGTGCCGAAATGACGGATCGCCCAGTCCTTCACCGCGGGCGGCGTGCGGTCGATCGCGGCGCCCCCGACCGCCACGACCGGGCCCGCTTCGGGCCGAACGAACGCGGACACCAACTGGGCGACGGCGAGGGCGGCGAGTCCTGCGAGAACCCCGCTCAGGGCGCCCAGCGCGTTCCGTACCCAAGTCGCCGGGGCATCCACATCGTTCTGTGCTGTCGTCACGGTCGGAATCCGGATCCGGAGGTCCGGCGGATTGGTCGCTCACCTGATCCGATGAACTGTCGCCCCGGACCAATCCGTGCGGGACTTCGAAGCGCCGGCCCCGGCTCGCGCTGATCGGCCCGCCCGTCGGCGCGTCCAGGACGGCGGTGGGATGAACGACCGTGGACTGGGCAACCGCCCTGTGGAGCCCCGTCACCTCATCCCCGTGGTGGCGGGGCTCTGTGCGGGGCCGATCGGAATGCGCGGCGGCGCGGAATGGAGGAGCGTGGTGGCTGAAGGAGGAGTGCCATGGCCACGAAGGCCGCGCCCGGTCAGCGGGACGACCACCGGGGATGGCTGCGCGGCTCGCCCCCTCCACGCTGGGTGCGGCTGCTTCCGCCTGTCCTGCTGGTAGGCGTCTGCGTCGGTGAGCTCGCGAGCAGCCATGCCCTGGACATCGGCTTCCTGCTGGGCGCCATTCCCTCCCTGGCCGTCCTCTCCTACGGGCCCCTCGCGACGGCCGCCTTCGGCGCGATCGTCGTGTTCCTGCTGACCATCCCCACCCTGCAGCTCAACCATCCGGGCAACGCGGACCTGCTCACCATCTGCTTCATCTCCGTGCTCAGCGTGTTCGTGTCCCTCGTCCGCAGCCGCAGGGACGCGCATCTGGTCACCGTGCGGTCGGTGGCGGAAGCCGTCCAGCTCGCCGTTCTGCCGCCGCTCCCCGAACAGGTCGGGCCGGTCCGCTGCGTGGGGCTGTACCGGGCCGCGCAACGGGAGACGCTGGTCGGCGGCGACTTCTTCGACGTACGCGACGGGCCTTTCGGAGTCCGGGCCGTGATGGGCGATGTACAGGGACACGGACTGTCGGCCGTGGGGACGGTCGCCTCGCTTCTCGGGGCGTTCCGGGAAACGGTGCTGGACCAGAGCGATCTGGAGGCGGCCGCGGCCCGGCTCGACCGCAGGCTGGTGGTGGACTCGTCCGCGGTCGATCACGCCGAGTTGTTCGCCACCGCGCTGCTCCTGGAGTTCCCGCCCGGCGCCGACACGGTGCGGCTGGTGTCCTGCGGGCACCCTTCCCCGTTGCTGCTGCGCGGCACGAAGGCCCTCGAACTCGACACCGAGCGGGGGTCCCCGCTGGGGCTGGGGTTCTTCGAGATGTCCCCGCCGCGCGGGCGCACCGTCGACCTGGAACCCGGCGATCGGCTGTTCCTGGCGTCGGACGGTGTGAGTGAGAGCCGGGACGAGGCCGGCGTCTTCTACCCGTTGCCGGATCGGCTGGCCGCGTTCGCCGAGGAGCCTTCGGACACGCTCGTCGACCGTGTGTGGCGGGACCTCGTCGAGTTCTGCCCCTCGATCCGCGACGACGTCTCCATCCTGGTCCTGACGCCACGGCTCCGAAGCGAGGACGGCGACGGCAACGACGGCAACGGTGCCTGACGGAGACGGCGGGGTCGGGCGATGGTCATCCGACCCCGCCCCCTCCGTCTCCGTCTCCGTCAGGTCGCCGCGATGTCCAGCGCCGCGATGTACCCGAACGTCATCGCGG
Organism: Streptomyces sp. NPDC042002; assembly: GCF_055588305.1. Lineage (NCBI taxonomy): Bacteria > Bacillati > Actinomycetota > Actinomycetes > Kitasatosporales > Streptomycetaceae > Streptomyces > Streptomyces sp. NPDC042002. Next base: position 53,772 of record NZ_JBVJCT010000042.1, on the reverse strand, counting down.
GACCGATCGTCGAGCCCGCGCCCGCGTAGCTGTGGCCCATGACGGCCGCGCTGGCGTTGCCCGCCGCGTACAGGCCGGGAATCACCGTGCCGTCGGGGCGCAGGACGCGTGCGCGGGCGTCGGTGCGCAGGCCGCCCTTGGTGCCCAGGTCGCCCGGGACGATCCTGAAGGCGTGGAACGGCGGGAGCCACAGCGGGGCCAGACAGGAGTTCGGGAGGACCGCGGGGTCCGTGTAGTAGTGGTCGTAGGCGCTGTCGCCGCGATGGAAGTCCGGGTCCGTGCCGCTCAGGGCCAGGCTGTTGAAGCGGCTGACGGTGGTGCGCAGGGCGGCCGCGGGGACGCCGATCCGGCCGGCGAGGTCGTCCAGGGTCCAGGCCTTGTACGCGGCGCCGGACGTGTACCAGGAGTCGGGGAACGTGAAGGTCGGCGCGACGTCCTTGAACAGGTAGCGGTTGCGGTAGTTCTGGTCGACGACCAGCCAGGCCGGGATGTCCGGAGCGCTCGGGTTCCGGTCGTACATGGTGTGCACGACGTCGCTGTAGGGTCCGGCCTCGTTGACGAAGCGCGCCCCGCCGGCGTTGACCAACAGGCCGCCGGGCAGCGTGCGTTCGGCGAGGCAGAAGTAGGGCTGGTCGGGCAGCGGGACGGCCGGGCCCCACCACGCGTCGTCCATCAGGTCGAGCGCCGCCCCCGCGCGTCGGCCCGCCTGGATGCCGTCACCGGTGTTCTCCTTGGCGCCCACCGTCCAGGCGGTCCCGATGGGCTGCCGCTGGAACTCGGCGCGCATGGCCGCGTTGTGTTCGAAGCCGCCGGAGCCGACGATGACCCCGCGCCGGGCCCTGACCAGGCCGGACGTGCCGTTCTGGGTGACCACCGCGCCGGTGACGGCGCCGCCTTCCACGAACAGGTCGGTCAGCGGAGTGTTCAGCCACACCGGGACCTGGGCGGTGAGCAGGCCCGCGCGCAGCCCGGCGGCGAGCGACTGGCCCATGGTCAGCGGCTGCTGGCCGAGCAGGGCCGCGTTGGTGCCCCGGGCGAGGCACTCGGTGGCGACGGCCGCGCCCTTCGCGCTCACCGCGGCGAGGGTGAGCCACTTGTAGTCGGCGCTGAAGACGACCATCCCGGCCGGGACCGCCATGTACGCCGGGTTCAGGTGGGCGAGTTCGGCTCCGAGAATGTTGCCGTCGAGCTGGTCGGGCTCCATGGACCGGCCGCCCGGGAGGCCGCCGGGGAGCTCCGGGTAGTAGTCGCTGTACCCCTCCATCCAGCGGAAGCGCAGCGGGCTGTTGGCCAGGACGAAGGAGATCATGGCCGGTCCGTTGCCGAGGAAGGCCTGTTGACGGGCGGCGGAGACGTCCGGGCCGACCACGGCCGCGAGGTAGGCGGCGGCCTTCGCCGGGGTGTCGGGGACGCCGGCGGCGAGGATGACCGGGTTGTTGGGGATCCAGACTCCCGCGCCCGAGCGTGCCGCCGAGCCTCCGAAGGTGGCCGCCTTCTCCAGGACCACGCAGCTCAGCCCGTGTTTCGCGGCGGTCAGCGCCGCGGTCATCCCCGCGGCTCCGGAGCCGACCACGACGACGTCGTACGTGCCGAGCAGGGGCAGGTCGGCAGCCTCGGCGGGCCCGGCGGCCGCGGTGACACCGGCGGCTCCGGCGGCTCCGGCGGCTCCGGCGGCGAGCGCGAGAGAGGCGCCCGTGGCCGCGCCGAGCACCCGGCGCCGTGACGGGCCGGGTGCCGGGAAAGATTCGGTACGTCTGGCGGGGTCCGCGCTCGGGGACATGGCAGGGCGCTCCAGCAGGGCGAGGGAATGGGAGGCGTTCCGTGCTCCGGGAGCCGACAGGCCCCCGCCGTACCGGTTCTGATGCAGCGTCAGGAAATGTCGCGCGAGGGTCTTGTGAAGTCAAGGGCAAGCGGATCAGACCTCGCCGATCACCCCAAGATCGGACACAAGTTACCAACCGGTATGTAGTGACTTAACAAGCCGGCAACAGTAGAACCTGTTCCCACTCATCGAGAGTGAGGAGTGTCGCATGGGCGACATCAACCAGCGCAACGAGGATTCCAGGGGTGTCTCGCGCCGACGATTCATTGCTGGAACAGGTTCTATTCTTGGAGCAGTGTCCCTCGCCGGCCGCGCCGTCGCGGCCCCGGCCCAGATCGCCACGGCGGCCTCGTCGATCCCTTCCGGAGCACACGTCCCCGTCCTGGTGATCGGCACCGGATACGGCGGCTCCGTCGCCGCCCTTCGCCTCGCCCAGGCGGGCGTCGACGTGCAGATGGTCGAGATGGGCATGGCCTGGGACACCCCGGGCTCCGACGGCAAGATCTTCGCCAACACGACCAGCCCGGACCAGCGTTCGTACTGGCTGCGGACCAAGACCAAGCAGCCTCTCAGCAACTTCCTCGGCTTCCCCATCGACAAGGACATCCCCCGCTACACCGGGATCCTGGACGCCGAGGAGATGGGCCAGATCATCGTGTACCAGGGCCGCGGCGTCGGTGGCGGATCGCTCGTCAACGGAGGCATGGCGGTCACCCCCAAGCGGGAGAACTTCGGCGCCATCCTCCCGTCGGTGAACGCCGACGAGATGTACGCGACCTACTATCCGCGCGCCAACGCCGGGCTCGGCACCGGTCTCATCGACCCGGCCTGGTTCGACACCACCGACTGCTACCAGTACGCGCGGGTCGGCCGCAAGCAGGCCCAGCGTTCCGGTTTCCCCTTCGTCTTCGTGCCCGACGTCTACGACTGGGACTACATGAAGCAGGAGGCCGCGGGCACCGCCACCAAGTCGGCGCTCGCCGGGGAGATCCTCTACGGCAACAACTACGGCAAGAAGTCGCTCCAGAAGACCTATCTCGCCCAGGCCACGGCCACCGGCAGGGTCACCATCTCACCGCTGCACAAGGTCACTTCGGTCTCCCCCGCGGCCGGCGGCGGCTACACCGTCCTGATCGACCAGCTCAACACCAACGGCGACGCCACGGCCTCCAAGACGGTGACCGCGGACCGGGTGTTCTTCGCGGCCGGAAGCGTCGGAACGAGCAAGCTCCTGGTCAAGCTCAAGGCGACCGGCGCGCTGCCCGGCCTCAACGGCGAGATCGGCCAGGGCTGGGGAGACAACGGCAACGTCATGTGCGGCCGGGCGAACCAGATCTGGGATCCGACCGGCTCGCTCCAGGCCAGCATCCCCTGCGGCGGCATCGACAACTGGACGGCGGGCGGCGCCTTCGCAGAGGTGGCACCGCTGCCCACCGGGATCGAGACCTGGGCCTCGTTCTATCTGTCCATCACCAAGAACCCGAACCGCGCGCAGTTCTCCTGGAACGCCGCCACCGGCACCGTCGACCTCAACTGGCAGACCGCCTGGAAACAGCCCGGCATCGACATGGCCAAGTCGATCTTCGACAAGATCAACGCGAAGGAGGGGACGATCTACCGGACCGACCTCTTCGGCGTGTACAAGATCTGGGGCGACCACCTCACCTACCACCCGCTCGGCGGCGCCGTGCTCAACAAGGCGACCGACAACTACGGCCGCCTGAAGGGCTATTCGGGCCTGTACGTCATCGACGGCGCGCTGATTCCCGGCAACACCAGCGTCAACCCGTTCGTCACGATCACGGCCCTCGCCGAACGGAACATCGAGAACATCATCGCCGTGGACCTCTAGCGAGTCCGGGCCGCCCGAGCGGCCCGGATCCGCTCAGTGGCCCGGTTTCGCCGTGCGGCCCAAAACCGCTCAGTGGGTCGGCAGCACGCACACGGTGTCCAGGCCAAGGACATGGTTGAGCCGGCCGAAGGCCAGCCAGGAGCCGATGCTCATGGTCAGCTCCACGATCTCCCGCTGGCTGTACCGCGCGGTCATCCGGGTCCAGAACTCCTCGTCCAGACCGTGATGGTCCAGGGCGTACCGCTCGGCGTACTCGGCGGCCAGTCGTGTCCGGTCGTCGAAGGCGTCGGTGGTACGCCACTGGGTCACCGCGTCCGCGAACTCCTCCTCGACCTTCAGGCCCTCCCGCTCGGTGCGCCAGTCGAGGCAGAACAGGCACCCGTTGATCTGCGCGACGCGCAGGCGGGCGGCCTCGAACTCGCGCAGGCCCAGCGTCGTGTGCTCGTACACCGACAGGGAGAAGTTCGCGGCGGCCATGCCGATGCCGGGCACCATCTCGCCCCACACGTATCCGATCGGTTCCTGTCCCTCGGGAATGTCGATGTGCAGGGTCATGGTCACTTCCTTCCGAGTCGGCCGGCCGCGGGACGCAGCGGGACGTCGAGTGCGTCGTAGAGCCCTGGTTCCGCGTCCACCAGCCAGTCGATGGCGCCGACCAGGCGGCCGACCGCGGTGGCGTTCCCGCCGGCGGAGCGGTTGTCGCCCTCGTCGGTGGCCGCGACGGTGACCTCGATGCGCGGGCGGCCCTCGATGATCACGCGGTGTGCGCCGTCCCCGTCGGGCGGTGTGGGCCAGTCCGGTGCGCAGGACGCGTGGATGCGGGTGACGTGCTCGATGACGATCCGGGGCTCTCCCCCGACGATCCCCTGTACCTCGAAGCGCACGGCGCCCTGGGTGCCGGCCGCGAACTCGCCCATGGTGCGGGTGCTCACGGTGTCCGTCAGCGGGCGCCGCTCCAACGTCTCGCGGATGTCGTCGAGTTCGACGCCGAGGGCCCGCGCCATGAGCCGTATCTGGCCGCCCCACACCATGGTGGGGATCGACGGGGCGAGCATCAGGGGCTCGTAGTCCATCGGCTGCCCCATACCGACCAAGTACCTTACGGATTCCTCCTGTTCGTACGTGGAGTAGTCGAAGATCTCCTGACAGCGGATGGCGTCGACCGTCGTTCCGAGACCGCTGACGAGCAGGGGCAGTACGTCATTGCCCCAGCCCGGATCGACTCCGGAGACGAACAGGGAGCCACCGCCGTCCGCTACGGCGGCGAGCATGGGGTCCCGGAACTCCGGTGGGGCGTTGCGCTGGTCGTAGAGCGGATAGAGGGCGGGCGTGACGACCACCGCACCGGCCCGGATCGCCCTGCCGATGTCGGCGAGGGCCTCGTCGGGGCGGATGTCACCGGTGGCCGCGTAGACCACGGCTCCGGGGCCCGCTGCCAGGACGGCGCCGATGTCGTCGCTCGCCGCGACGCCGAGGCCGTGGTCCAGCCCGGCGAGCTCGCCCGCGTCGCGGCCGACCTTGTCGGGGTCGTGGACGAGCACGGCCGCGAGTTTCAGCTTCGGATGGGCCTCGACGGCGCGGATGGCCGCGCGGCCGACATTGCCGGTACCCCAGACCACCGTGGAAATCATGCGGCGGAGGGTAGCGAGACGGCCTCGAGGTTCCTATAGCCGTGACCGGGGAAAAGCTGGATCACCCCCTAAGCTCGAAGCATGGCCAAGTACTTCGACGTCCACCCGGAGAACCCGCAGCGGCGCATCATCAGCCAGGTGGTGGAGATCGTCCGCGGCGGCGGGCTGATCGTCTACCCGACGGACTCCTGCTTCGCGCTCGGCTGCGCGCTCGGCAACCGGGACGGGATCGACCGCATCCGCTCGATCCGCCAGCTCGACGAACGGCACCACTTCACTCTGATGTGCGAGGACTTCGCGCAGCTGGGGCACTTCGTACGGATCGACAACAAGGTCTTCCGTACGGTGAAGGCGGCGACTCCGGGCAGCTACACCTTCATCCTCCCGGCGACGAAGGAGGCTCCGCGCAGACTGCTGCACCCGAAGAAGAAGACGGTCGGGGTGAGGATTCCGGACCATGTCGTCGCCCAGGCGATCCTGGCCGAACTCGGCGAGCCGCTCCTGTCGAGCACCCTGCTCCTGCCGGAGGAGGACAAGCCGCTGACCCAGGGCTGGGAGATCAAGGACCGCCTCGATCACGTGGTGGACGCCGTCATCGACTCCGGCGACTGCGGCACCGAGCCGACGACCGTCATCGACTTCTCCGGCGCCGAGCCCGAACTCGTACGCCTGGGCGCGGGTGACCCCTCCCGGTTCGAGTAGGTCCTGAACGGCGTGCGGCGTGGGTCCTCCGCGAGGAGGACCCACGCCGCTGCCGTTGTGGGGGGATGGGGGGTTCTGCCGGTCAGCTGGTCGTCAGGGCGGTGTCATCCACGACGAAGCTGGTCTGGAGCGAGGAGTCCTCGACGCCGCTGAACTTGAGCGCGACGGTCGTGCCGGCGAAGGAGGACAGGTCGAACGTCTTCTGGGTGTAGCCGGTGGCCTTGTTGAGGTTGGAGTAGGTCGCCAGCGTGGTCGATCCGGCCGTGACCGTCAGCTTGTCGTACGCGGAGCTGGTGGTCGTCTCGGCGGTGTCGATGTGCAGGTAGAACGTCAGCGTGGCCTTGCAGCCGCTGGGAACGGCCACCGACTGGGACAGCGTGTCGGTGTGGGTGGAGCCGTAGCCGTTCAGCCACGCCTTGTAGGAGCCGCCGTGGGCCGCCTCGCCGGTGTCGGTCGTGATGACCCCGCTGGACGCGGTCCAGGTGGTGTTGCCCGACTCGAAGCCGGGGTTGCCGAGCAGCTGCGCCGAGGTGCAGGTGCCACCGCCACCCGAGGTACTGACCGTCCAGGTGAAGGACGCGGTGCCGGTCGCGCCGGTGCTGTCCGTCACGGTGACGGTCGTGCTGTACGTCCCCGCGGTGGTCGGCGTGCCGGTGATGGCGCCCGTGGAGCTGCTGATCGACAGACCGGTCGGCAGTCCGGACGCGGCGTAGGTCAGGGAGCCGCTGTTGGTGCTGCTGGCCGAGACCTGAAGGCTCACCGCCGTGCCGACGGTGGAGGACTGGCTGCCCGGGTTGGTGACGGTCACACCGCTCGTCGGCGGGGTGACGTGGCTGCCGACGGCGATGCCGGCGAACGCGTTCGCCACGCCCGCGTACTGGGCGGAGCTGGCGCCGTACAGCGCCGTCGCCGCGTTCAGCGCGGCGGTGCGGGCACCCGCGTAGTTGGTGCTCGACGTCATGTACGTCGTCAGCGCCTTGTACCAGATCTGCAGGGCCGCGGCCCGGCCGATACCCGCGACGGCCACGCCGTCGGAGGTCGAGCTGTTGTAGGTGACGCCGTTGATGACCTTGCTGCCGCTGCCCTCGGAGAGCAGGTAGAACATGTGGTTCGCGGGGCCCGACGAGTAGTGGACGTCGAGGTTGCCGACGCCTGAGTACCAGCTGTCGGCGGAGCTGCCGTCCTTGCTCGGCTTGTCCATGTAACGCAGCGGCGAGCCGTCGCCGTTGATGTCGATCTTCTCGCCGATGAGGTAGTCGCCCACGTCGGTCGAGTTGTTGGCGTAGAACTCCACGCCGGTGCCGAAGATGTCGGAGGTCGCCTCGTTCAGACCGCCGGACTCACCGGTGTAGTCCAGGCCCGCGGTGTTGGAGGTGACGCCGTGGCTCATCTCGTGGCCCGCGACATCGAGCGAGGTCAGCGCGTGGGTGCTGCTGGTGCCGTCGCCGTAGGTCATGCAGAAGCAGCTGTCGTCCCAGAAGGCGTTGACGTACGCCGTGCTGTAGTGGACGCGGGAGTAGGCGGCGACGCCGTTGTTCTTGATGCCGCTGCGGCCGAAGGTGTTCTTGTAGAAGTCCCAGGTCATCTGGGCGCCGTAGGCGGCGTCCGCGCCGGCGGTCTGGGTGTTGGAACCCGCGCCGGTGCCCCAGACGTCGTCGGTGTCGGTCATCAGGGTGCCGGTGCCGGAGGTGCCGTTGTTCAGCGAGTACGTCTTGTGGCCGCCCCGGGTGGAGTCGGTCAGCTGGTACGTCGAGCCGGACAGCGTGGTGTTCAGCGTGACCGAACCGCTGTACTGGGTGTTGCCGGTGCCGGTCTCGATGCCCTCGTACCGGGTGAGCTCCTTGCCGGTGACGGCGTCGGTGACGACGTGCAGCTTGCTCGGCGTACCGTCGTCCTGGAAGCCGCTGACCACGGTCTCCCAGGCGAGCCTGGGGGTGCCGGTGCCGGCCCAGATGACCTTGCGGGCACTGTCGGTCGAGGGCTTGTCCGCCTTGAGCGACTTGGCCGCCTTGAGCGCCTGGGCCCCGGCGGTCGCCTTGGTGACGGTCGGAGTGGTGCTCGCGACCTTGATGGTGTGCTTGTTGTTGAAGGTCGTGCTCACCGTCCCGGTGGCCTGCGAGGCCGGCGGGGTGTGGACCACGACGTCGCCACCGAGCACCGGGAGGCCGGCGTAGGTGCGCTCGTAACGGGTGTGCAGGGTGCCGTCGTTGTCCTTGACGACGTCCTTGACGACCAGCTTCTCCTTCGGGCCGAGGCCGAGGACGCCGGCGGTCGCGGTGGTCTGCTTCGATGCCTTCGTCAGCAGCGCCACGTGCTGGGCCGGGGTGAGCTTGGCCTCAAGTCCACCGGTGCGCAGGGGGGTTGTGTGGGGGGCGGGCTTGGCGACTGCCGGGACCGTCTGTATACCGACGGCCAGGAACGCGGCGGTGGCTACCAAGGCTCCGGCCGCGGTCGCCTGACGGGGGAAACGTCTCACTCGTACTCCTACTGCTTCGGCCGCGGTCGGCGGCCGGTGACAGACCGGGCAGACGGGATGTGCTGTCCGGGAAGAGCTGAGCAGGGGCGTGCGGGAACGCGACCGAGGGCAGGACGTGGGGCAACCTGCCCTACAGGTGGAGGAAGGATCGCACCCTTGACCTAGGCATGACATGCGCTTGATGCCAATCGAGGGTTATCCCTACGCCCACGCGCCGAAACCCCCGCCTCGCCCGAAACCCCTGTCCCGCGCCGTGCTCCCGGGCACCGACGCGAACGGTCGACGCGGCGCTACCGCCGAATCCGCCTTCCCTCAAGGTGAGTCGCTCTCCGAACCATCCAACCCGCCGACCCGGCGGACGGATTCACCGAACCAGCCGACGCCGCCTCCCCGACGCACGATCTCCCTGAAGCGCCCGACACGGCCTCCCGGACGCACGGCTTCGCCGAACTCCCCGCGGCGGCTTCCCTGTTGGGTCGCCGCCGGGCAACCGCGTCAGGGCCGGCCAGCTCCCGGCACCTCGACCCGTGCGGCGAGCACCTGACCGGAGCCGGGTGTCACCATCTCGGACTCCGTCATGCCGCGCCAGGTGGCGGCCACGATGAACAGCGTCCTGCGGTCATGGCCGCCCAGGACGCAGGCGAAGCCGCCTCGGTCGAGGTCGATCCGGTCGAGTACGGCACCGCCCTCGGCGACGCGCACACAGCACCGGCCCGGCACATCGGCGTACCAGACGGCGTTGTGCGCGTCGACGCAGATGCCGTCCGGGGTACCCTCCCCCAGTTCGGCCCAGACACGGCGGCCCGACAGAGTGCCGTCCGCGCCGATGTCGAAGGCGACCAGGCCGTGCCGGTAGGAGTCGGCGACGATCAGGGTGGAGCCGTCGGGCGTCACGGCCATCCCGTTCGGGAACGCGATGTCGTCGGCCACCTCGCGCACCGAACCGTCCGGGGTGACCAGCGAGACCGAGCCCGGTCTGGCCGCCTCGCCGGTCATCGGGTCGAAGTCCGCCCGGTTGACGTAGGTGTTCCCGCGGCCGTCGACCACGATGTCGTTCCAGCCCGGCCTGCCCAGGTCCGCGTACGTGCCCAGGGAGCCGTCGGGTTCCCGGCGGAGCAGCAGACCGTCCGGGGAGGAGACGATGAGCATGCGGCCGTCGGGAAGCCGGTCGGTGCACAGGGGCAGCGACGCCACCCGGGCGACCACCTCGCCGCGGCCGGCCGCCGGATCGAGGGCGAGGACCTCGCCCGCGGTCCAGTCGGAGAAGTACAGCCGGTCCCCGTACCAGCGCGGCGACTCGACCAGCCCGCGTCCGTCCAGCAGCGTCCTTGCCTCGTACGTCCTCATCACAGCCTCCGTTCCTCACCGGCACGGCGCCGGTGTCCCACCTACCGGACGAACGGGGACCGGCCGGATCGACCGGTCCCCCACCGGCGAGCCGGTCACCCGAGGGCGTCGCGCGGCTCGTCCGCTCCTGATTCTCGACGGGCCGCGATGATCGTCGCGTCGTTGAATGACGGAGTCGGAGGTGTCGTCTTCCAGCAGGAGCAGCCCATGTCGGCGACGCAGGCCAGTCCACGGGGCGGAAAGAACAGGCCCGGGAGACTGCAGCGGCTGGGTGAGTGGTGTGCCCGCCATTTCGTGATCGTCATCGTGGCCTGGCTGGTCGCGCTCGCCGTGCTGCAAGGGCTCAATCGCTCGTTCGGCGGAGACTACTCGGACAATTTCACGCTTCCCGGGGTGCAGTCCACCGAGGGGCTGGACGTTCTCAAGGAGCACGACCCGGCGGCCGGCGGCTACAGCAGCCAGGTCGTGCTGCGCGACACGCAGAAGCCCCTGACGTCGCTGAGTTCCCAGATGAACCAGACCGTCGGTGATCTGCAGAAGCTGCCGCACGTCCTGTCGGTGCAGAATCCGCTGCCGCCGCCGGGCTCGCAGCCGCCCTCGGGGCAGTCCCAGCAGCCGAACGTCGGACCCCTGTCGGACGACGGGAAGACCGCCTACATCACCGTGCGCTTCGATGTGCAGCCCTCGACCCTCGGCGACGACTATCTCCACGGTGTGGACAGCGCCGTGAAGCCGCTGCGGTCGGCGGGCGTCGACGTGGAGTACGGCGGCCCGCTGGGCGAACTGGCCAGGCCCGCCGCGAACGACCGGATCAGCGAGGCCATCGGCTTCGCGGTGGCGATCGTCGTCCTGCTCGTCGGGTTCGGCAGTGTCATCGCGGCTGGTCTGCCGCTGGTGACCGCCCTGATCAGCGTGATCGGCGGTCTGGCCTGCCTGGGCCTGCTGGCCGCCGCGTTCACCTTCGCGACCGTGTCACCGACGCTCGCGACCATGATCGGCCTGGGCGTCGGCATCGACTACGCCCTGTTCCTGATCACCCGTCACCGGCAGAACCTCTTCGACGGCGTCGATCCGGTACGGGCGGCGGGCCGCGCCACCACCACCAGCGGGCGCGCCGTCCTCGTCTCCGGCTGCACCGTGATCATCGCCCTGGCCGGGCTGTCCGTCTCCGGTGTCTCCTTCATCAGCAAACTCGGCCTCGCGGCGGCCGTGACCGTCGTCTCGGCCGTCCTCGGCGCGCTGACCCTCGTACCCGCCCTGCTCGGGCTCGTCGGCAAGAACGTCGACCGCTTTCACGTACGCAAGCCGGTCGCGGAGACGGACGCCGAGCCCGGGACGCCCGCGCACGGCACCTGGCACAACTACGCCCTGCGCGTGCAGCGGCATCCCTGGCGGTTCCTGACCGGTGGCCTGTTCACCGTGCTGGTGCTGGCCATCCCGCTGTTCACCATCCAGCTCGGGCACATCGGCGACGGCGCCGATCCCACCTCGTTCACGGACCGGCGGGCGTTCGACATCATGTCGGACGCCTTCGGGCCCGGCTCCAACGGTCCGCTGACCGTGGTCATCGACCAGACCGACGTTCCGTCCGACCAGCGGTCCGCGCTCGCCTCGCAGGCGCAGAAGACGATCAACGGTGTGTCGGGCGCCGCCGCGGTCACGCCGCTGACGACCACCAAGGACGGGGACGTACTGGTGGGCACCGTCTTCTCCAAGGTGTCCCCGCAGAACCGGTACACCACCGACCTGACGAACCGTCTGGTCGACACCACGCTGCCGCAGGCGGTGTCCGGCACGAAGGCCAAGGGTTACGTCACCGGCACGACGGCCGCCCAGGTCGACTTCCGCAACATCGTCGCGAGCCGGCTGCCCCTGATCATCCTCGTGGTGGTCGCGCTCGCCTTCATCATCATCCTGATGGTGTTCCGCGGGCTGCTGGTCGCGTTGAAGGCCGCGGTCCTGAACGTGCTGTCCATCGCCGCTTCGTACGGTGTCGTCGTCGCCGTCTTCCAATGGGGCTGGGGCGGACCGGCGCTCGGGGTGTCGGGCAAGGTGCCCATCGAGAGCTATGTGCCGATGATGATGTTCGCGATCATCTTCGGGCTCAGCATGGACTACGAGATCTTCCTGCTGTCGCGGGTCCACGAGTTCTGGCTGCGCACCGGGGACGCCAAGGGGAGTGTCGCGCACGCCCTGGAGATCACCGCCCGCGTGATCACCTGCGCCGCCCTGATCATGGTGAGCGTCTTCGCCGCGTTCATCCTGAGCGACAACATCGTGGTCAAGATGCTCGGACTCGGACTCTCCGTGAGCGTCCTGATCGACGCGACGGTCGTACGGCTGCTGCTCGTGCCGGCCGTGATGACCCTGCTCGGGGAACACGCCTGGTGGACACCGCGCTGGCTGGACCGGATCCTCCCGCACATCGACCCGGAGGGCGAACAGGACTCGGCCGTCCCGGACCCCACGGGACCTCCGGCCGCCGGGTGACACCGCCCGGGTGATCGCCCGCCCTCCACCGCCGCGCGCAACCGGTCAGGTGATCGGTTCGGCGGCCGGATTGATCGGGGACTGATAGGCGCCGCTGGCCAGCATGCGGACCTCGCCCGCCGGACTGATCTCGGCGCGGAGAATGCCGGTGGGATCGCTGTACACCGGGTTCCCGCCCGGTCCGCTGGTGGTCGTCCGTTCGACGACCACCTCATCCGTCACCATCCGCGAATCGGGTCCGGGGTGGGTGAAGGTCAACCGGTAGCGGTCCACGGTCGTCATCTGGGCCTCCCGCGCCTAAGCGACAAATCCGGGTGAAAAGATACGTCTCCATCATGCGGCCGGACACCCCCGCGAGCAGCGTCGCCCGCGCCCGACCGGCACACCGACCGGCAGCGGGAACGGGCGGCGACACCTCACTGCGCGTGACGCCCCTCGCCACCAGGCGCCGGGCAGTGTAGACATAGCACATGGTCGGACTATTGGGTCGAACCCGGGCTCAGTCGACCCGCCGCCCCAGCACAGCGCACCATCAACGTGGGTCACACGAAGGCAAGCACAGGCACGGCCCGTCCAACGGGCTTCGTTCCGCTCTCAGCCTGCGCAGCGTCGCCGGACAGGTGTTCGTCCTGCAAGTGGTGATCGTGCTGCTCCTGGTCGTCGCCGCGGTGGTCGCGCTGGTACTCCAGGTGCGCCACGACAGTACCCAGGAGGCCCGCAACCGCTCGCTCGCCGTCGCGGAGACCTTCGCCAACGCGCCGGGCACGCGTGCGGCGCTCAGCGCGCCCCACCCCACGGCCCTGCTGCAGCCCAGCGCCGAAGCCGCCCGCAAAGCCTCGAACGTGGACTTCATCGTCGTGCTGAACACCGACGCGATCCGCTACACCCACCCCAAGCCCGACCGGATCGGAAAGAAGTTCGTCGGGACCACGGCACCGGTGCTGGCGGGGCACTCCATCACCGAGCAGATCAACGGGACGCTCGGACCGCTCGTGCAGGCCACGGTCCCCATCAAGGCACCCGACGGCAAGGTCGTCGGCATGGTGTCGGCCGGAATCACCACGGCGAAGGTGGGTGGCGCCGCCAACCGCCAGCTGCCGCTCCTGCTGGGCGCCGCCGCCATCGCGCTCGCTCTGGCGACCGCGAGCACCGCGCTGGTGAGCCGGCGCCTGCTGCGCCAGACGCACGGTCTCGGCCCGTACGAGATGACCCGGATGTACGAACACCACGACGCGGTGCTGCACTCCGTCCGGGAGGGAGTGATCATCGTCGGCGCGGAGGGGCAGCTGCTCCTGGCCAACGACGAGGCGAACCGTCTGCTCGGCCTCCCCGCGGACGCCGAGGGACAGCATGTCCAGAAACTCGGCCTCGACGCGGCCACCGCCGAACTGCTGGCCTCCGGACGCGTCGCCACCGACGAGGTGCATCTGGTCGGGGACCAGCTCCTGGCCATCAACCAGCGGCCCACGGACCTGCAAGGCGGCCCGGCGGGCAGCGTCGCCACGCTCCGTGACTCGACCGAGCTGCGCGCGCTCTCCGGCCGGGCCGAGATCGCCCGCGAGCGGCTCAAACTCCTCTACGACGCCGGTGTGGGCATCGGCACGAGCCTGGACGTCACGCGGACGGCCGAGGAACTGGCGGAGGTCGCCGTCCCGCGGTTCGCGGACTTCGTCACCGTGGACCTGGCGGACGCGGTCCTGAACGGGCAGGAGCCGGACGCGGGCGCCGGCCTGCGCCGCACCGCCTCCGGCGGCATCCGCAAGGACGCCCCGCTCTATCCGGTCGGCGAGCACATCGGGTTCGTGCCCTCCACGCCCCAGGCCCACAGCCTGCGCACCGGCGAGGCCGTCGTCGAACCCGATCTCGGCGGCGCCCCGGGCTGGCTGGCCCAGGACCTCCAGCGCACCGCGCAGGTCGTCGACTACGGAATCCACTCCCTGATCACCGTCCCGCTGCGGGTCGGGCCCCTGGTCATGGGGGTGGTGAACTTCTGGCGCTCCGAGAAGCCCGACCCGTTCGACGTGGAGGACCTGGCGCTCGCCGAGGAGCTGGTCGCCCGCGCGGCGGTCTCCATCGACAACGCGCGCCGCTACACCCGCGAGCACAGGATGGCCGTGACGCTCCAGCGCAGCCTGCTGCCCCGCACGCTGCCCGATCAGAGCGCCCTCGACCTCGCCTACCGCTATCTGCCGGCGCAGGCGGGGGTCGGCGGCGACTGGTTCGACGTACTGCCGCTGCCCGGCGCCCGGGTCGCCGTCGTCGTGGGCGATGTCGTGGGCCACGGACTGCTGGCCGCCGCGACGATGGGGCGGCTGCGGACGGCGGTCCACAACTTCTCCGCGCTCGATCTGCCGCCCGACGAACTGCTCGGACTCCTGGACGAGCTGGTCGGCCGTATCGACCAGGACGAGACGGCGGAGGACAGCAGAGCCGCGGTCACGGGCGCCACCTGCGTGTACGCCGTCTACGACCCGACGACGCGGCGCTGCACCGTCGCCCGCGCCGGGCACCCGCCGCCGGCGGTGATCCGTCCGGACGGCAGCGTCGAGTTCCCCGATGTTCCGGCCGGCCCGCCGCTCGGCCTGGGCGGTCTGCCGTTCGAGACGGCCGAGCTGGAACTGGCGGAGGGCAGCCGACTGGTGCTCTACACGGACGGCCTCGTCGAGGACCGGGAGCGGGACATCGACGTCGGGCTCGAACTGCTGCGCACGGCGCTGGCCGGTGCCGACCGCTCGCCGGAGGACACCTGCCGGGCCGTGCTGGACGCCCTTCTGCCGGCCCGGCCGAGCGACGACATCGCTCTGATCGTGGCCCGGACCCACGCCCTGGGTGCCGACCGGATCGCCTCCTGGGAGGTGCCGTCCGAACCGGCCGCCGTCGGCGAGGTGCGTGCCTCGGTCAGCCGGCAACTGGCGCGGTGGGGGCTCGACGAGATGGCGTTCACCACGGAGCTGATCCTCAGCGAGCTGGTGACCAACGCGATCCGCTACGGCAACGGGCCCATCGGCGTCCGTGTGGTGCTGGACCGCACGCTGATCTGCGAGGTCTTCGACGGCAGCAGCACCTCACCGCATCTGCGGTACGCGGCGACGACGGACGAGGGCGGGCGCGGCCTGTTCCTGGTCGCCCAGCTCACCGACCGCTGGGGCACCCGCTACACGCCCGAGGGCAAGGTCATCTGGGCGGAACAGCCACTGCCCTGACGCGGGCGCCCGGGACCTCTCCCGGGAACTCGGGGATCGGAGGATCGGCTCCATCAGGCGGACGCCCGCCGAGCCGAGCAGTCAACGGGCTCAAGTGCCGCTGTCAGGCGTCGGCGGGGAGCGGGCCGGATGCGGCCGGGATACCGGGTGCGGCCGGAACGCCGGAGGCACCCGAGACCGTACGGACGGTCCCTCACGGGTGTCCGGATCCTCCGTCGGTGCCGCGCGCCGACGCGCCCGCCGCGTCAGCGGATCCGTCCGCGGGGGTGAGGGATGCGGCGCCTCCCTGGAGCCGCTCCAGGTCGGAGGGGCGCACCTGGATGACGATCAGGGCGACCAGCGCGGCGAAGACGGCGAAGACGGCGGCGGCGACGAACGCTTCCGAGATGCCGGACGTCAGCACCTGTTCGCTCCAGGGCGCCGGCAACTGTCCTGTTCTGCGGAACTGCAGCCGCTGCGCCGGGGTCGCCGTCGACATGAAGTTCGCGACCTGGCTCGTGGCCTCGTTGCGGCTCGCCGTGCCGAAGACGGTGACCAGCACGGAGAGGCCGAGGGAACCACCGACCTGCTGGGTGGCGTTGAGGATGCCGGAGGCGGCACCCGTCTCCTTGGGCTGGACTCCGGACACCGCCATCAGCGTCAGCGACACGAACTGCAGCCCCATGCCGAAGCCGAAGACCACGGTGGGTCCGAGGATGCTGCCGAGATACGTGCTGTCGACGTCGGTCAGCGTCAGCCAGCCGAGGCCCAGGGCGGCCAGGATCGCGCCCACCGTCATGAAGGGTTTGGGTCCCCACCGGGGCAGCAGGTTCGAGGCGACTCCCGCGCCGATCGCGATGACCGCGCTCACCGGCAGGAAGGCGAAGCCGGCCTTGAGCGGGCTGAACCCCAGGATGTTCTGCACGAAGAGGGTCAGGAAGAAGAACATGCCGAAGATGGCGGCGGAAAGGCTGAGCATCATCGCGTAGACACCCGCGCGATTGCGGTCGCGGAACATCCACAGCGGCGTGATGGGCTGTCTCGACCTGCGTTCGACGGCGATGAACGCGATCAGGAACACCAGGGCCGCCCCGAAGGACGCGAGGGTGACGGGGTTGCTCCAGCCCTTCTCCGAGGCCCTGATGAAGCCGTAGACCAACAGCACCATGCCCAGCGTGGAGGTGAGCGCGCCCAGGAAGTCGAAGTGGCCCGGGTGTCGCTTGGACTCCTTGATGTAGCGGGGAGTGGCGAGCACGATCAGCAGGCCGATGGGGATGTTCACGAAGAAGACCCAGCGCCAGTCGAGCCACTCGACGAGGATGCCGCCCGCGAGCAGCCCGATCGCGCTGCCGCCCGCGGAGACGGCGGCGAACACGCCGAACGCCCGGTTGCGCTCGGGCCCTTCACGGAAGGTGGTGGTGATCAACGCCAGGGCGGTGGGGGACGCGATGGCTCCGCCGACGCCCTGTAGCGAGCGGGCCGCGAGCAACTGCCAGGATTCCTGGGAGAGTCCGCCGAGCAGCGACGCGAACACGAAGAGGAGCACGCCGAACATGAAGACCCGGCGTCTGCCGAGGATGTCCCCGGAGCGTCCGCCGAGCAGCAGCAGACCGCCGAAGGTCAGCGTGTAGGCGTTGATCACCCAGGAGAGGTTCTCGGTCGAGAAGCCGAGCGAGGTCTGGATGTGCGGCAGCGCGATGTTCACGATGGTGATGTCGAGGACCACCATCAACTGACACGAGGCCAGGATGAAGAGCGCCATACCGCTGCCTCGTCCCCGCTGCGGGGACTCGGCAGACTCGGAGGATGTCACGTGATCGGCCGTCATGGGGGATGGCCCTGCATCTCGGGTCGGCGGTGAACGTGGATGTTCACTCCACCGACGTTAAGCCTGACCGCCCGGCCTCACCAATCGATCATCGGGCCCGGCCGCCCCGCCAGGGTCGCCGGCTCACCTGGCCAGCCGGCCGAGCAGCGAGGACGCGGACAGGACGCCGAGGGCGGCGGCCACCACCAGGACGCCGTAGTCGAGGGCCAGGTGCGCCGGTGTGCCGAGCAGCAGGCCGCGCAGGGCGTCGACTTGGTAGCTCAGCGGGTTGACCCTGCTGACGGCCTGGAGCCAGCCGGGCATGATGGCCACCGGATAAAGGGCGTTGGAGCCGAAGAACAGCGGCATGGTGATGGCCTGGCCGATGCCCATCAGCCGGTCCCGGGTGAGCACGATGCCCGCGATCGTCATCGACAGGCAGGAGAAGAACGCCGAACCGAGCACGACGGCCACGGCCACTCCGAGGAGCCGCAGCGGGTTCCAGGTCATCGCCACCCCGAGCAGCGCGGCGATCACGACCACCACCACGGCCTGGATCAGTGCCTTCACCCCGGCTGCGAACGCCTTGCCGGTGATGAGCGCGGAGCGGGGTGTGGGGGTGACGAGGAGCTTGGTGAGGATTCCGGCGTCCCGCTCCCAGATGATCATGATGCCGTAGAAGATGGCGATGAACATAGCGGACTGGGCGATGATGCCGGGCGCCAGATAGTCGAGGTAGGGGATCCCGCCGGTGGGGATCGCGTGGATCCGGGTGAACGTCTCGCCGAAGATCAGCAGCCACAGGGCCGGCTGGATCGCCCGGGTGTAGAGCTCGGTGCGGTCGTGGCGGAGTTTCTGGAGCTCGACCGTGCACATCGCGGCGACCCGGGCGGGCAGCACGCGCCAGCCCGTCCGGGCCCTGGGCGGGATCACGAGCAGGTCGAGGTCTCCGGGACGGACGCGCTCAGCCGACCCGGGAAGCGGTACGGCGGGTGCTTCGGACATCGCTGAAGTCTCCTGAATGGTCGTCGAGTCCACTGCCGGCGACGTCACGGAAGACGTCCTCCAGCGTGGGCAGTTCACCGTCGCCCGTGGTTCCGCGGCGCTCCCCGAGGCCCGTCCTCAGCTGCCGAGGTGTGCCGAGCGCGCGGACGCGTCCGCGGTGCATCAGCGCGACCCGGTCGCAGTACTGGTCGGCCTCGTCCATGTAGTGGGTCGTCACGAGGACGGTCATGCCGGTGGCGGCCCGTACGGCGTTGATGTGATCCCACACGCTGGTGCGGGCGATCGGGTCGAGGCCGATGGTCGGCTCGTCGAGGATCAGCAGCCGGGGCGCGCTGACCAGTGCCTGGGCGAGTTCCAGGCGGCGGACCATGCCTCCTGAGTACGTCTTGGCGAGCCGGTCGGCCGCGTCGGTGAGGTCGACCGCGGCGAGGGCCTGCGCGACCCGGGCCGCCCGTTCGCGCCGGGGCACGTCGAAGACGCGGGCGAACAGGGCCACGTTCTCCCTGCCGGTGAGCCCGGAGTCCGCGGACAGTTGCTGCGGTACGTAGCCCAACAGGCGCCGCACGGCCATGCGTTCACGGGTGGCGTCGTGCCCGAAGACACGGACCTTCCCGGCCGGGACCGGCAGCAGGGTGGTGATGCAGCGGAGCGCGGTGGTCTTGCCCGCGCCGTTGGGCCCGAGCAGTCCGAACACCTCGCCGTCACGGACGGCGAGGTCGAGACCGTCGACGGCGGTGGTCTCGCCGAAGGCGTAGACGAGTCCGGCACAGGACACGGCGTCCGCGCCGGCACCCCTGACCGACGACTCGTCACCGCCCGGAACGACACGACCGGCCGACGGATCGCCACCGTCCCGGACAACAGGCGTGACCGCCAGACCGTCACCGCCCCAGGCCGCACGGCCGGCCGACGGATCACCGCCGCCCGGGACCGCAGGCGTGACCGCCAGGCCCTCGCCGTCCCGGGCCGCGCGATCAGCCGACGGATCGCCGCCCTCCGGGACCGCAGGGGTGACCGCCGGGCCGGCGCCGTCCGGGACCGCCACCGACGCCGTGGTGGCGGTGTCAGCGGCGCCGTCCGGAGCCGACGCTGTCACGTCCGTGCCCTCGGCGCTCCTCCTGGCGGCCGGGACCGGTGTTCCGGCGGCGGCCTCCGCCGCGTCGCCGCTCGCGGCAGTCCCTCCACCGTCGGCCGCCGGACTCCCCCGCCGTGCGGGGGGCGTCCGTCCGCTCTCGTGCCGTGTCATGTCTCCTCGGCCTCCTCGTGCAGGTTCGCCGCCAGCTTGCGCAGGGCGGGAAGGGCCGCCGCCAGGGCAGCGCGGTCGGCGTCGTCGAGGCGCGCCACCTGGCTCCGTACGAGCACCGCGCGCCGCTCCCGCCAGTCACGCAGCCGGGCATCGGCCGCCTGTGTGGACACCAGGCGGGCGGCGCGCCGGTCCGCCGGATCGGTCTCGCGGACCAGATAGCCGTCCCGGGCCAGCTGGTTGACCAGCGTCGAGACCGAATTGCCCGCCAGGTAGAGCTCCTTGGCGGCCTCCGACACACCGATGCCGGGCCGGTCGACGACCAGCCGCAGCAGGTCGACCTCGGCACCGCGCAGCCGCGGCCCGCTCGTGCCGACGCGCAGCCGCCGTCTGATCAGCCGTTGCAGTCCGGCCAGGGCGTCCGCCAGGGCCTCGGGGAAACTCTCCGACTCCGACTCCACGTCTCGAAGATATCTCTGTGTCAGAGGTAATACGGGAAAGGGAAGGTCAAGAGCTCGCAAGCACCGGCCGGGGGCCGCCGTCGCGGGCGAGGGACGAAGCGCGAGGTGTGCACCTCGATTCGGCGGGTAACCGGTGATCTGCTCGCCGGCGTCCCCAGCGCCGGATGGAACCCGACGGGTCAGGACCCCTTGGAGGTAACCGTGCCGGCCGAACCAGCTCCTGTGTCCATCGACGTGACGTTGTGCGGCGAGGGCATCGCCCTGGTGACCGTCGCGGGGGAACTGGACGTCGAGACGGCCCCCGAACTGCGCGACCGGCTCGCCGACGAGATACGCGGTGGCCGGCGGCATCTGCTGCTCGATCTGTCCGCGGTGCCCTTCATGGACTCCTCCGGCCTCAACGCGCTCCTCAAGGCGCACGACGCGACCGGACGCGCCGGAGGGAGCGTGTGCCTGGTGTCACCGGCGCCCGTGGTCCGGCGGATTCTGGATCTGACCGGCGTCAGCCGCACGATCGCGTCGGTGGACGGCGTCGATGCCGCGCTCGCCCACGTCGGCGAGGGGGTCTGAGATGGCGCGACGGGAGAGACGGTCCACCCCTGTGGGGCGACCGCGCCGGGCGGAGCATCGGTGGGCGGACCATCCGTTGGCGGACCGTCGGCGGCCGGTTCCGGACCCGATCCCACGCGCCGGTCAGGCCGAGCGGGCGTCCGTCGCGGCGCCCTCGCGAACCTGTGCCGCCGCGGCGGCGCAGAAGGCCGCCAGCCCGTCCACGAGTGCCGTCCGGTCGCCGGGCGGCATCTGCGCGAGGACCGCTTCCACGGCCCGCTCACGACGTGCGCGCAGCTCCGTGAGGAAGGTCCGGCCGCGGGGGCTCAGGAACAGCCGCAGCTCCCGGCGGCTGATGGCGCTCGGTGTCCGCTCGATGAACCCCACGGCCTGCAGCCGGTCGCAGAGCCTGCTGGTCGAGGGAGGCGTCGAGCCGAGCGCGTCGGCCAGCGTCCTCAGGTTGATGCCCTCGTCGTGTTCCAGGATGAACAGCACCCGAAGCTGGGACGTGGAGACGGGAGCCGTCGAGGCGCGCCCCCAGAGGATCTCCAGCAGCTCGGCCGCCTCAGCGGTCACGCGAGCCACCTCACCGGGCTGCGGACGCGGGCCGGAGGAAGTCACCGTCTAACTCTCCCAGTCTTCCAGGGCACTGTCAGCCTGTCGGCGCGACGACAGGAACAAAGCGATAGATACCGGCGCCGCCGCAGGGACCGGCTCCCCCGGAGCGCGGACCCGCCAGGCGTGGACCCGGCATCGTACTAGTCGAAGAATGGCGTATCCGACATCGTGAACAGATTCCTGGCCGCGGAGCGGGCCTTGCGCACCGCGGCCCCCCACCAGTTGCCGGACGCGGTCCGTGACGTGCTGTGCGGTCACTACGCGGCCGGGCGCGTCGAACTCCTCATGGCCGACTACGGGCTCACCGTGCTCCAGCCCGTGTCGGTCCTTCCGCACACCCTGGAGCCCATCTCCGCGCACGGCAGCCCCGAGGGCCGGGCCTTCGGGGCGCAGGAACCCTTCGTCGAGGAGCGGGGCGGCGAGGGCGTGCGAGCACACCTCCCGGTGACGGTGCGCGGCGACCGGCTCGGCGTGCTGTCCGTCACCCTGCCGTCCACGGCGTGCGACAAGGAGACGCTCACCGAGCTCGCCGACATCGCCCAGATCCTCGGCCACGAGGTGCTCGTGGCCGAGCGCGACACCGACCTGTACCTCCGGGCACGCCGCAAGGACCGGCTGACGCTGGCCGCCGAGATGCAGTGGCAACTGCTGCCCGGCCGCTCCTGCGCACGGCCCGAGTACGAACTCGGCGCCCAACTGGAGCCCGCCTACGCGATCTTCGGCGACAACTTCGACTGGTCGGCCAGTGCCGACCGGCTGCTGCTGTACGTCACCAACGGGATGGGCGAGGGGATCGAGGCCTCGCTGCTGACCAGCCTGGGCATCAACGCCCTGCGCAACGCGCGGCGCGCGGGCATCTCCCTCGAGGACCAGGCGGCTCTCGCCGACCAGGCGATCCACGCCCACTACCGCGGCGGCTCCCATCTGTCCGTGCTCATGCTCGACTTCGAGCTGTCCACGGGGCGGACGCGGGTGATCGACGCGGGCTCGCCCCGGATGCTGCGCCTGCGTGGCCGGACCGTCGAACGCGTCGATTTCGAGGCTCAGTTGCCCCTCGGCATGTTCGAGGAGACCGACTACTTCGCTCAGGAGTTCCACGCGGAGCCCGGCGACCGGATGCTCTTCGTCAGCGACGGAGTCCACGCCGTCGCCGGGCCCGGCGGGGAGACGTACGGGGAGAGGGCTCTGGCCAGGGCGATCACCGCCACCCGGCTGCTGCCCGCGACAGACGTGCCCCGCGCCGTCCTCAGGGAGCTCACCGGTCACCGGGGCGGGCCGGGACCGGAGGACGACGCCCTCGTGGTGTGTCTGGACTGGCACGGGCCACCGACCGCGCGCCGGCTCGGTGACCAGCCCCGGGCGACGCGCGAGCCCCGGCCGGCCGGGCCGATACCCCGCGCGATCCCCGTCACGTGAGCGGAAGTCGTACCCGCTCGGACCATGATTACAGTTGTCGTACGACAAGTGATCGCGCCGGACGGCGGATCCCTGATGTCGGCACGGCGCACGGACCTAGGAGAAGAACACGTGGCGGACCACCAGGCAGCGGTACAGCAGGAGTCGTCGGCCCAGGAGGTCGGTGACTTCCTGCGTCGGCGCCGCGAGCAGATCGCCCAGCGCTGGGCCGACGAGGCGCTGTTCCGCACCGTCTTCACCGTCTCCCGGGACGAGGCCGTGGAGGCCGGCCGGGCCGTCGTGGAGGCGCTGGCCGCGGTCGCGGCCGCCGGCCGGGTCGAGGATCTCGGGGCCGCCGGGTTCGCCACCGTCCGCGACCAGCTGGGACGCATGGCTGCCTCTCGCGCGCGGACGGGCGCCACCTCCGCCCGGATCGCCGACGAGGTGGCGGCGCTGCGCCCCGCGGCCTCCGAGCTGCTGAGCGCCGATCTCGCCGACAGGCCCCGCGAGTTCGCCGAGGCGTGCGCGGTCACGCTGACCGCGCTGCTGGGAACGCTCCGCCTGGTCGTGCTGGAGACGGCGCTCAGCGCCGGGCAGGAACTCATCGACCGGCAGCGCCTCCAACTCCTTGAAGTGGCCACGCCCGTGATCAAGCTGTGGACCGGTGTCGTCGCCGTCCCGCTGATCGGCACCCTCGACAGCGCTCGCAGCCAGGTGGTGATGGAGAGCCTGCTCGACGCCGTCGTCGCCCAGCAGGCCCGGTTCGCCATCCTGGACATCACCGGGGTGCCGACCGTCGACTCCCTGGTGGCCCAGCACCTGATGAAGACCGTGGCCGCCGCGCGTCTGATGGGAGCGGAGTGCGTCGTCTCGGGCATCCGGCCCGCCATCGCGCAGACCATCGTCCACCTCGGCATCGACCTCGGCTCGGTGGTGACGCGGGCCAGCCTCGCCGACGCCCTCGCGTACGCCCTGCACCGGCAGGGCATCGCCGTCGTCGAGCAGGACCACTCCGGCCTGAGCGCGCGGTGAGCGCCCCGATCGCCGGCTCCTCGGGCGCCCAGGTGCCCGTGCTCAAGCTCGGCACCGTCCTCCTGGTCACGTTGCAGGGCGACCTGTACGACGAGGCGGCCGAACAGTTGCAGCGCAACATCGGCGAGGCCATCGCGGCCAGTTCCGTCACCGGTGTGGTCATCGACATCTCCGGGGTGGAGATCGTCGACTCCTTCCTGGGACGCGTGTTCGCCGAGGTCGCGGCACACGCGAAGCTGCTCGCCGCGCAGACGGTGGTCGCGGGCATGCGCCCCGCCGTCGCCATCACCCTGGTCGAACTGGGCCTCACCCTGCCCGGGTTGCGCACCGCGCTCAACGCCGAGGAGGCCATGCGACTGCTCTCCCCGGCCTCGACGCCCCTTCACCACAGCCCAGCACGCCAGGAGAGCCCGTGACGGACACTTCCGGCCGTGTCACCGCCTGCCTGCCGATCCGCTCCGACATGGATCTCGCGTGGGTGCGCCAGCATGTGCGCCAGGCAGCCGCCCAGCTCGGTTTCGGACTCGTGGACCAGACCAAGCTGGTCACCGCGGCCAGCGAACTCGCCCGCAACACCCTGGTGCACGGCGGAGGAGGCCAGGTCGAGTCCACCGTCCTGGAGTCGGGGGCCGCGCGGGGGCTTCGCCTGACCTTCTCCGACCAGGGGCCCGGCATCCCCGACATCGAGCGGGCCCTCGGCGACGGCTACACCTCCGGCGGCGGTCTGGGCCTCGGGCTGGGCGGAGCCCGTCGCCTGGTGCACGAGTTCTCCATCGACAGCCGTCCGGGCGAGGGCACGGCCGTGACCGTGATCTGCTGGACCGCGGCTCCCCCGCGTCCCCGTGAGGAGCGCCGATGACGCGCGTCTGGGACGTACCCGTCCACGACTCCACCCGGGTCCGTGACGTCCGGGTCGCGGCCGAGGACGCCGCCGCCCACACCGGGCTCGGCCGCGACCGTACGGCCGTCGCCGCGCTCGTCGCCACCGAGCTGGCGACGAACCTGCTCAAGCACGGGGGCGGCGGACAGATACTGATCGACACCGTGGACGCGGACCTCGCCGACCCCGGCACCGGACGCGGCCCGGCCCTCCAGATAGCGGCGATCGACCACGGCCCCGGCATCGCCGACCTCACGACCGCGTTGCGCGACGGGTTCTCGACGACGTCCTCGCTCGGCGCGGGGCTCGGCACCTGCCGCCGTATCGCCGACCACTTCGAGGTGCACACCGTGCCGGGCCGGGGCACCATCGCGCTGGCACGGGTCCACGCGGCCCGCAGGGACCGGCCCGGACACCGCTTCCCCGCCACGGGCGCCCCGGTGCGCGCGGGAGGCATCAACATCCCCCTCGCCGCCGCCGCGTACTCGGGAGACGCCTGGGCCTGTGTCCGCTCGGGCGAGCGGATCACGCTGCTGCTCGCCGACGGTCTCGGCCACGGCCCATCCGCCGCGAAGGCCTCCGGAGCCGCCGTGGAACAACTGCACCACCTCGCGCATCTGCCGCCCGCGGAACTGCTCGGAGCGCTGCACACGGCACTGCGCGACACCCGGGGGGCCGCCGTCGCGGTGGCCCGGCTCGACCTCGCGACCGAGCACCTCGACTTCGCGGGGATCGGCAACATCGGAGCACGGCTGCGGTCCGGCGACAGCTGGCGTCCGCTGCTGTCCCGCCCCGGGATCGTCGGCGCCCACCGTCCGGCGCGGCTGCCGCAGTGCCGGCTGCCGTGGACCCCGGACAGCCTGCTCGTGCTCCACAGCGACGGCCTGCCCAGCCGCTGGACTCCCCCGCCCCTCGCCCCGCTGACCTCCTGGGACCCCGCGGTCACCGCCGCCGTGATCGTGCGGGATTCCAGCAGTGCCGCCCGCCCCGTACGGGACGACACCACCGTGGCCGTACTGACCCCCACCCCGCAGGATCACCGATCATGACCCATACCTGGCAGATCACCACGGTCGACGAGGCCGCCCGCGCCCGCATCGCCGCCGCCCGGCTCGCCGCGGCGCACGGCGTCTCCACGGTGGAGCGCACCCGGCTGGTCACCGAGCTGAGCGCGCAGCTGCGGCAGCGCCTGGTCAAGGGAGGCAGCTGGCTGCTGACCCTGCGGACGACCGCCTCCGCCGGGGCGCAGCGCCCCGGCCGGCTCACGGTCACCGTCGACGCGGAGCCGACCGGGGCCGGGGTCAACGGGGCGGGGGTGAACGGGGCCGGGAACAGGCCGAGTTGGCAGGCGACCGTCGACGTCCCGGAGCCGGGCCACGACAACGGCGCCGACACGGCCCGGGCACCGCGCGACCGTACGCCCTTCGCCGACGCCCTGCTCAGCGCCGACGAGGACACCTCCCGGGTGCTCGACCGGCTCGCCGAACAGGAGCGGTTGCTCGCCTTCCACCGGGAGGAACTGCACCAGACCAACCAGGGTGTGCTCGCGCTGCACGCGGAACTCGACGCGGCCGGCCGGGTCCAGCGCGAACTGTTCGGCGCCGAACGCAAGGCCCGTACCGAGGCCGAGAGCGCCCGGCGCAGACTGACCTTCCTCGCCGACGCCAGCGCGGCCCTCACCGCCTCGCTCAACCACGAGGAGATCCTGAACCGGCTGCCGCGGCTGCTCGTGCCGGACTACGCCCGCAGCGTCGACGTATGGCTCTTCGCCGACGACGCCAAGGCCCGCGGGCACGCCGCCCGTCCGGCGGCCGCCGTAGCCGCGGCCCGCACCGGCCGCCCGCAGTACGCCGCCGACCACCCGAGCGGTCTGCCCGGCGTCGACGACCAGCCTCCCTCCGCGCTGAACCCGGAGCAGCCGCTGCTGTGCCTCCCGCTGCCGAGCCGGCACACGCCCCTCGGTGTGGTGACGCTGACGCCGCCGCGGGAACCATGGAGCGCGGACGACGCCGTGATGCTCGTGGAGCTCGCCCGCAGGGCCGGCATCGCGATCGACCACGCCCAGCGCTTCGAGCACAACCGGGACATCGCCGAGACCCTGCAACGCGCCCTGCTCACGGATCTCCCCACGACACCCGGGCTCAGCCTGGCCGCGCGCTACCTCCCCGCCACCCACGGTCTGAACATCGGCGGGGACTGGTACGACGCGTTCCGCCAGCCCGACGGGGGCCTGGTCGCCGTCATGGGGGACGTCACCGGCCACGGGCTGCACGCGGCCGTCATGATGAGCCAGCTGCGCACCGCGCTGCGGGCGTACGCCGTCGACGGCGGCACCCCCGGCCGGCTCCTCACCCGCCTGCACGTGTTCCTGCACCATCTCCAGCCCGATCTGTACGCCACCGCGGTCATCGCCCGCTTCCACCCGGACGAGACCACCGTCACCTGGGCCGCCGCCGGGCACCCGCCACCGGTGCTGCGCACTCCGGACGGCGATGTACACGTCCTGGACGCGAGACCCGGTGCCATGCTGGGCATCCCGCTGCACCAGGAGATCCAGGACCACACGGCGCGGCTTCCGCCGGGATCCACGCTCGCGCTGTACACGGACGGTCTGGTGGAGCGGCGGGCCCAGGGCATCGACCCGGGGATCCGGCGACTGGCCGAGGCACTGTCCGGTGAGCGCGCTGCCGATCTGGACCACGATCTGGAGGGCGCCGCCGACCGGATCCTGGATCCGATGCTCCGCGACTCGCAGCGGGACGACGACGTCTGTCTGCTGCTCTGCCACTTCGGCGGGCCGCACCGCGCGGACGGCTGACTCCCTCGTGGGCCGCTGGCTCAGTCGTGGGGGGGGCGGTCGCGGCCGGATCGCGCGTGGCCCTCGTTCCCCAAGGCGTCAGAAGGGCACGACAGCCCGGACCGTCTTGCCGTCCGGGCGGGACAGCACGGTCAGTTCGGAGGTCAGCCGACGTACCAACGGCCAGCCGAATCCGCCCTGTCCGGTCAGGTCGATACGCCGCGGACGCGGCGGCTCGGGGTCGTCGTCGGAGACCGAGATACCCACCCCGTGGCCCACGTCCCAGAGATCCAGACTGCACAGCCGTCCGCGCGCGTGACGCACCACGTTCGTCACCAGTTCCGAGACCACGAGGGTGACGGCCTCGGCGGCCTCACGCGGCACGGGGCGGGGCAGGCCGCCCAGAAACACCCGGACCATCCGCCGGGCGTGCACGGCCGCCTCCGGATCTCGCTCGAGCCTCGCACCGGGAACAGGACCGAAGTCGCAGGGCGGTTCGACGGTGGTCATCCCTTCACCTCCCATGCCGCGCTTCCCGCCCGTACGCCGTACGGCGGCGCCACTCCGTGTCCGTCCAGAGTGCCGGGCAGGCTGTCCGCCCTTGTTCCCGGACCGCCGGACCCCATGTCACGGGTCAGCTCACCTTCACACCTCGGTCACAGGAGCCCCGGCCGGCCACCGGTCTCGCGGACCACGTGGGCGGGGCGGGGTCACGCGCGGGCGTGCCGCGTCAGGTGGGGCGCTCGCCGGTTTCGCAGACCTTGCGGGCGATCTCCCGCAGTTTGATGTTGTGGTCCTGGGAGGCCTTCTTCAGCACACCGAAGGCGTTCTCCTCGCTGAGGCCGTGCCGCTCCATCAGAATGCCCATCGCCTCACCGATCTCGTGGCGGGTCTCCAGGGCGTCGCCGAGCTGCGCGTGCGTACGGGCCGCGGAGAAGGCGACGGCGGCGTGCGAGGCCAGGATCCAGCCGGCGCGCTGAGCCGTCTCGTCGAACATGTTCGGACGGCGCGAGTACACGTTGAGGGCGCCGAGTTCGTCCTCGTCGGTGAACAGCAGGAAGCCCATCATGCTGCCCATGCCCAGTTTCCTCAGTTCGGGGGCGAGGCGGGACCACTTCTCGTGCGGCCGGCGCAGGTCCTCGATGGCGTAGAGCTGCTGCCGGTCGGTCACGGCGTCGAAGCACGGTCCCTCCTGCAGGTCCTGCTGGATACGGTCCGCCATGCGCACGACGTCGCTGGTCGCGGCCAGCGCGCTCACCTCACCGCGGCGAACCGTGAGAATGCCGCTCTCGTCGCACCCGTTGATCAGTACCGTCGCGTGGTCCACGATCCGGTCCAAGGTGGCCTGCACCGAGTCCTGGGCCAGCAGGTCCCGCGCCATGTCCGCCAAGGCGACGGCGAACTTCTCCCAGACTTCGCCGGACTCTTGCGCCATGGGCCACCCGCTCATTCGTCGAAAAGCAACCAGCCTTCACCTGGGATTCCATCTTGCCACCCCGGTGCACCCCCGCGAGCCGATCGGACGACGCCGGTCCATCGACCGGAGGCGTTTGCGGCCACACCGCGGGCTCGCCCCGTGCGACCGATCCGGCGTCCACGGGATCTTTGCATGCTTCGCCCGTTTCATCCGGGCGATCAAGGGTGACCCGAGGGGGGGCGAACCCCGAGAACGCGTCCACTTCGATCACAGGAGGCACATATGGACAACTGGCGTGATTCCGCGACGTGCCGCAGCGTCGACCCCGATCTGTTCTTCCCCATCGGCAACACGGGCCCCGCCCTGCTGCAGATCCAGGAGGCGAAGGCCGTCTGCGCGGGCTGCCCGGTCCGCGACGAGTGCCTGCGCTGGGCCCTGGACACGGGTCAGAGCGTCGGTGTCTGGGGTGGTACCAGCGAGGCCGAACGGCGTGCGCTGGCGCGGCGCCGCTCCCGTAGGCGCTCCCAGTCCCACGACACCCCGGCGTAGGCGGAACGACGGACGGGACCGGGCCTCACCAGGGGGCCGGGTACGTATCCAGGTGACCGGGTCGCGGCGCGGCGGGAGACGTTCCGCCGACGAGATCCGAACGAAGGGCACGATGGAAATCGATCCGAGCCGGAACAAGAAGCCGTCGTACGAGGAGATCGGGGCCCTCACCAGCGCGTTCGGCGGGCAGCTGCGCAACGTGACCGACGCGCGGCTGGCCGCGGACGGCTATCTGCGTGCCCTCGCGCGAACGTCACCGCCCTCGGCGGCCGAGCACTGGGACGACATCCTGCTGGTCGTCACCGAGCTGGCGGCGAACACGGTCCAGTACGCGCCCGGTCCCTTCGAACTGCGGATGCGTCCCACCTTCGACGGTGTGCACGTGACGCTTCGCGACGGCAGCACCACCCGGCCCGCGCCACGCCGCTTCCGCCCCTCCCAGGGCGGAGGCGGCATCGGCTGGCATCTCATCCAGGCGCTCTGCGACCAGGTGAGCGTGATCGTGCGGCCCGACGGCAAGGACATCCACGCGTTCCTGCCCTGGTGACGGACCGCTCCGCCGGTCCGCCCACCGGTACACCCGTGCCGCACGCACAGGTGTCGTCGCGCCCGCCGGGGGCACCCGGGCCCGATGAGGCACGTCCCGTCGCACGATCGAGGTGGAGCATTGAGTCCCGAACCCGAACCCGAACCGTCCGAGCGGGAGCACGCCGTATGGGAGCGGGTGGGCCGCGCCGCCACCGGGATGAACCATCACGAGGCGAAGGCGGCCTTCGAGGACGCCCGGAGGGCGGCCGAGGACCGTTCACCCACCGGACGGCAGGCGCTCGACGCGCGGGCGGAGGCGGACGAGTGGGAACGGATCACCGACACCCTGGCCGACCACGCCGGAGAGTACGACCCGGCCGCGGACCCCTTCGTCCAGGGCCGGCTCGCGGCCCTGACCCACCGCGCTCAGCGAGCGGCGCAACGCCGCTGAACGCAAACCTGCCCCCAATGTCAGTGCCCTGCGCCACAATGATCATCAGCCCGAACGTCACCGCCCCGGCGATGCGTGATCCGACCCGTCCTTCGAAAGGCCGCATGCACATGACGCCGACCTCGCACCGCCGTGCCGCGAGCCCCGCCGGGAGGCCGGTGACCATACTGCGGCCGCTTCCCCGCACCCACACCCCACTCAGTGCCGAGGGTGCCGAGGTCCTGCGTCTGATCACCCAGCGGCGGTTCCCCGTCCGCCTCACCGTGCACGCGAACGGCCGCCGCCGGTACGGCTATTGGCTTCCCCTGGACTCCGCCACCGGGCGCGGCGGCTGCTACGTGGCGCTGCCCACCGGCGAGTGCGACGCGCTGTACGCGGCGGGCCGGATCGTGCTCGGTGACCCGCTGGTCGACCCCGCGAAGACCACGTATGCGGTCCAGGCGGCGGCGCGGGCCGCCGTCACGACGGCCGCGAGCGCGTCCCGGGCCGCCCTGACGGCCTGACGGTCCGCGTCCCGGGCCCGGCGAACGGGGTTCTCGCGGCGCGGTTCAGCTCCTCGCGCCGGCCGAGAGCGGCACCACGGCCGTGATGCGCTTGCCTCCGGCCCGCAGGTTCGAGATGACGACATCGCTGGCGAGGGTGCAGACGATCATCCATCCGTGGCCCCCGACCCGCATGCGACCGGTGTCGTCGATCTGCCGCACGGACACGGGCAGTTGATCGCTTCGGTCGCTGACGGACAGGCGGACCGCCCGCTCGGTCGGTGTCACCTCGAACGCGGTGACACCGCCACCGTGCAGCATCGCGTTGGTGACCAGTTCGGAGGCGACGAGCAGGGCGTCGCCGACGGCCTCGTCATCGTCCCGCGCGGGACCGCCGGACCGCCCCGCGAGGGCGTGCCTGACCGCCTGCCGTGCGTCGGCGGGACTTCCGGTTCCCGTCGAGACCACCTGCCGTGAAACGGCCACCGCGCCGCCGGTGGCGGACCTCTGGTCCTGCCCGCACATTCTTCGCTCCTCCTCCGAGGCCAGGAATTCCGCAGGGCCCGCCGCACAATCCCGCGGCGGGCCCTGTGTTCTACGGCTGACCGTGAATCGAATCCCCAAACCAGGGCGTTCGCATATTCCCCGGACTTTTCCCGACGGCTGAAATCCCGGCCCCTGCCCGGACCGGTCCCGCGGGCGGTTCGAAAGCCCTTCGATCGGACAGCGCCGACGCGTCGGCCTTCTCCCGGTACGGGCGTTCGGTCCTGGGGACCGTCGCCGCCCGCGCCCCGGAACGGCACGCGATAGACACGGCCCACCCGTATCACGGGCATTTACCCTCCAGTAATATCCGCGGCAGGCCCCCGGAGGAGGAACCGTGCCACGGTCCGAACGATCGCCCTTGTTGCTCGCAGGCCTTCTGGCCACCGCGGGCGTCGCCCACTTCGCCGTTCCACGGCAGTTCGACGCCACCATCCCGAGCGCTCTCCCGGGAGCGCCGCGGACCTGGACGTACGCGAGCGGTGTCGCCGAACTCGCCCTCGCGGCCGGAGTGGCGCTCCCCCGGACGCGCCGGGTGGCCGCACTGGCCACCGCCGCCTTCTTCGTCGGTGTCTTCCCCGCCAATGTCCAGATGGCCGTGGACTGGCGTCATCGTCCCGCGCCCCTCAAGGCGGCGGCTCTGGCGCGGCTCCCGCTCCAGGTGCCGCTCGTCCTGTGGGCCCGCGGAGTCGCTCGGTCCGGAAAGGGACAGTCATGACATCTCAGGTGAACGTGGGCGACCAGGTCGAGGACTTCACGCTGCCGGACGAGACCGGGACGAACCGGAGCCTGTCCGAGCTGCTGGCCGACGGACCCGTGGTGCTGTTCTTCTATCCCGCCGCCCTCACCAGCGGCTGCACCGCCGAGGCCTGCCACTTCCGCGATCTGGCCACCGAGTTCACGGCCGCCGGCGCGCGGCCGGTCGGGATCAGCGGTGACGCGGTCGAACGGCAGCAGGAGTTCGCCGACCGCCACACGCTCGGCTACCCGCTGCTGTCCGATGTCGACGGCACCGTGCGGGAGCGGTTCGGGGTGAAGCGCGGCTTCACGCTGGCCCCCACGAAGCGGGTCACCTTCGTCATCGCGCAGGACCGCACCATCCTGGAGGTGGTCCGCAGCGAACTGCGCATGAGCGCCCACGCCGACCGCGCTCTCACCGCCCTGCGCGAGCACCGGGGCTGAGGCGTCCAGGGCGCGGTGACACGCGCCCGCGTTGAGGTAAACGGGCCCCGCCCCCATGCGGATGGAGGGCGGGTCCCGTTCACTTCGCCTCATTCTCGACACCGGCCGCGCCCGCCAAAAGGGAGTGCGACGCAGCAAATACGCGAAACGGGACACACCCCGTGCGCGTGGCGCGCCTCCCGTGCGTGGCACGCGCCCTCCCGCGCGGTGTCCGCCTGCCCGCGAGGCGCCCTGCCGGGTGCGCGGGCGGACGGTCATGCTGGACCCGACGAGCCGAGAGCACGATCCACGGAGGCCCCATGACGCACCAGGTCACACCTCTCGAAGTGAAGCCGGCGGCCGGACACATCGGCGCCGAGATCACGGGAGTCGACCTGGCGGAGCCGCTGACGGACGAGACCGTCGCCGCGATCCGGGCGGCGGTGCTGCGCTGGAAGGTGGTGTTCTTCCGCGGCCAACGGCTCGGCCACGCCTCGCATGTCGCCTTCGCGCGCCGGTTCGGAACACCGGTCCGCCTCCCGTCCCGCGGCAGCGCCTCGCCCAAGGACTTCCCCGAGGTCGAGACGACGGCCGACCGCCTTGAGCTGGGCGGGCGGTACGGCATGGACCACGAGGAGTGGCTGCGCAGGCGCCGCCCTTCGCTGCTGCGCGGATGGCACTGCGACCACGGCGCCCGGGTCGATCCCCCGGCCGCGACGATCCTGCGCGCCGAGACCGTGCCGCCGTACGGGGGTGACACGACCTGGTCGAACCTGGCCGTGGCGTACGCGGGCCTGTCGGCTCCCGTGCGCGCCTTCGCCGACGGCCTGCGCGCCGAGCACCGGCTGGGGGTCGGGTACCAGACCCGGCCGGGCGACGACGCGTACGCCCGTCATCTGCTGGACCGTCAGATCGCCACCGACCACCCGCTGGTGCGGGTGCACCCGGAGACGGGCGAGCGGGTGCTGTTCGTCAACGGCTACTACGTCGAGCAGATTCTCCAGGTGTCCCGGCCGGAGAGCCGGGCACTGCTGGAGATGCTGCTGGAGCAGGCGACCCGGCCCGAGTACACGGTCCGCTTCCGGTGGGAGCCGGGCAGCGTGGCCTTCTGGGACAACCGGGCCACCATCCATCTGGCACCGGGCGACACCGCCCATGTCGACCACCCCCGGGTCATGCACCGGGTGATGCTGGCCGGTGATGTCCCTCAGGGGGTGGACGGGAAGCCGTCGGTGCCGATCGTGGGCAGCGAGCCCGGCCGCTGGTGAGCTCGGGCCGTACGGCCCGAGCCGGGCGTCGTCAGAAGATGCCCTGCCCCGGGACCAGGATTCCGCGCGGGTCGTAGGTGTGCCGGGCGGTGACCAGCCGTCGGTACGCGGGGCCGAAGTGCTCGCGCCAGTCCGCCGCGTCGAACGGGACCGAGCCGACCGGGTAGTGGGTGCCGCCCGCCGCGTGGACGGTGTCGTAGGCGGCGCGGTTGGCGGCGAGGAGACGGTCGACGGTCGCGGTGTCGTCGGGCGGGGTCGTACGCAGGACGGCCAGCAGATAGGACACCGGGTCGTCGGGAGTACGCAGCAGCGGGGTGTGCAGGCTCTCGCGCAGCACCGGGTACAGAAGGACGACGCCGGGGCCGAGGTCGGCCGGGGTGAGGTCCTCCAGCAGGGAAGCGGCCAGCGCCTTTGCCGAACGGCCCGGCAGCAGCAGGTTCAGCCAGGGATGGGCGAAGGCCCACAGACCCGCTTCCTTGAGCGCGGCGACTCCGGCCGCGAGCCGGTCGAGGAAGTCGTAGTAGCCGAGGTCGCTCGTCTGCACGCCCGCGGGGTCGTGGCGCAGTCCGCGCAGCAGCGTGGTGTCGTCGGGGGCCGGACCGGCGGGCGGCCCGTAGGCGACGGCTTCGAGGACAAAGGCGTTGAAGGCCCCGTCGGCGTCGGGGGTCACCTGGCCCTCGACATAGTCGAAGCGGCCCTCCTCGACGAGCAGCCGCTGGTCGTCGAGGAAGGTGCGCAGGTCGTCGTACGGAAGGAGGTAGTGGCGTACGGTCTCGGGCGCGGGGACCAGGCGCAGGGTGGCGCCGACGATGATCGCGCACTGGCCGAGTCCGGCGAGCACCGCGAGGAACAGGTCGCGGTGGCGGGTCGGGGAGCAGCGGACCAGGTGGCCCGCGCCGGTGACGACCTCGAGTTCCGTCACGTTGTCGACCTGGGCGCCCCGCTGGTGGGTCTGGCCGCCGATGCCGCCGACCGACAGGGTGCCGCCGACGGAGAGTTCGAGATAGTCGGTGAAGGTGGGCGGGGTGAGTCCGTGCGCCAGGGTGGCCCGGGCGACCTCGCTCCACTTGGCGCCCGCGCCGACGGTGACCGTCGTACTCCCCGGCCCCACCGGACCGATGGAGGCGAGCGGTGTGGTCTCGATGACCAGACCGCCGTCGACCTGCGCCTGCCCCTGTGTGGCGTGGCCCTGACCGCGCGGTGCGACGGACACGCCGTGCTCGTCGCAGAAGCGGACCATCGCGACGATGTCGTGGACCGAGCCCGGTCGCAGCACGGCGACCGGACGCCGGTGGACGATGTGGCCGAAGTCGTCGGCGTCCGCCGTGAGCGAGGCCTCGTCGGTGTGGACGCTCCCGTCCAGCCGCGGGAGGCCGGCGAGCGGCCGGCCGGTGGCGGAGGCCGCCCAGCTCCGGGTGAAGGGATCGAACCCGACGACCGCGGCGCCAGCGGCGGCGAGGCCCTGCAGTGCGGTACGTCGCGAGGGTGTCCGGGGCATGCGCTCCTCCTGGGGCGGCCGCGTCAAACGATCAACTGGGGCCGAGTGTAAGGGACTTGAGGGACATCCGGGCCCTTTGATCCGAACGCGGTCCCTGGTGCGCGAGTGCCGTCGGAAACGGCCGCGTCCGCCGCCCCAGGAGGGACGGCGGACGCGACGTGAACCAGCGACTCGGGTCAGCTCGCCGAGGAGGAGCGCTCCGGCTCGTCCCCGTCGACGGGCGTACGGCTGTACCCCTGGAGTTCGAGCGGGCTGTTCGCCTTCGCGGGACGGTTCTCGGAGTTCTGTCCGCCCAGGTTCTGGCGGACCGAGTCGAGGATGGTCAGACCCTGGGCGACCAGACCGGCCGCTATCTCGCCGAGGCCGTCGGCGCCGTTGAGGACGTTGACGTTCGCGCCGGCGAGACCGCCCGCCGCCTCCTTGACGATGAGGGGGAGCTGGTCGATCAGCATCCGGTCGAGCGCGACCCGGTCGTGCGACGCCGCCGCCTCGGCCTGGATCTTCATGCGCTCGGCGTCGGCGATGGCGAGCACCTTGATCCGCTCGGCCTCGGCCTCGGCCGGCCTGACGATCTCGGCGACCAGCTGCTGCTGGCGCAACTGGGCCGCGCGCTGGGCGAGTTCGGTCTGCGCGGCCAGAACCTCCTGCTGCGCGTGGGCCTGGGCGAGCGGGCCCGCCTGGGCGGCCTGGGCCTGCGCCCGGTCCACCTCCGCCGAGTACTCCGCCCTCACGATCGCGGTCTGCCGGGCGTACTCGGCCTGGTTGCGTGCCGCGACCTGCTCCGCCTCGACGGAGGCCTGCGTGGCCTGCGCCTGGGCGATCTGGGCCTGGCGCTGGATGGCCGCCTTGTGCGGCGCGGACATCGCGTCGATGTAGCCGGTCTCGCCGTCGTCGATCGACTGGATCTGGAGCGAGTCGACGATCAGGCCGATCTTCGCCATCTCCAGCTTCGAGGTGTCGAGCACCTCGGCGGCGAGCTTCTGCCGCTCGGTGACGATCTCCTCGACCGTCATCGAGCCGATGATGGAACGCAGATGGCCCGCGAAGATCCGGCCCGTCAGGATCGACATCTGACCCTGGTCGGACAGGAACCGCTGCCCCGCGTTGATGATGCTCTCGGTGTCGTTGCCGACCTTGAACGCGATCACGGCGCGGACGTGCAGCGAGATGCCCTGCTTGGTGACACAGGTCTCGGTGACCTCCGCCTCGCACATCGACAGGGTCAGAAAGCGGGTCTTACGGAAGACGGGCAGCACGAACTTGCCGTGCCCCGTCACCACTCGGAACGGCGCGCCCCCCAGTCCCCGCCTGCCACCCGAGATCAACATCGCCTCATCGGGAGCGGGTACGCGATAACCGAACATGCTTCTCCTTCTCAACCGGCGCCGACGGCGTCGCCGTCCAGCGCGTCCAGCGGATCGACCCATTCGATGACGTCGACCTCACGGCATCCCCTGGATTCGATGACCAGCACGGTCGCCCCCTTCGGCAGGGGTTCCCGAGACCAGGCATGGAAGGTCTCGGATCCGCCTCTCACTCGCACCAGGACCTCGCCGGGACCGGCGGATCCCCGGGTGCCGATGAGCAGTTCCCCCGTGCAGCCGATCACGGCTTCGTCCTCCACCACAGCCGGCCACCCCCCATCACTCTGAATCTGTGTCCGACCTTAGACCCAGCCCTTTCCGGGCGCGCACGCCCCCCGTCCGTCGACAGCCCCTCGGTGGGGTACGCGCCCGGGCCTTACAAGGAGTGTGGGCTCAACTCTTGGTGAAGCGATAGGTCTTGCTGTCGGTCAGTACACAGAAGCCCGGCGACACCACGATCACGCGCAGGGTGGCGGAGCGCCGGTCGTAGTCGATGCCCTCCACCTCGAAGGTGCCCGAGCAGGAGCTGCGCAGCGGGAGCTGGCGCAGCGCGGTGACGTGTCCGGAGACGTCGGCCGTGCCGTTCGGCTCGCCGGACAGGTCGATCTGCAGCAGCGGCTTGGTCATGCCGAAGAGCGTGCCGGCGGGGTCGTCGGACGAGCACAGCAGCTGGGTCGCGGTGACGAAGTCGCAGCCCTGTACGTCCCGTACGGCGTGGTCGAGGTTGATGGTGGACGCCTGCGGAAGGTTGGCGGAGGGCGAGGTCGCCGGGTTGACGCCGGGGGTCGGGAACACCAGGAGCCGGTTCATCGTGCCGTACTCGCCGGACACCATCCACGAACCGCTCGGCGCGATGGTGACGAAGGAGTTGTTCAGCGCCTCTCCGGCGCTCAGCGTGTGGACGTACTCCGACCAGGTGCCGCCCGGCGCCTGCACGCGGAACATCTTCGCGTTGCCGGAGTCGCTCTGGTACGGCTCGACGTAGTAGCCGTTGTAGGAGGCGTCCGGGTCGCCGACGTGGTTCCAGCCTCGGCTGCTCACACTGGTGGGGATCGTGCCGACGCCCGTGTAGTGGTTGGGGCTGCCGGCCGGGACCTCGACGGAGGTCAGGCCCTGGCTCTCGGTCAGCGGGTCGGCGCGGTCCGAGCCCACCTCGTTCCAGGTGTCGGCGGCCGAGGCGGGCGCGCCGGTGGCCACGGACAGGACCGCGGCGGTGGTGAGGGTGACGACACCGGCCAGGACCGCGTGACAACGTTGCCGTGCGGGCTTGCGCATGAAATGTGCTCCTCGATGGGGGGTGACTGATCGGCGCACAGTCTGGCCTGCCCTGATGGTCATGTACAGACCAATGAATGGACGCCGGGCATCGCCTCCTCGTCCAGGAGCCTCAGCCGGCCCGGGCGGCACGAGGGTTCCCACCACCCGCGCCACCCCGCAGGCGCGACCCGCCCCAGGCCATCGGCCCGGTCACCGCCGACACCGAGCCCGGAGTCGCCGCCGACACCGACACCATCGCCGTCGCCGTGGGTCCCGTCGGCGCGGACCCTGGCCCCGCGCCCCGCGCCCCTTCCGTCCACCGCGCGGCGCCGACACCCTCACGCGCCGTCACCCGCGGCTGCTTCGCTCCGGGACTCCGGTCGGCCACTCCCCCGAACGCGCCCGAGCCCGGGGGGGTCGCGCGGGGGGGGGGGGGGGGGGCGGGGGGGGGGGGGGGTGGTGGGGGGGGGGGAGGGGGGGGGGGGGGCGAGAGGAGAAGGGAGGCGGGGGTTCTTAT
>NZ_JBVJCT010000042.1:2006-15438 GCF_055588305.1 Streptomyces sp. NPDC042002 | reverse complement strand
ACTCTCCTCCCTACCTTGCTCCTCTAGCCCCGTCCCTCCACCACCCCCCCCCCCACCCTCCCCCACCCTCCGTCCCCCCGGGGGGAACCCCCCCCCCCCCCCCGCCCCCGGGCCGGTCCCGCCGGCCGGGCAGCGCCTGCCCGGCCGGCGAACCGGATCGTCAGTTGTTCTTGCAGACGTTTCCGATCGCCGGGTTCAGCAGACCCACCACGTTGACCGTGTTGCCGCAGACGTTCGCGTCGACGTCGATGGGGATCTGGACGACATTGCCGGACAGGAGTCCGGGACTGTTCGCCGCGACGCCCACCGGGCCGGGGCCATCGGCGGCGGCGGTCCCGGCAGTGGCCAGCAGGGCCACACCGGCGAGTCCGGCAGCGACCATCAGACGAATGCGCATTCCAAAACTCCGTTCATTCACAGGGGTGCGAGCTCCTCCACCATCACCTCCGCGAATGGTTGTCGACATTCCAGCGCAGCCGAACGGGGGTTCGCCTGCCGCGACCACCGGGGGCCGGGCCCGACACCGGGTGCGTCGCGCGGGGCGTACGGAATGCCCGTAGCGTGAGAACAGATCCGGTGGAACAGGGAGAGACCATGTCATCCAGCCAGCCCGACGCGTCCACGCCCTCCGACGACAGGGCGACCCCCGACACGCTGCTGCACACCGGCACCGAGGGCCCGGTGACGGCCGAGGACCTGGTGCTCGCCGCGGGTCGCGACGTCACTCCGCAGAACCTCGCCTGGGCCGAGCGCAAGCTCCAGGAGGAAGGCTCCGCGGCGGTCGACAAGCTGCTGCCCTGAGGCTGTCCCGCGGGCGGGCTCGGCCGGCTCCGATGCGGTGGAGCCGACCGAGGACCCGCGTGCGAAGAGGCGGGGTCAGGCGGCGGGGCACTCCTTCCAGGCCAGGTGGTAGACGGTGCTGATGTCACCGTCCGTCGAGTCCATGGTCATGAAGCTGGAACTGCCGGGCGTCGAGGTGCCCGCGTTGACGCGGAGTTCGGTGTTGATGTTGAAGTTGCGCTGAACACCACAGGGGGACCAGACCAGTTGGGCCCAGTCCGTGGTGTCCGTGGACTGCC
The DNA here is from genome assembly GCF_055588305.1 of Streptomyces sp. NPDC042002. Classification (NCBI taxonomy): domain Bacteria; kingdom Bacillati; phylum Actinomycetota; class Actinomycetes; order Kitasatosporales; family Streptomycetaceae; genus Streptomyces; species Streptomyces sp. NPDC042002. The sequence goes on along the minus strand of NZ_JBVJCT010000042.1, from coordinate 14,359 downwards.
AGTCGTCGCCGTACGGGCCACGGAAGGGGTGCGTGATGGAGGCCGTGTTCGAGGATCCCTGGAAGTAGTACGAGGCCTTCTCCGTGCTGGTGGCACCCGCCTGGAGCGAGGCGAAGCCGCGGTAGTCCGCGCTGGCGATGGCGTAGGTGAAGCCCTGCGGGACGTGGACGATCAGGTTGAGCTGGCAGTTCTTGCGGAACGCTGTGGGGTCGGCGTTGCCTCCGACCTGGGCGAGGTAGTCGCTGTAGGTCACCGTGAAGGCCGTGTTGTCCGGGGAGACGGCGACGGCCGCGCTTCCCTGGGGACACCCGGATCCGTTGACCGTGGCGACACTGATGACGATCTTGTCCGGGGGCGGGTCCTCGATCCCGGAGGACGGGCCAGAGAGGGGAATCGCTGTGGCGAACAGGGTGGCGATCGCGCCACCCAGAAGCAGCCCACCAGCCATGGTGCTCCAATCCGTTGCGTCGGTGTTCCGGCGGCAGCACGCGGGGTGCCGCCGTGAAAGGGGGGTGCGGTTCCCCGAACGGACGGGGAGCCGTCGCAGACCAGTGCGTTGGATCAAGCATGACTCATTTGAGCATGCACATGACAAATGCCCATGCGCAGCCCGCCCCCGGCTGTGAAGGAGCTGTGAAGACCGGGAGTGACGAAATCGTACGTACGGCTGGTCGCGGTGGACAGGGCCATCTCCGGCCATTCGATACGCGCCGTTCACACCTGACACCACGGTCACGAGGCCCGTTCACCACGGTTCTCGCCACCCACAGCCGCGACCGCGGGCGCTCCGGCCCCCGGTGACCGTCACGGTGTGTGCGCACCGGCGCGGCACGTCGTCCTGAGACAGGCTTCCCCCATGGCCTGAGACAGGCTTCCCGGTGCCCCGAGGCGGGCGTTCCGGTGTCCTCGGGCGGACCGAAAGGCGACGGCGCCGCGCGAATCCCCCGCCCCCTCAGCGCGTCCCGGACGCCCCTGCGACACTGAGGCACATGGATCCACGACACCTGAGACTCGGCCGCCGTCGGATATGGATGAGCGGTGCCGTCTGCTTCCTGGTGCTCGGGCCGATCGGCTGGTTCTTCGGTGGCTGGATTCCCTTCACGCTGCTGGCCGTTGCCCTCACCCTCGCCACGGCGGTCTCGCACTGGCGGGCCCCCACCTGGCTCGCGCCCGCCATCGCCAAGGGCCAGTCGGAGAGCCGCCGGGACGTGGCCACCTTCTGCGTGGTCATAGCGGTGAGCGGCTACGCCCAGCCGCCCGCGCAGCCCGCCCCCTCGCCGGCGGACCTCGCGGCCCTGCGCCTGGAGGCGTACCGGTCCGCCGCGGACGACGATCTCTCCGAGGAACTGCGCCTCCTCGCGGCCGACGCGCTGGCCGCCGCGGACCACGCCAACGCCGAGGACACCCCGGCGGGCTGGCGGGCGGCACGGGCGAGCGCGGAGCGGCTGGCGCACGCCGCCCAGGAGGGCAATCCGTACGTACGGCAGCTGCTCATCCAGTGGGTGGAGGGCAACCCGGCGAGCGAGCGCTAGACGAGCGCTGGAGCCGCGGTCTCCGCGTAGCCCGGTACCCCTCAGGGTCGCTCGAAGAACTGGATCACGCCTCCGGCCGAGAAGCACAGCGCTCCCACGAGAGTGCCCCAGTTGGCGATGTCGACGTTCACGAGACTTCCGGTCTCGGGCCGTGTGAAGGCGGCCAGCGCCGAAACGAAGAAGAGCACGGATCCGAACTGGTTGACCGCCACGATCCACCAGCCGAGATCGCGGGCGAGGACGCGCGGACGGCCGTGGCAGACCTCGGCCAGCGCGAGGTGGCCGGAGAGCAGAAACAGGACGCACCCGACGATGTCGGGGGCCCAGATCAGCCGGTTCACCTGCTGGACCGAGAGTCCCCGCAGCAGCGAGTCGAGCAGGTTGACGCCGAAGACGAGCGTTCCCACGAACAGCAGGAAGGTACTGAGCCAGTCGATCCGGCCGGGCTCGTAGCTCCACCACCGCCAGCGCCGCCCGGCCAGCGAACCGGACTCGCTGTCCCGGCGGGGAGCGTTCACCGCCTGGAGCAGTGAGGCGTAGCCCCCGGTGTTGAAGAACAGGCCGCCCGCGAAGTAGATCCAGGCGCCCGTCGCGCCGCCCGAGCCGAACTGGGCGACCCCGGCCCCCAGGGCGAACAGGAACCCGCCGACCGTGAACGCCGTGGCGGCGATGTCGTTCAGCCGGCGCAGCCGGCCGATCGACACGGTGTCCGCCCGCCGGGAACGGGCCTCCGGTTCCCCCGGGGCGCGCACGGTGAGCAGGCCGCGTTTGCGGGCCAGGCGCGATTCCCAGACCGCGGTGCGCCCGTCCATGAGACGCCAGGTCAGCCGGGTCGTGAACGGACCCGCCCCCTCGGAGCGCGCTTCGGTTCGACTCACCTGGCGACCTTAGCCCGCCGTGGCGAAAACCGGCGTTCGCCCGCCCCGTCACCCTTTGAGTGGTTTCCGCGAGGAGAGCGGACCTCGGGCTCGGCGGGGCTCAGGCCGCCGGGTTCAGGACTCCGCCTCGCGCCTCAGGAAGTTGCTCACCTGGCAGGCGAGGCTGTCCCGGGCCGTGTCGGGGCGCGCGCCCGCCTCGACGGCCGCGTCGTTCTGGATGCCGCCCGCCCAGAGGTAGCGCTCGGTCCACTCGTCGTCGACCTTCAGCTGGATCTGGATGTCCATCCGGTGCAGGACGGTGTCGGGGCCGGCGGCGAAGAGGACCGCGGTGGCCCGGCGCAGGGGATAGATGTCGAAGCCCTCGATGAACTGCGAGTTCCGCCAGTCGAGGAAGGCGCTCTCGCCGTCTGTGCCGATGCGGATATCGATCTGGCCGTCTTCGAGGAGGATACCGAAATGCTCGGTGGCACGGTTCTCGACGGTCACCCGAAATCTGAAGTAGGTGAGTTCGTCGGCGGCGTCGTCGCGCCCCTTCGGGGGCTCCGCCTTTTCCACGCCATGGACGCGAACACGCAGGCCGGCCCGCTCGTCGTACTCCTGCCAGTCCCCGACCACGTTCGGCTCGCGCACAGTTCACCTCTCCACTTCGGAGAGTTGTTCCTATCTGTGCCCTCAACGAAGTGTCAAATGCGCCGAACATGCCGTGGCCAGCGATTTCCCCTTTCTTGATCGGCGATCAAGCCGTGCCCAGCCAGAATCTTCCCGCGCTACCCGGAAGGGACATTTCCGCACGTGCTGCACATCACGTTTCCCGGGCGCCTCACGCGCCGTCGCGCAGGCGCCGCAGCTGTTCGTCGAGCGGACCCAGGCCGACATCCCGGCGGCGTTCGTCGAGGGTGGCCGGACGGCGTACGGGATACGGGCGCAGGGTGACGGGATCGACGCGGGTTCCGTAGAACTGCGGCAGGCCCAGCTCGACGGCGCAGTGGTCGGCGATGTAGGCGTGGTGCACGGCGGGGCAGCGTCCGTCGGCCGCGGCCCGTGCGATCAGGTCCCGGCAGCCGAGCCGCAGGCCGGGGTCCGGGGCGTGCAGCAGGATCATCAGGGCCGCTGTCGAGGCGGGTGCGCCGACCTGCTCGGTGGTCGGCCAGCCGTACCGCCGGACGATCGTCCGGAGTGCTTCGGCGTTGCCCGCGCGGCACGCGAGGAGGACGTCGCGCCACGGCCCGGCGGGACGGTCGCGTGCCTGGCGCATCAGGCTCCGCTCCTCGTCGGCCCGGCGTACCAGCTCCCCCGCGAGGGCCCTGGCGAGCCCGGGGACCATCGGCGCGGCCCCCGGGCCCCCGGGGCCCTCCCCGGCGGACGTGGCCGGGTGCGCCTTCACGGCTCCCCCTGGAGCACCATCGAGAACCACACCTTCTTTCCCTTGGTGCCCGGGTCGGCCGGCGCGATGCCCCAGTCGTCGGTCAGCGCGGCGATGATCGCCAGTCCGCGTCCCGACTCCTCGGCTCCGCCCGCCGGACGCGCCGCGGGCAGGGCGGACGAGCGGTCGGCGACGGACACGCGCAGCTCGCGCGGGTCGCACTCGACGATGACGGTGATGGTGTCGCCGCGGTCCGGGCTGCCGTGTCTGAGCGCGTTGGTGAAGAGTTCGCCGGCCGCGAGCACCGCGTCGTCGACGCGCTCGGGCGGCAGCCGCAGACGGGCGAGGTGCTCGGCGACCACGGCCCGTACACGGGGCGCCCGCGAGGGGTGCGCCGGGACGCTGGTCCGCAGGAGGTGTGCCCCGCGTACCGGGCGCGAAGGGGTGCCGTTGGACGACGCGGCCCCGGCGGGCACGGGAAGCACGGGGTCCGCCGAAAGGGGCTGGGCCCCGGGCGGCCGGGGCCCGGTCGGCGTGGGGGGCTCGGTCGCTTCGGTGGGGTGGGCGCGGGCCGTGTGGCCGTCCGCCGCGCGCGGAGCCTGTTCCGAAGCCCGCGTCTCGTGCTCCAGAGGCCGGATGCCGGGGGCCGGTGAGGGCGACGGGCCGCGGCGCGGTGCCCTGGATGCCGTCATCGGTCCTCCTTCGGGTGCAGCGCGGGGGGAGGTTGTCTCGGCGGCTGCCCGTGCAGCCAACACGTCGGACTGCCTGGGCGACCAGGGGGTATTCGGGTTGTCCGGTTGTCAGCGCGTAGTGGCGTGGGATGTATGTTCGATCTTGTGAGGAACGGGAGCGGGGGCCGGGCGACGGCGTCCCTTGACGGTGGCACCGGCCGAGCCGGCCTGCGTGACAAGCGGGTGCTCGTCACCGGCGGTACGCGAGGACTCGGCGAGCAGATCGTGCGGCTGCTGTCCGCCGAGGGCGTGCGGGTGGCCACCTGTGCGCGCACCGCGCGGGGTCTGGAGGCGCTGGCCGCGTCGATGGGCCCCGGCCTGTTCACCCGGCCGCTCGATGTCACCGCGCCCGAGGACCTGGAGAGGTTCGTCGAGGACACCGCGGAACGCTTCGGCGGCCTGGACGGTGTGGTCGCCTGCACCGGCGGTTCCCGCGGGGGCGGCTTCGAGCAGGCGGACGCGGAGGACTGGGCGGCGACCTGGGCGGTGAACGTCGGTCACGCGACCCGGCTGGTGCGGGCGGCGGTCCCGTACCTGCGGTCCGCGGGCGGGGGTTCCGTCGTGGTGATCTCCTCGATCTCCGGCTGGAAGCCGGGACCGCCCGCGCAGTACTCGGTCGCGAAGTCCGCGCAGATACAGCTGGCCGCGTCGCTCGCCCGCGAGCTCGGTCCGGACGGGATCCGGGTGAACGCGGTCTCCCCCGGTTCGATGCTGATCCCCGGCCGGCGCTGGGACCGGATGCGCCGGGAGGATCCCGAGGCGTTCGCCCGGTTCGTGGCGGCGGAGCTGCCGGGCGGCGCGCCGGTCGCGCCGCAGGAGGTCGCCCGGGTCGTGGCGTTCCTGCTGTCGGACTGGTCGAGCGGGATCTCCGGCGCGCACCTCCCGGTCGACCGCGCCCAGAACGCCCCCTCACCCGAGGGGTACTGAGTCCGGTGGCGGACCGGCGGCGCCGCTCCCGGTCATGACCCCGCGCCCGGCCCGTCGCCCGGCTGCCCGCCGCTCATGCCGCCGCTCCGAGGACACCGCGGGAGCGGCGTTCGAACTCCTGCACAACGGGCTCGCCGCGGCGGGGTTCGAGGCGCCGGCGGAAGTCGCGCAGGGCCTGGACGGAGCGTTCGCTGTGGACGGCGCTGAGGGTTTCGAGTGCCAGTGTCGCGGTGCCGACCGCCTCGTCCAGGCGGTCCTGCTGGAGATGCGCGGTCGCGAGGACGGAGCGGCTGATGGCCTGGCGCCTGCGCCGGTCGGCGCCCGAGCCGAGCGACTCGCTCGCCGTGCGCTCGGCCTGGCGGGCGAGCCCCAGGTCACGGAAGCACAGGGCGGACTCGGCCTGGAGGTAGTGGTGGTCCAGATAGCGGACCCACATCGACTCCTGCTCGGCCCCCTTGCTCGCCGCCAGTTGCCGCTCCGCCAGCCGCAGCGCCTCGGAGGCGTCGTCCGGGCGGCCCTGCGCGGCGTGTCCGCGCGCCGCCATGGCGTACAGCCGCATCAGACCGAGGGGACTGCCCGCCCCCCGCGCCGTGACGATTCCGGCGCGGGCGAGCGCGACCCCTTCGTCGGGGCGGCCGAGGTTGGTGGCGAGGTGGGAGAGTCCCGCGAGTATCTGGCCGCCCAGCACCCGGTCGCGACCCTCGGCACACAGGCGCAGGCCCTGTGTCATGTAGCGCTGGGCGAGGCCGTACTCCCCCGCGTCGTACGAGCTCCAGCCGGCCATCGCGGCGAGGCGCGCGGCGGCCGCGTACAGCCGGCGGCGCTGCCGGGGCGGTGCGCCGCGCTGCTGGAGCATGGGGACGACCTCGGTGGACAGGTAGTGCACGATGCTGGTGCGGACTCCGCCACCGCCGTAGTGGTTGTCCATCTGGTCGAACACGGCGATCATCGCGTGCACCCGCTCGACCGGTCCGCCGCTCACGGGCAGGGTCGGGGAGACCGTGTCCTGGTGCTCCAACAGCCAGAGCAGCCAATCGCGTTGGGGGTTCGTCAGGGCCGCCGCGACGAAGGGGACCGCGCCGAGGAGGCTGCGGCGGGAGATGTCGGTGGAGCCCAGTTCCGCCAGTGTGTGCAGGGTCTCCGCCACGTCCTCGCCGTAGACGAGCGCTCTGCTCGCGACCGGGCGCTGGGGATCGGAGTGGAAGCCGAGGTCCGCGGGAGACACGGCGCGGCCGAGCCGTTCGGACAGCACGGTGGCGATCAACTCCGGTGTGCAGCCCCGCGGTTGCTGGCCCTGGAGCCAGCGGGTGACCGACGCCTTGTCGTAGTGGGAGTCCGTGCCCTGGCGGCGCCCCAGTTCATTGACCCGCAGGGCGAGGGAGGCGTAGGAGCAGCCGGCTTCCTTGAGGGCGGCCCCCAGCACCCGGTTGCCCCCGGTGGTCCTCGCCTGTCCCTCGGTCACGGCGGCCATCCCGTATCGCCTCACATCCGCGTGCGGCTGCGCCCTGACCCATACCTGCCGAGACTTCAATTCCGGTACGAACGAGCACAGTTGAGCGTGATCGTCGCCGAATGTGCGACCGGTCACTCGATCACTATGGTGGCCCGCCCACCGCCTGTGCAACCGGCGCTCTGATAATTTCAGAACGATCCGCATCGCTCTGTCACTGTCATCGACCGCGTGGCACACTGCACGCCGAGACGGCCGTTCCCGGGAGGTAGGACGTGAGCGAGAACCGCTCCGGCGGCAGCGCGCCGACCGTCCTGCGGATGGTTCTCGGGAAGCGGCTGCGGCATCTGCGGGAGCAGGCGGGAGTCTCCTTCGAGGAGGCGGCACGCGCCCTCGAGGTCACGCCCCTGACGGTCCGCCGGATCGAGAAGGCCGAGGTCGGGCTCCGCATCCCGTACGTAAGGGAGTTGCTCCGCGTCTACGGGGTCCCGGCGGCGGAGGTCGACGACTTCCTCACGCTGGCCAGGGAGGCCAACCAGCCGGGCTGGTGGTACAAGTACCGCGACGTACTGCCGGAGTGGTTCAGCGCCTACGTGAGCCTGGAGAGCGAAGCCAGCGTCATCCGCCTCTACGAACCCCACTACGTTCCGGGCCTGTTGCAGACCCACGGCTACGCCACCGCGCTGATGCGTGTCGGTTTCCCCAACGAGTCGCAGGACGACATCGGCCGCCGCGTCGCCCTGCGGATGAAGCGTCAGGACCTGCTCGCCAAGTCGGAGGCCCCGAACGTCTGGGCGATCCTGGACGAGACCGTGCTGCGCCGGCCGGTGGGCGGACCCGGGGTGATGCGGGCCCAGTTCGACCGGCTGGCCGAGGTCCTGGACTTGCCGAAGGTCCGGATCCAGATCATGCGCTTCGCCGTGGGCGCCCATCCGGGCGCGTTCGGCCCGTTCCACCACTTCCGCTTCGGCTTCTCCGAACTCCCCGACATCGTCTACACGGAGAGCCTGGTCGGCGCGGTGTACGTCGACCGGCCCGACGACGTCGTCAGCTATCTCGAAGTACTGGACCGGATGTCCGTACAGGCGGAGCCGGTCGCCCGGACCAGGGCCATCCTGGGTGAACTGCGTAAGGAGTTGTGATCCATGGGATCCGTGCACAACGGCATGTCCGCGGTCGAGCTGGGAACCGAGGGCTGGCACAAGCCCTGGAGCGGCACCAACGGCGGAAGCTGCGTCGAGGCCAAGCGGCTTCCCGACGGGAGCGTCGCCCTGCGCCAGTCGCGGGATCCCGAGGGGCCCGCGCTGATCTGCTCCCACGAGGAGATGGCCGCGTTCGTCGAGGGCGCCAAGTCGGGACAGGCCGACTTCCTGATCGCCTGAGCGGATCCCGCGCCGTACCTCCCGCGAGGGCGCGACTACGCCCCCACAACCGGACAACCCGCACGCACACTCCCGCCGTGCGGGTTGTCCCCCCACACTGACGAAGCCGGTCGTCCCGGAGGGAGTGGGTACGGGCATGATCCTCCACCAGGCCCTCACGCGGTGCCGGACCCTTGTCGTCGAGGGTCCGGACGGTCTCGACCGGCGCGCCCTGCTCGCCGAGCTGGCCCGCCACCACTTCCTGATCCGCCCCTCGCACGGGCACCTTCATCATGTGGACCCCACCCAGCCGTACCGCGAACTCCTCTCCGCGCCCGGCCGGTTGGCCGTCGACGGCGGCCTCGTCCACGAGCTGGTCTACGGACCGCTGCGCCGCGGGCGCTCCCGGGTGACCTGGATCCAGGCGCTCGACTTCGCGGAGGCGGTGGCCGAACGCGACGGCGCGCTCGTCCACATGACGGGCGAGACGGAGGACACCGAGGCGGCCCGCGCCTACGAGCGGGTGCTGCGCACCCTCGCCCAGCATGTCCCCGTGGTCACCCTGGACACCGGAGAACCGGCCCCCACCGTCCGCGTCCCCGTTCGCCCGGTCCATCAACTCGGCCTATATGTGCGTATGTTGACGATAGGTTAGAGAACCGACCGCGTGACGCACGGCAGGAGAACTCTCATGACGGACCGCCCCGACCAGGACGCGCTGTCCAAGATCGACACCACGGTGCCGCACTCGGCTCGCATCTGGAACTACTGGATGGGCGGGAAGGACAACTACGAGGTCGACCGGGTGGCCGGTGACGCGTACCGCGAAGTCGCCCCGAACATCGAGACCATGGCCCGTGCCTCGCGCGACTACCTGATCCGTACCGTCACGTTCGTGGCCGGCGAGCTCGGCATCCGCCAGTTCCTCGACATCGGCACCGGCCTGCCCACGTACGACAACACCCATCAGGTCGCCCAGCGGGTGGCGCCCGAGTCCCGCATCGTCTACGTGGACAACGACCCGCTGGTGCTGCGCCACGCCCAGGCTCTGCTGACGAGCACGCCCGAGGGCGTCACCGACTACATCGACGCGGATCTGCACGAGCCCGAGAAGATCGTCGAGGCGGCTTCCCGGATCCTCGACTTCTCCCGGCCCGTCGCCCTGATGCTGATGGGCGTCCTCGGCCACGTCCAGGACTACGAGGAGGCCAGGTCGATCGTCCGGCGGCTCCAGGCGGCGCTTCCCTCCGGCAGCTACTTCGTGCACTACGACAGCACGGACACCGACGCGGCGCTCAAGGAGGCCCAGCAGGGGTACGACGACACGGGCGCGATCCCGTACGTGCTGCGCGGCCCCGAGCAGATCGGCGCGTACTACGAGGGCCTGGAACCGGTCGAGCCCGGCATCGTGTCCTGCCCCCTGTGGCGTCCGGAGCCCGGTACGTCGCCCGAGCCCACGGACGTCCACGGAGGCGTGGCCCGCAAGCCGTGAGCGGAGCCGCCCGACCCCGCCCTCGCGGTCAGTCGGACGTCGCCGGCTCGATGTTCTGGTTGAGGCGGAACAGGTTGCCCGGGTCGAATTCGGCCTTGACGCGGGCCAGTCGCCCGTAGTTGTCGCGATAGCTGGCCCGTACGCGTTCCTGGCCCTCGTCCATCATCATGTTGACGTACGCGCCGCCCGCGGAGAACGGGTGGAGGGCCTCGGAGTAGTCGACGCTCCACTGTTTGACGGCATCGGCCTTGGCCGGGTCTGGGTCGACACCGACGAAGACGGAGGCCCAGCCGGAGTTGCGGTAGCTCCAGGCGGTGTCCGTCGGGGCGTGGTCGTGGACGGCGCCGTCGATGGGGTACATGTGCATCGTCGACTTCCATGTCGGCGCCTCGGCACCGTACTTGGCGTGCAGGGCGACGGCCTCGGCGGGGATCTCGTCGACGAAGTCCGCCCGCCAGTACCACTGGTCGCCGGGCGGGTAGACGCCGTCGAACGCGGACTGGATCGCGGGGTGCGGCATCGGCGCCGGACCGTGGAGCAGGGGCGCGGGCAGCGCGTCGAGCAGCGGTGCCATGTCCCGGGCCGCCGCGTCGGCGTCGTCCCCGACACGGCACCACACCACACCGCAGACCTTCTTCAGGTGCATCTCCTCCGGGAACGGCGGACCGGGCGGGACCGAGCCGAAGAGGAAGAAGCCGCCCAGTTCGCGGGGTGCGTTCGGGATGAAGTCGCGGTAGGCGGCGAGGACTTCGGCGCCGAGTTCGACGGGCCAGAAGGTGGGACCCGCGACGACCGTGCTCACCTCGTGCAGCCGGAACAGGAACGAGGTGACGACGCCGAAGTTGCCGCCGCCGCCGCGGATCGCCCAGTAGAGGTCGGGGTTCTCGTCGGCACCGGCCCGTACGCGCTCACCGTTCGCCAGGACCAGATCGGCCTCCAGCAGGTTGTCGATCGTCAGCCCGCACTTGCGGGTGAGATGTCCCAGGCCGCCGCCGAGGGTGATGCCGCCGACGCCCGTGGTGGAGATGATGCCGCTCGGTGTGGCCAGGCCGTGCGCGTTGGTGGCGCGGTCGACCTCGCCCCAGACACAGCCGCCGCCCACGCGTACCGTGCGCGCGGCCGGATCGACCTCGACGTCCTTGAGCGGGGAGAGGTCGAGGACCACACCGTCGTCACAGGTGCTCAGGCCCGCCCCGTGATGGCCGCCGCCGCGCACCGCGAGCGGGAGGGCGTGGTCGCGGGCGAAGCCGATGATCAGGGCGACGTCGTCCGGATCGGTGCAGCGCGCCACGAGGGCGGGCCGCCGGTCGATCATCGCGTTGTAGACGGCGCGGGCCTCGTCGTATCCGGAATCCTCCGGGCCGATCAGCTGCCCTTTGAATCCGGACAGTTCCTGGCGTGCCGCTTGTACCGGTGTGATGGACATGTGCATCCCCGTATCTGGAGACCGCCCCAGGTCCCGGTGCCCGGGCCCTGGACCGGCCCCCGCCGATGGGTCCGATGTGCCCGTTCCAGCCCGATTCATGACCAGCGTACCCCCGCGACTCCCACCCAGCTCGGCGATCTGGGATGCCCGCGTTTCACCGGCCGGGAACAGGCTTTGCCGACCTGGGACGCCGGCGCTGATGCCGACAGCGGCGGCGACAATAAGCGGGCGACGGGTTCGAGGACTCGGGGGAACGGGATGCTGACCGGGATGGTGTTCGACGCGCTGGATGTCACGCGCATGGACCGCTTCTGGCTGGACGCGACGCGGGGCCTGACGGGCGGCCTGCAGCTGCGGTTCGTGCCGGCCGGCAAGCCGAAGACGGCACTCAAGAATCGGCTCCACCTCGACCTGGCCGGAGGGCCGGACTGGGAGGCCGAGGTGGCCCGCCTGCTTGCACTCGGTGCGACGCGGGTCGACATCGGCCAGGGGGACGTCCCGTGGGACGTGCTGGCCGATCCGGAGAACAACGAGTTCTGTGTGCTGCGTCCCGGACACCCCGGCGTGCCAGCAGATTCCGGCCTCGTCGCGATCTGCCTCGACGTCGCCGAGGAGGACCGCTTCGAGCAGGAGGCCTTCTGGCAGTCCGAGGCCGACTGGCACGTGGTCGAGTCCCAGGACTGGGGCGTCCGGCTGCGCCCGAGGCCCACCAGTACGGTCTCGCTGGTGATGGGGCCGCCTGCCGCGCCGAAGGCGGCGCGGAACAGACTCCGGCTGGAAGTCACCCACCACGACCGGGAATCAGGCGAGTTCCTCGACCCCGGCGGAAACGAGTTCCACGTCACGCGCTGACTCCCGCCTTCATGGCCGCCGCGCCGACCCGTCGGCCTGGACGAGTCCTCCGTGGACGGATCGCACGTCCGGACTCTCCAAGGACGGATCACGTCGGCCCCTCAACAGCGCCTCGGCCAGCGGGTGTTCGACGGCGGGCGGCAGCGCGGCCGGCGGACCGCGGCAGCGGAGAGCCGGGCGCACCCCGGCGACCCCGGCGAGCGGAACCGTCCGGACGTGGGGGGGGGGGGGGGGGGGGGGGGGGGGGGGGGGGGGGGGGGGGGGGGGGGGGGGGGGGGGGGGGGGGGGGTGTTTGTTTTCTGGTTGGTCTCTCGGTGAGGGGGGCTACTTTTGCGGTGCGT
>NZ_JBVJCT010000042.1:0-1996 GCF_055588305.1 Streptomyces sp. NPDC042002 | reverse complement strand
ACCCCAGGACGGCGGATGCTCGCGCCCCCCCCTACCCCCCAGGAGAGCAAACCCTCACGGCCGCCCCCCCCCCCCCCCCCCGACAACACCCCCCCCCCCCCCCCCACTTGGGTGAAGCGGGCGAAGTCAGTTCCTTCGCCGTCGTAGGTCACGCCCTGAGGGACGGGCGCCCGTTCCGGACGCGTACGTGATCGCCGTACGAGGATCACGGCCGGGTCCGCTGACGAGTCACCCGCGGGCGGCGACCGGCTCGGTCTCTTCGCGGGTGGTGGCGAGCGCGGGTTCCGGCAGCACCATGTACCGGGGCATCGGGCGCGCCTCGCGCAGGCTGGGCGCCGGCACGGGAGGTTCCAGCGGGGCGTGTTCGGCGGCGCGGGCCCGCCACGAGAACCAGATGATCTTGCCGCCGACGTCCGTGGCGCAGCAGCCCCAGCCGTCACTCAGGGCGGCGATCTGGGCGAGACATCCCTGCGGCGCCTTGTGCGGGCGGATGTCCTGGCTGTTGTCCGAGACGGCGGCGATGAGGTGCTGGCCGTTCCACCACATCTCGATGGTCGTGTTCTTGTCGGCGGCGTGCTGCTCGATCGTGCGGAGCAGCGCTTCCGCGCAGTGGCAGACGGAATCGACGAGATTCTCCAGGTTCCAGTACCGGAGGTGCGCGGCCAGGATCCGCTTGACCTGTCCGACCCTTTCCTGGCTGAGCTCCACGTCGAGGTGGTAGTAGCAGGGAACTGCGGCTTTCATCGTCGTTGGCTCCTCACCGGCGAAGCTCTCGCTCCTCCTCGCCCCCTGCGGGACCGAGCCCCGAGTACGAAGCGTGAGCACTGGTCGCTCCTGAGTGACCTTCAGGATGAGAGGGCTACTCCATTCGTGCAACACGAGAGCACCCCCAATGTTGTTGAAGAACCAACAAGACGCTCGGTCGCTGTACAGGCACCATGAGTGAGGGTGTCGCTCCGTGACGGGACGGCTCCCCTTCGCGTACGGCCCTCACTCGCCGGCCAGGCGAGCCGTGCGCGGTCGAGAGATCGGGAAGGTGACCAGCGTGATGCTGCTGCCTGCCAAAGCCGAGGTCGCCAGGCATCTGGAGCGCTACCGGGCGTGGGAACGCCTGCTTCTCGCGACTCCCGCCGACCGTGTGGTGCGGGGGAATTTCGAGAACACCGGTTACACCCTGTGCGTCCTGATGGGGAAGCGCTGCGCGCGGGAGGCGGCGAACGCCGCCGAGGTCTATCTGCAGGACGTTCCGGCACGGATCTGAACGACGGTCCGAAGGACCGCACCGAAAGGGCCTATCGCGGCAACGACGACTGGGGCCCAGAACCGCGGAGGCGAAACGCATGGACGCGAACACGGACACCGGCCGCATACCCGTCATGGATGTGCGGCCGGTCGTCGAATGCGGCAGACGGCCCGCCAAAGCGGTGGTCGGCGAGACCTTCCAGGTCACCGCCACCCTCTTCGGCGAGGGCCATGACGTGGTCGGCGCCAATGTGGTCCTGCGCGATCCGAGCGGCCGCCCCGGCCCGTGGACGCCGATGCGTGAACTGGCCCCCGGCACCGACCACTGGGGCGCCCGTGTGACGCCGTCGGAAACGGGCCACTGGACCTACCTGGTGGAGGCGTGGAGCGACCCGGTGACCGGATGGCGGCGCGTCGCCGAGGTCAAGATCCCGGCCGGGGTCGACGTCGGTCTTGTCCTGGAGGAGGGCGCCGCGCTCCATGAGCGGGCCGCCACGGGGGTGCCCGCAGGGGCCGGCCGGGACACCGTGCTGGCCGCCGCCGACGCCCTGCGCGACGACTCCCGGCCGCCGGGCGACCGGCTCGCGGCGGCCCTGGCTCCGGGGGTGAAGGCCGCTCTCGCGGAGCATCCGCTGCGTGAACGGCTCACCCGCTCCCTCCCGTTGCCGCTGCTGGTGGAGCGGGAGCGGGCGCTGTTCGGTTCCTGGTACGAGTTCTTCCCGCGTTCGGAGAGCGGTCGGAGCGGGCAGCTGGA
>NZ_JBVJCT010000041.1:34274-72152 GCF_055588305.1 Streptomyces sp. NPDC042002 | reverse complement strand
GGGGGGGGGGGGTGAGAAGAGGACTAGAGAGGGAACCACAAGCCTATGGGCTGGCGGCCCCGTGGGTGGCGCTTCCCCCCACAGGCCCGAGGGCCCCCCCCCCCTTGGTGGGCCCCCCCCCCCACCGGCGTTCTCGCGCTCCCGACGTCAGCGGATCTCCGGGACCATCCGCTCCGGGCCGCTCACCTCCTGGGACCTCAGCCTGGCGCGGAGCCTCAGCTCCGCCGCGGACAGCGGCCCGGGGGCGGCCCGGGGCGGCAGGCCGTGGATGGTCTCCGGCGGGGAGAGGGGGGCCACGTAGTGGTCAGGGGCCGTGTCCAGCGTCAGGGCGGTCACCCCGATCAGCAGGACCGTGAAGGCGATGGCCGCCCGGGTCCACTGCTGGGCCCGGCGCTCGCCGTACCAGCGGACCGTGCGGGGCTTCGCCGCGCGCAGCCGCTCCGCGCTCGCGAGCTCGGCGAGCCGCCAGTGCAGATCCTCCGGCGACGCCAGCTCCGGCAGCCGTGCGGCGACGGCCTCACGCGCGTGCAGCACCCGGTTGGCCGCCGCGGGCGTGCTCGCCTCCGTCTCGGCCGCGGTCTCCGGCAGCCCCAGCCCGACACCGTCGTACAGCAGCAGGGTGCGCCGGTACACGGGCGGCAGTTCGAGGAGTACGTCGAGCAGCGCGCGGTCGTCGGCGCCGGCGGGCGGCGCCTCCGGGTGCCGGTAGCGCGGGCGCAGCCGGTGCCAGGGGGAGAGCGCGTACTCGTAGGCCGTCGCGCGCACCCATCCTGCCGGGTCCCGGTCCACGGCCACCTCGGGCCAGCGGTACCAGGCCTCTTGGAACGCGCGTTCCACGGACTCGCGGGCCAGCTCGCGCCGCCCGGTCAGCAGATAGGCCTGTCGTACGAGGGCGGGGGCGCAGAACGCGTAGAGCGCGTCGAACGCCTGATCGGGCGTCAGTGACGGCTCGGTGAGATCGGAGTCCCCGTCCCCGGCGAGCGGCCGCCCGGCCCGGGCGGAACGATTCCTCTCCCCGGCGGACCGCTCCCCCCGGTCGGCGGACCGCGCCTCAGGGGCCGTCCCCGCCCTCGTCCCCGCCCCGGCCCCCGCGCCCACCAGCTCGGGGGCGACGTCCTCCTGACGGGCGTTCACCTCGGCCCGGGCGTGGGCCGGCTCGGCGCTGAGCAGCCTCGCGTACGCTTCCCGCTTGCTGCCGCGCGGCGCCGAACGGCCGGCCTCCCACGAACGCACCGTCGCCCGGCTGACGCCCAGCCGGGTGGCCACGTCGGCCTGGGTCAGCGACCGGTCCTCACGCAGACGGCGGCGCTCCATGGGCGCCGGCAGCGGGGTGGCGGGGCTCTGTGTCATGTCGGATCCCCCAGGGTGCCCCTTCGTACGAAAAAGTACATAACTGCATATTGAGCGACACATCCAGGGTTCGCTTGTTACGACGAGAAAGCGCGTGTCGTTGGGAGCATGAGAGCCGTGACCCAAATCACCGACCGCAGGCTCTCGTTGTCGCCCCTGCTCACCCGGATGCGAGACCGATCACCCGGACTGGCCGCGAGCCTCCTGGGCGGCGCCCTCGCGGCGGGGCTCGGACTCGGCTCGTTCGCCGTCCTCGTCATGGTGCTGTGGATCAGCTCGCCGTACCCGGACAGCGGGCCCGGCGGCGCGCTGCACGTCGCCGCCGCGCTCTGGCTGCTCGCCCACGGCGTGGAGTTGATCCGCACCGACACCCTGTCCGGCCTGCCGATGCCGGTGGGGGTGACACCGCTTCTCCTGCTCACCCTTCCGGTGTGGCTCCTGCACCGGGCCGCGCGGGAGGCGGCCGATGTCACGTCGGAGGTGTCGCCGCGTACGGCGTGGGCCGGTGTCGTGGCCGGCTATCTGTCCGTCGGCTGGGCCGCCGCGCTGTACGCCTCGGGCGGGACGCTGCGCCCTTCCTGGACCTGGGCCGCCGGCTGCCTGCCGGTCCTCGCGGTGACCGCCGCGGGAACGGGGGTCTGGACGGCGTACGGGCGACCGTGGGGGCCGAAGCCGTTCTGGGGGAACCGGGCGGTGCGCGCGCTTCCGCTCACCGGAACGCGTCCGGCCCTGGCCCCACGCCGTCTCGTCGCCGCCGACGACCGGGTGCTCGGCGGAGCGGCGCGGGCCGCCGCGGCCGGGGTCGCGGTCCTCGTCGGAGGCGGGGCCCTGCTCGTGGCGGCGTCGCTGGCCTGGCACGGGGACACGGCTCGCGCCTCGTTCGTCCAGCTCACCGGCGTGTGGTCGGGCCGGTTCGCCGTACTGCTGCTGTGTCTGGTCCTGGTGCCGAACGCGGCGGTGTGGGGGGCGGCCTACGGGCTCGGACCCGGTGTCGTCCTGAGCGCCGGTCATGTCGCGGGACCGCTGACCGCGTCCGTCGCCGGAACGCGCACGCCGACCGATCCGTTCCCCGCGTTCCCGCTGCTCGCGGCCTTGCCGGGGGCCGGGTCCGGTGGACCGCCGGCCTGGCTGAGCGGGCTGGTGCCGATGGCCGCCGCGGTGACGGTGGCGTGGTTCGTGGTGAAGGCGGGGGCCGTACGGGGGACCCCGGGCCGGGAGGAGCCCTGGCCGCTCGGGCGGACGGTGGCCGTCGTCTCACTCGCCGCCGGGTGGTGCGGCATCGCGCTCGGGGTGCTCGCCTGGCTGGCCGGGGGGCCGCTGGGAGTCGGCGCCCTGACCCGTTTCGGGCCGGTGTGGTGGCAGGTGGGGCCCGCGACGGCGGTGTGGACGGCGGTCGTCGGGATTCCCGTCGCGGTGGGCGCGGCCGAGTGGAGGGGCCGGGGGCTCGGGGCGGCGAAGGGTGCGGGTGCCCGCCGGGGCGCGCGCGGAAGCGGGCGGACTCCCTGGCTGCGGATGCCCACCTGGATGCCGAGGCGGCGGGACACGCGCTCGATGCCGGAACCGACGCCGGTTCCGACGCAGGCGTCGGCGTCCACCGAGGGCCGGGCCGAACCGGCGGTGCGGGAGTCCCTTCGCGAGGACTTCGGCCCGTACGACTCCTACGACCCCTACGACTCCGACGGGCCGTACGGCCTTCTGCCGGGGGAGGCCACGGCGTCCGGGTGGCACGAGGAGGTATCGAGGGAGACCCGCTGGGAGGCCCTGAAGAAGGCGAGCGGGTCCGCGGAATCGGAGGACCTGGAGGATCCGGAAGACCGGGAAGACCCGGAGGAGCCGGAGTACATGACGGACTTCGAGAGCCCGGAGGAGCGGGGGGCTTGAACCGAGGGCGGGACGGAGGACCCGGGGCGAGGAGGTCCGGGGCGGGGCTCGCCCCGTTGACCTGGGACCGGTCCTCCGACCTTTCGGTCCTCGCCTCGGCGAGTTCCGGCGAGTTCCGGCGGGCTCCCGGGAAGCCGGGAGGCCGGGTGGCGGACTCGCCTCCTGCCCGGGCGATGGCCCGGGCAGGAGGCGAGTCGTCAGTTGTGGGTGCCCAGCAGTCCGCGCAGGTCCTTCGGGAGAAGGTCGTTGCAGGAGTGCTTCGCGGCGTTCGTCAAGGCGTCGTTCGTGCAGGAGTAGTAGTCGCTGTAGACGAGGTGGGCGGTGAAGATCCCGGCGACCATCACGATGGCCAGCGACGCGGTGACCATGCCGCTGACCGCGGCGGTCATCTGGGGGCGCATGTTCGGGTCGGGCGCCGGGGCGTCCGGGTCCGGCGTGCGGGCCTTGGAGCGGAGCGCGCTGCCGCCCCAGTACAGGGCGAGCGTGCCGAGCAGCAGGGCCACGTACGACCAGCCGAAGAGGACGAAGAAGAACGCCCACATGCCGGAGAGCAGCGCGTAACGGGCGCGGCGCTGGGCCGGGTCCGTGGGGTCCCAGCGCATGCCCCCACCGGGGGGTGTGCCGCCGGGGCCGGGTCCTTCGGGACCGCCCTGCCCCTGCGGCGCGCCCGGCCGGTCGCCGAAGCCGCCGCCGTTGGAGGGGCCGGGCTGCCGGTCGCTCCACTGGCTGCCCCAGGGGGAGCGTCCCGGACCCCGCTGCTCGTCCTCGTCGTTCTCGCCCGGGCCCTGTCCCTTCCCCTGTCCGTGCCGGCGTGGCTGCCACGGCCGGTCGGGTGTTCCCTCCGGCGGCGGCGCGAACGGATTGTCGTCCTGGTTCGAGGGAGCCGACGGGCCGGACGGGGGAGTGTCGGGCGCGTCGGGTCCGCGCCCGTCCGACGGGCCACCGCTTCCACCTGCCGAGCCGCCACCGGTCCCGTCCGCGGAGCCGGGTCCGCCTGTGGAGCCGTCCCCGCCCGACCTCGGCGGGGTGGACGAAGGGCGCCGCTCGCGCAGCAGGAGCGGAGGGAGTCGGAGACTGCGGTCCGGCATCAGGTGAGCGTCTTCCCCTTGGTGGTTCTGGCAGGCGGCGTGTCCACACAGCTTCGCGCTCGTGACGCGCGCCCCGAGCCGGTCCTCCCGGGCTGACGCCTCGGGCCGGTCCGCCCCGGACTGACGCCCCGAGCTTCGCACTCCGGACTCGCGCCCCGAGCTTCGTACCCCCGGACACGCGCTCCGGATGTCTCCGGGGCCCGTGCCACAGGTGGTGTCGGGGCCGTGCCCCGAACGTTCGTCCTCGTCCCAGGTCAACGTCCCGCGCGCACAGGGCGTTCCCCGTGCCGCAGGTGTTCCCGGGCGGATCCTCCCCAGACGCTACCTTCCGGCCTCGCCCCCGTCCCGCGGGGGCCGCCCGGTGTGCCGGTATCGTTGCTGACGGTCGGCCGCTTCGTAGACTTCCCCGTATCCCGGGGCGCGAAGCATTCGTACGACCGTACAAACGCTCCCCCGAGAAAGGGCCCCCTCGTGGCCAAGACCAAGCGCCTCGTCGTGCTGGTCTCCGGATCAGGCACGAATCTGCAGGCACTGCTCGACGCCATCGCGGAGGCGGGCCCAGCGGCCTACGGTGCCGAGATCGTGGCCGTCGGTGCCGACCGGGACGGCATCGAGGGGCTCGCGCGGGCCGAGCGCGCCGGGCTCCCGACCTTCGTGCGCAAGGTCAGGGACCACGGCAGCCGGGACGAGTGGGACCGGGCGCTCGCCGAGGCGACCGCCGCGTACGAGCCCGATCTCGTCGTGTCCGCCGGGTTCATGAAGATCGTGGGCAAGGAGTTCCTCGCCCGGTTCGGCGGACGGTTCGTCAACACCCATCCCGCGCTGCTCCCCAGTTTTCCCGGCGCCCACGGCGTCCGCGACGCGCTCGCGTACGGAGCCCGGGTCACCGGCTGCACCGTCCACTTCGTCGACGACGGGGTCGACACCGGACCGATCATCGCCCAGGGCGTGGTCGAGATCCGTAACGAGGACGACGAGAGCGCTCTGCACGAGCGCATCAAGGAAGTCGAGCGAAAGCTGCTCGTCGATGTCGTGGGGCGGCTCGCCCGCAACGGCTATCGCATTGAGGGACGAAAGGTAGTTATCCAGTGACCGCCGACAGCACAGTCACGGCCGAGAGCACCGAGGGCACCAAGCGGGTCATCCGTCGCGCGCTCGTCAGCGTGTACGACAAGACCGGTCTCGAGGAGCTGGCCCGCGGGCTGCACGCGGCCGGCGTCGAGCTCGTCTCCACCGGGTCCACCGCCGCGAAGATCGCCGCGACCGGTGTGCCCGTCACCAAGGTGGAGGAGCTCACCGGCTTCCCCGAGTGCCTCGACGGCCGCGTCAAGACCCTGCACCCGAAGGTCCACGCCGGGATCCTCGCCGATCTGCGCCTCGAGAGCCACCGGCAGCAGCTCGCCGAGCTCGGCGTGGAGCCGTTCGACCTCGTCGTCGTCAACCTCTACCCGTTCCGGGAGACGGTCGAGTCCGGGGCGACCCCCGACGAGTGTGTCGAGCAGATCGACATCGGCGGTCCCTCGATGGTGCGCGCGGCCGCCAAGAACCACCCCTCCGTCGCCGTGGTCACCAGCCCCGACCGTTACGGCGACGTCCTCGCCGCGGTCCAGGACGGCGGGTTCGACCTGCACACCCGCAAGCGGCTCGCCGCCGAGGCCTTCCAGCACACGGCCGCGTACGACGTCGCCGTCGCCTCCTGGTTCGCCTCCTCGTACGCGCCGGTCGACGAGTCGGGGTTCCCCGACTTCCTCGGTGCCACCTGGGAGCGCGCGCACACGCTCCGCTACGGCGAGAACCCGCACCAGCCCGCCGCGCTCTACACCTCAGGCACCGGCGGTCTCGCCGAGGCCGAGCAGCTGCACGGCAAGGAGATGTCGTACAACAACTACACGGACACGGATGCCGCGCGCGGTGCCGCGTACGACCACGAGGACCCCTGCGTCGCGATCATCAAGCACGCCAACCCGTGCGGGATCGCCGTCGCGTCGAACGTCGCCGAGGCGCACCGCAAGGCGCACGCCTGTGACCCGCTGTCCGCGTTCGGCGGTGTGATCGCCGTCAACCGGCCGGTCACCAAGGAGATGGCCGAGCAGGTCGCGGAGATCTTCACCGAGGTCATCGTCGCGCCCGAGTACGAGGACGGCGCCCTCGAAGCCCTCACCAAGAAGAAGAACATCCGCGTGCTGCGGGCCCACAACGCCCCGGCCGCCCCGGTCGAGATCAAGCCCGTCGACGGCGGCGCGCTGCTCCAGGTCACCGACCGGCTCCAGGCCGCCGGCGACAACCCGGCGAGCTGGA
The DNA here is from genome assembly GCF_055588305.1 of Streptomyces sp. NPDC042002. NCBI lineage: Bacteria > Bacillati > Actinomycetota > Actinomycetes > Kitasatosporales > Streptomycetaceae > Streptomyces > Streptomyces sp. NPDC042002. The sequence goes on along the minus strand of NZ_JBVJCT010000041.1, from coordinate 65,535 downwards.
CGCTCGCGACCGGTGACGCCCTGAGCGAGGGCGAGCTCGACGAGCTGGCCTTCGCGTGGCGCGCCTGCCGCGCGGTGAAGTCCAACGCCATCCTGCTCGCCAAGGACGGCGCCTCGGTCGGCGTCGGCATGGGCCAGGTCAACCGCGTCGACTCCGCGAAGCTCGCGGTCGAGCGGGCCGGCGCCGAGCGTGCCCGTGGCTCCTACGCCGCCTCGGACGCGTTCTTCCCGTTCCCCGACGGCCTGGAGATCCTCGCCGACGCGGGCGTCAAGGCCGTGGTCCAGCCCGGCGGATCGGTCCGCGACGAGCTGGTCGTGGAGGCCGCCAAGAAGGCCGGCGTCACGATGTACTTCACCGGGACGCGGCACTTCTTCCACTGAGCACGCGCAGACACAGAGGCCTCCGGCCCTCCCCAGGGAGGACCGGAGGCCTCGGCCGTACGACAGCGGTCAGTTCTGGATGACCATCGTGCTCGCGGCCTTGTCGTGCCAGCCCTGCTGGCGGCCCGACTTGTCCCAGAACGGCGACAGGTAGACCACGAGCTGGCCGATGCCGCAGACCAGGCCGCCGACGAGCGGAATGATCCAGCGGATGAACGAGGAACCCAGGCCGGGCTTCTGGCCGGTGTCGGCCTTCACCACGCGTATGCCGACGGCGAGCTTGCCGAGGGTGCCGCCGACCAGACCGGTCATCAGCCACTCGTAGAGCAGGCCCACGATGGCGAGGACGCCGATCACGGCGCCGAACTTGGCGACGATGTCGGAACTCGCGTTGTTGATGCACGTGTTGTAGTCGACGGCGTTGGGGTCACAGTCCTTGGCGGCGCCGACGGAGCCGGCCACGCCGACGACTCCGAGGACCGCGTAGATGATGAAGAAGGCCACGGCGTCGATCGCGCGGGCGCCGAACCGGCGTCCCATCGACGCGACCCGCGGGCCGGGGCCGGCCGGGTAGCCGTAGCCGGGCTGGCCCTGCTGCGGGTAGCCGTACCCCTGCTGCGGGACGCCTCCCGGGGCCTGCGGGTAGGGCGGCTGCCCCTGCTGCGGGTAGCCGTACCCCTGCTGCGGGTTCTGCTGCTGTCCGTACGGGTTTTCCGGCGCGCCGAAAGCCATGGCGGGTTTCCTCCGTTGCAAAGCGGGGACGAATGCGGATTGCGCGGAGGAACGCGACGATATAAGCGGTTTGCCCCCCAACACTGACCGCGATACTGCGTCGTTCATCGTGATCGGATGGGCGCGTTTTGTCCAGCTCGTGAGATGAGCTGTTGTGCAGTCGCAATCTGCTTGATCACGCCCCTGAGCGGCGGTCTTGATCACGCCCTTGAGCGGCGGTACCGCCTCGCCGCGTACAGGGGTGCCCCGGATTGGAACAAGGACCCCGTCATCCGGGAGGATGGGGTCATGACCGCCCAGATTCTCGATGGCAAGGCCACCGCAGCCGCGATCAAGTCCGACCTGACCGTCCGCGTGGCGGCCCTGAAGGAGAAGGGCGTCACGCCCGGCCTCGGGACGGTCCTGGTCGGCGACGACCCCGGAAGCCAGAAGTACGTCGCGGGCAAGCACCGCGACTGTGCCCAGGTCGGCATCGCCTCCATCCAGCGCGAACTGCCCGCGACCGCCACGCAGGAAGAGATCGAGGCGGTGGTCCGCGAGCTGAACGAGGACCCCGCCTGCACCGGCTACATCGTCCAGCTCCCGCTTCCCAAGGGCATCGACGAGAACCGCATCCTGGAACTGATGGACCCGGACAAGGACGCGGACGGCCTGCACCCGATGAACCTCGGGCGTCTCGTCCTCAACGAGCCCGCCCCGCTGCCCTGCACCCCCAACGGTGTCCTCACGCTCCTGCGCCGCTACGGCGTGGAGATCAAGGGTGCCGAGGTCGTGGTCGTCGGCCGCGGTGTGACCATCGGGCGCCCGATGCCGCTGCTGCTGACCCGGCGCAGCGAGAACGCCACGGTCACCCAGTGCCACACCGGGACGCGTGACCTCTCCGCGCACCTCAAGCGCGCCGACATCATCGTCGCCGCCGCGGGCTCCGCGCACCTCATCAGGGCCGAGGACGTGAAGCCGGGCGCCGCCGTCCTGGACGTCGGTGTCTCGCGCAGCGCCGAGGGCAAGATCGTCGGAGACGTCCACCCGGACGTCGCCGAGGTCGCCGCCTGGATCTCCCCGAACCCGGGCGGGGTCGGCCCGATGACCCGCGCCCAGTTGCTCGTCAACGTGGTGGAAGCGGCGGAACGCAGTGTCGGCTGACGGCAACACCCACGAGTCCGAGGACGGCGCGGCGCGCGGTGCGCGAGGCGCCGGCACCGAGGAGGCCGTACGGGAGGCGGAGAGCGCCTTGCGGGACGCCGTCACCGGGGCGCGTACCTCAACGTCCGCCACCTCCACCTCTGCTTCCACCTCCACCTCTGCTTCCGCTTCCGCGGGAACAGGGGCAGGGGGCCGTTCCGGGGCGCGGGGCGCGGACGGCCGGGCGGCCGAGCCCGGGGCGGCGGGTGCCGGAGCCGCTGGGCGGACCGAGTCCGAGAAGGAGACCGAGATCGAGGCCGAGTTGAAGACTGAGGCCGGGGCCGGGGCCGGGGCTGGGTCCGGGGCCGCGGCGGAGGCCGAGGCCGAGGCTGGGTCCGGGGCCGCGGCGGAGGCCGAGGCTGGGTCCGCGTCCGCGGCGGAGGCTGAGGCCGGGGCCGCGGCTGGGTCGGGGGCTGAAGCTGAAGCTGATGAGCTGGACGGGGCGAGCGCGCGGGACGCGATCAGCGCGCCCGATGCCGAGGGGAAGCCGCGGCGCACCACACGGCGCTTCCCGCTGTTCACGCGCGACACGGCCCGGCCCGAGGGCGGCGGCCGGGCGGCGTCGGGCGACGCCCCGGCGCCCGCGCGTCAGTGGCCCATCCTCACCGTGCTGTCGGGCGTCGCGCTCGGCCTGCTGCTCACCGCGCTCGACGTGTTCCGCGTCGGCACGATCCTGATCGGCGCCGCGCTGCTCGCGGGTGCCGTGATGCGCTGGACGCTGCCCAGCGTGGGCATGCTCGCGGTCCGCTCGCGCTTCACGGACATGGTCACGTACGGCGTCCTGGGCATCGCCATCGTGGTGCTCGCGCTGATGGCCCAGCCCAACCCGATGCTGGAGATCCCGTTCCTCGACGACACCCTGCACTTCACGGTGCGCTGAACCGCGGACGACCTCCGCGTGCGTGCGGGCTCGCCCGCGCGTGCCGACGGCCCGTCTTCCCCTTCGGGGAGGGCGGGCCGTGTTGTTCCACCTGACGCCCATTGCCGGTCCGGGTCCTGCCCGGGGTCGGTTCGGCTTCCGGTCCGGGCTCGGCTTCGGGGACGACGGCGGCCCGTCCTCTCCCCCGAGTCAAGGACGGGCCGCGATCGGGCGAGTGTTCCGCCCGGGGACAACCCTTGTGCACGGGAACGGGCTGTTCAACAGCCGGCAGTCCGCTGTGGCACGGAAGTGACCATTCCGGTACGGTGTGCGCGCCGTGCGACGGGAACCACCCAACTCCGGCCCGCGGGGCGGCCGTTGTGGCACTGCCATCTCGCCGGTGCCGGTGGAACACTGGACCGTGTCCCGGCGGGCGTGCAACGGTGCATGCTCCGGCTCAAATGCTCCCGTGCGCCCCCATATCGGGAACTGAGATCCCGGCCGGGCGCATCCCTGTGGGTAGCCAGAACGGGGACTCGGCGAAGACGGGGGAGGCCCCCGCTGCTCGACGCGGGGCCGGGAGCCCGGGAGTCACACGCGGGAATCAGTCGTGCACGTACGGGGGGAAGTGGGGGGAAGGAATGCCTCGTTGGAAGGCGCTGCCGGATGAACTCGATCCGCAGGTCAAGGAGTTCGCCGGTCAGCTGCGACTGCTCGTCGACCGGAGCGGGTTGGGCATCGCGGCCGTGGCCGACCGCACGGGCTACAGCAAGACATCCTGGGAGCGGTACCTGAACGGCCGGCTCCTCGCGCCCAAGGGCGCGATCGTCGCGCTGGCCGAGGTGACCGGGACCAGTCCCGTGCATCTGGCGACCATGTGGGAGCTGGCCGAGCGTGCCTGGAGCCGTTCGGAGATGCGCCACGACATGACGATGGAGGCGATACGGATATCCCAGGCGCGGGCCGCGCTGGGGGAGTTCGGGCCGTCTCCGGCGAACGGGAGCGGCGGCCGGCAGCGGTCGGCCCGACGGGGCGGCAGCGCGACCGCCGCGCCCGGGGTCGCGCTGCCGTCGGAGGGTTCGCCGGCGGCACCACCGTCTCCGCTGTCCCCGCCGTCCGGACGCCCGTCCGGGTCCACGTCGGTGCCGTCGCAGCCGACCGGGCGGGACGGGGGCGAGGCGTCGTCCGCAGGCGCGTCGGCCGGTTCCGGTGGGGCGGGGCGCGCGGGCGGCGGCTGGGGGGCTGTCGCGTCGTCGTCCGGCGGGGGCGGGAAGTTCGGTCCGGTGGCGCCGGTGGGTCCGGTTCGCGCTGCCGGGGGGCCGGAGCCGCAGGATGCGCGGCCCGTCGGTGCCGGGCGGGGGACGGACTCCGCGCGGCGCAAGCGGCGGCTGACGATGTTCCTCGCCGGGGTTGTGGGCGCGCTGGTCGTCGTCGCGGCCGCCGTCTACCTCACGCGGGGCGGGGAGGAGAAGGACGCGGGCGGTACGCCGAAGACGCCGGCGGCCTCGGCCCGCGCTCAGCCCGATCTGCCGCCCGGGGTGAAGTGCGCTGGGGCCTCCTGTGCCGGGAAGGACCCCGAGAAAATGGGCTGCGGCGGTCAACTGGCCAAGACCACGACCAGCGTGACGGTGGGGACCACGCTGGTGGAGGTGCGGTACAGCAAGACGTGCGGGACGGCCTGGGCCCGTATCACGCAGGCGGTGGTGGGCGACCGGGTCGACGTGTCGTCGGGGGGCGCGGCGAAGCGGACGGCCGCGGTGGACAGGGACGCGGACGCGTACACGCCGATGGTCGCGGTGAAGGACGCCGGTGACGCGAAGGCTTGCGCGACGCTGAAGTCCGGTCGGAAGGGGTGCACTCCGTAGCGGGGGCGCCCGTACGGATTTCAGCCCCTCCGGCGTTTGAGGAGCGGGGTCCGGGGCGGAGGCCCCAGGTTCGGGCCGGGTAGGGGCGGAGGGGGCGAAGAACGGCTGGGGAAGGCCCCGGAGAAATCCTGGGGGTTTGAGGGATTGAGTTCGCGATTCGGGGGCAGGCGAGCCGTACCCCCACGGGATCCGGTGCTGTCGGAGAGGGGGGAGATCCCTTTCCGACGCCCCCGGTACCCCCTTCGGCGGTCGCCGGGTTCACCCTCTCCCGAGCCCGGCGACCGCCTTCCCGGGGGATCCGCGGGAGATCTGTGGGGTGGGCCACACGGACCCTGACGTACGGCGTCCCGGATGCGCGATAGCCTGACGGCGGATCTCTCTTGACGCCGAGAGATCGATCATCGGAACCTTTGATCGATCATTGCGGCGGTTGCAGGGGACGATCCTGCACCCGGGGCAGGGACGCCCCACCGCCTGCTGTCATACGGAGAACGCCATGACCCGCACTCCCGTGAACGTCACCGTCACCGGCGCGGCCGGCCAGATCGGTTACGCCCTGCTCTTCCGCATCGCCTCCGGCCAGTTGCTCGGCGCGGACGTGCCGGTCAAGCTGCGCCTCCTGGAGATCACGCCGGCGCTGAAGGCCGCCGAGGGCACCGCCATGGAGCTCGACGACTGCGCCTTCCCGCTTCTTCAGGGCATCGACATCACGGACGACCCGAACGTCGCCTTCGACGGCACCAACGTCGGTCTGCTCGTCGGCGCCCGCCCGCGTACCAAGGGCATGGAGCGCGGTGACCTGCTCTCGGCCAACGGCGGCATCTTCAAGCCGCAGGGCAAGGCCATCAACGACAACGCCGCGGACGACGTCAAGATCCTGGTCGTCGGCAACCCGGCGAACACCAACGCGCTGATCGCCCAGGCCGCCGCCCCGGACGTACCCGCCGAGCGCTTCACCGCCATGACCCGTCTGGACCACAACCGCGCGCTGACCCAGCTCGCGAAGAAGACGGGCACCACGGTCGCCGACATCAAGCGTCTGACCATCTGGGGCAACCACTCCGCCACCCAGTACCCCGACATCTTCCACGCCTCGGTCGCCGGCAAGAACGCCGCCGAGGTCGTGAGCGACGAGAAGTGGCTGGCCGAGGAGTTCATCCCGACCGTCGCCAAGCGCGGCGCGGCGATCATCGAGGCCCGTGGCGCGTCCTCGGCCGCCTCGGCCGCCAACGCCGCCATCGACCACGTCCACACGTGGGTCAACGGCACGGCCGAAGGCGACTGGACCTCCATGGGTATCCCGTCGGACGGTTCGTACGGCGTGCCGGAGGGTCTCATCTCCTCCTTCCCCGTCACCACGAAGGACGGCCAGTACGAGATCGTCCAGGGCCTGGACATCAACGAGTTCTCCCGCGCCCGCATCGACGCCTCCGTGAAGGAGCTCGAGGAGGAGCGCGAGGCGGTCCGCAGCCTCGGCCTGATCTGATCAGGACCGATCTGATCTGATTCGAACGCGCGATGCCCGGGTGGTGATCACCACCCGGGCATCGCCGTGTTCCGGGGTCGCGCGGTTCACCCGTTCCGCGAGCAGGGGCGGAGAGGCGTACGGAAAGTACGTATCGAACGTGTGTGCTTTGTCGCCATAAAGAGGGGTGCTGTTGGCGGAATTCTCACTATCTTCGTTACGTACGGTCCGCTGGGGGGACAGGGGCGCGGCAGAGGTCCGGCGAAGAAACGCGTCGGGATCGGGCCGTCGGGTGGGGCCGGCGGGGAGCGGGGGGTGACGGGATGGCGCAGAGATGGGACGCGGACCGTCGGCAATGGGTCGACGACGGTACGGGGCGGCCGGACGACGGTGGAGTTCAGGACGGTGCCGATGCCGGGGGAGCGCCACCGGCCGGGGACCAGCAGTGGTGGGCGGCGGCCACGCAGGCGGGTCCGCTGCGGCCCGGGCCTGATCCCTATCCGCCCGCGGGCTCGGTACCACCGCAGCCGCAGCCATTGCCGCCGCCGCAGTCGCATCCATGGCCTCAGCATCAGCAGCAGGCCCAGGCCTGGTCGCAGCCGCACCACCAGCCGCAGACCTGGCCCGGAGGCGGTCAGGGGCCGAGGGCCGGTGACTCGCGGCGGCTGCTTCTGGTGATTGTGGCGGTGGCCGTTCTGGCGGGCGGTGTGGGCGGCGGGCTGTGGGCGCTGACCAGGAGCGACACGGCGGGGCACCCGAAAGCGGGTCCGTCGGGTCCCGCGGTGACGGTCACGGCGACCCAGCCTGGCGCGTCACCGGACACCCCGAACGCCTCCGGCGGCGAGGGTGCCTACGCCGACCCGGCCGGGACCACCGCCCCTGCGCCGTCCCCCGGGTACAGCCGGTCGGTCGACCCCCTCGGCTACACCGTGGACGTGCCCGACGGCTGGGCGCGCGAGGAGAAGCAGGGCAAGCTGGCGCCCGTCGTCACGTACACGGCACCCGGTGGTGACCGCAGCCTGCTGGTGTTCGAGATCAAGGAGGACTCAGTGTCGGAGTCCTCGGCGCAGGCCCAGTCCATCGCGGAGGGGGCCCGGGGCTACCAGTACCTGGACCGGCGCAGCGGCACCGACTGGACGGAGTTCAGCTACCGCTACGACAGCAAGGAGAACGGGCCCACCGAGAACATCGACCACCGTTTCCAGGCCGCCGACGGTACGCCGTACGGCATCGTCGCCAGCAGCCCGCCGGGAACGGACATGACCGAGCAGCTCACGACGGCCGTGAACTCCTTCTGCCCGAGCGGGTACGCCTGCGCGAACCCCACCTGAGGCACGAGCTGCCCCGCCTGGGGCGCGAGCCCCACCCGGGGTACGAGCCCGCCTGAGGCACGAGCCGTACTGAACGCAGGAGCCGCTCCTAACGCGCGGGCGGTTCCTGGGCCCCGGCGCCGGGCAGTCGCTTCTCGAACCAGTGCGCCGCGTACACGTTGTCGTCGTAGCGCGGGATCTCCGTGTATCCGCAGGCCCGGTACATCGCCTGTGCCTCGGTGAGCGCCGCGTGCGTGTCGAGTCGTACGACGGTGAACTCGCGCTCGGCGGCCCGCTGTTCGAGGCCGTCGAGGATACGGCGTCCGAGGCCGAGCCGACGGGCGGCCGGGTGCACCCACACATGGCGGATCTCGCCCGCCCGGGGAGCGAGCCGGCGCAGCGCCCCGCAGCCCACGGGACGGCCCTCCTCGTAGGCGACGAGGAAGGCGCCGGCGTCGCCCGACACCTCGTGGGGCCGGACGAGGGTGCCGGGGTCGAAGCCCTCGGGGAACCGCTCGTCGATGTCGGCCGCGTACGCGTCGAGGCAGGCGCGGGCGTCAAGGGAGGCGCCGTCGACGGTCTCCACGGTGATGGCGGCGAGCCGGAGCAGTCGGTGTGCCGTGTCGAGGGCCGCGGTCAGCTCCGCGCGCCGGGGAGCGCCGAGACCGCTGAGCAGGCCCTCGGCCAGACCGTTGGCCAGCCGGTTCTGCTCCTCGACCTCGACCTGCCCGGCCGCCGTGAGCTCGGCGACCCGCAGTCTGCTGTCGCCGGGATGGACGCTCACCCGGACGAGGCCCTGCGCCTCCAGGGCCCGCACCATCCGGCTCAAGTACCCGGCGTCCAGGCCGAGCCGGGCCCGGAGTTCGCGCAGGGAGGCTCCCGTACCGCCGATCTCGAACAGCAGCCGGGCCTCGCCGAGGGGGCGGTCCTGGCCGAGGTAGTGATCGTCGAGGACTCCGATGCGCCGGGTGAAGTAGCGGTTGAACCGCCGCAGCGTCGCCACCTGGTCCGCCGGCACGGGCCCCCTGTCCGGCTCCGCGTCAGGTCCCGTATCCGGCTCCGTATCAGGTCCCATGTGCGGCTCCCTGTCCGGCTTCCCGTCCAGCTCGTTATTCCTTTGACTTTAGTCAAAGGAAAGAGGGCTGTCCATCGCTGATCAGCACCCGTTCTCGTCGTGTTTTGGCCGATTTTTCAGTGACCCGGCGCACTTTTGGTGACGGATTGTGCATGGGGGCCGGGCCGGGGGGCAGGTGCTCACGGCTCCCGGGAGTGACACACGTGTGACGCAGGAGCATCGAACAGGAACGGAAGGCAACACCGATCATGGCCGGACAGCAGGCAGAACAGACCATCCACGTGGGCGGCGAGTGGCGCGCGGCGCTCTCCGCCGCGACGCGCGAGATCCTCGACCCCGCCGATGCCGAGCCGTTCGCCGTGGTCGCGGAGGGGGACGAGAAGGACGCGGATCTCGCGGTCGCCGCCGCACGCCACGCCTTCGACGAGGGCCCCTGGCCGCACACCCCCGTCACCGAACGTGCCGCCCTGCTGCGCCGCGTCGCCGACCTCCTCGTCCGCGACCGCGAGGAACTCGGGCTGCTCGAAAGCCGTGACGCGGGCAAGACGCTGGAGGAGGGGCGCGTCGACATCGACTGCGTCGCCGACGCCTTCCGCTACTTCGCCGACCTCGTGGTGGGGGAGGGCGGCGGACGCGTGGTGGACGCCGGGTCGGCCGACATCCACAGCGTCGTCGTGCACGAACCCGTCGGCGTGTGCGCGCTGATCACGCCCTGGAACTACCCGCTCCTGCAAGCAAGTTGGAAGATCGCGCCGGCTCTCGCCGCCGGCAACACCTTCGTGGTCAAGCCGAGCGAGATCACCCCGCTGACCACCGTCGCCCTGCTCGGTCTGCTGGCCGAGGCCGGACTGCCCGCCGGTGTCGCCGGACTCGTCACGGGCCCCGGGCACACGGTCGGCGCCCGACTCGCCGAGCACCCCGACGTCGACCTCGTGTCCTTCACCGGCGGCCTCGCCAGCGGTACGAAGGTGGCACGCGCCGCCGCCGACACGGTCAAGAAGGTCGCGCTCGAACTCGGCGGCAAGAACCCCAACGTCGTCTTCGCCGACGCCTGCGCCACCGAGGACGGCTTCGACACCGCCGTCGACCAGGCCCTCAACGCCGCCTTCATCCACAGCGGCCAGGTGTGCTCGGCCGGTTCACGGCTCATCGTCGAGGAGTCCCTGCGCGAGCGCTTCGTCGCCGAACTCGCCCGCAGGGCAAGCGCGATCAGGCTCGGCCGCGGCACCGAGGACGGCGTCGAGTGCGGCCCGCTCGTCTCCGAGCAGCAGCGCGCGAAGACCGAGGCGTACGTCGCCTCCGCGCTGGCCGAGGGCGCGGTGCTGCGCTCCGGCGGCAAGCGGCCCGAGCCGTCCGAAGTCCGTCCCGCCACCGGCTACTTCTACGAGCCGACCGTCCTCGACCAGTGCCACCGCGGGATGCGGGTCGTCCGCGAGGAGGTCTTCGGGCCCGTTCTGACCGTGGAGACGTTCACCACCGAGGACGAGGCCGTCGCTCTCGCCAACGACACCGAGTACGGCCTCGCGGGCGCCGTCTGGACCGCCGACGCCGGCCGCGCCCGCCGTGTCGCGGGCCGGCTGCGCCACGGCACCGTCTGGATCAACGACTTCCACCCCTATCTCCCGCAGGCGGAGTGGGGCGGCTTCGGCCGGAGCGGCGTCGGGCGCGAACTCGGCCCGGCCGGGCTCGCCGAGTACCGCGAGACGAAGCACGTCTACCAGAACCTCGCGCCGGCGCCCGTCCGTTGGTTCGCCGGCTGAGCTCGGCACCTGTCGGCCGGTTCGCCGACTGGCACGGGCGCCTGTGGGTCGGTTTACCGGCTGACGTCGGCACCCGTCCGTTGGTTCGCCGGCCGACACCGGGCGTCCGTCCGTCTGGCTTCCACGTCCCTGCCCCCGTCCCCTCTCCGAAACCCCCACCGCACAAGGCACTTTGGAGCACCACTTCATGTCCCAGCACGAGAACACGTACGACTACGTCGTCATCGGCGGCGGCACGGCGGGCTCCGTGATCGCGTCCCGCCTCACCGAGAACCCGGACGTCACCGTCGCCGTCATCGAGGGCGGCCCCAGCGATGTCGGCCGCGAGGACGTCCTCACCCTGCGCCGCTGGATGGGCCTGCTCGGCGGGGAACTCGACTACGACTACCCGACCACCGAGCAGCCGCGCGGCAACTCCCACATCCGGCACAGCCGCGCCCGGGTGCTCGGCGGCTGCTCGTCGCACAACACGCTGATCGCGTTCAGACCGCTGCCGTCCGACTGGGACGAGTGGGAGGCGGCCGGCGCCAAGGGCTGGGGCGCGGTGTCGATGGAGGGGTACTACGCGCGACTCCTGAACAACATCGTCCCGGTCGACGAGAAGGACCGGAACGCCATCGCGCGGGACTTCGTGGAGGCCGCGCGGTCCGCGCTCGACGTGCCGCGCGTCGAGGGCTTCAACCGGCGGCCGTTCACCGAGGGCGTCGGCTTCTTCGACCTCGCGTACCACCCGGAGGACAACAAGCGGTCCAGCGCCTCGGTGGCGTACCTGCACCCGGTGATGGACGAGCGGCCCAACCTGACGCTCCTGCTGGAGACCTGGGCGTACAAGCTGGAGCTGGACGGGACGCGCGTCACGGGTGTGCACGTCCGCACGAAGGACGACGAAGAGGTTCTCGTCCGGGCGCGGAACGAGGTCCTGCTGTGCGCGGGCGCCGTCGACTCGCCGCGCCTGCTGCTGCACTCCGGCATCGGACCCGCCGGTGACCTGGAGGAGCTGGACATCCCGGTCGTGCACGATCTGCCGGGCGTCGGCGAGAACCTGCTCGACCACCCCGAGTCCGTGATCGTCTGGGAGACGGACGGGCCGATCCCGGAGAACTCCGCGATGGACTCCGACGCGGGCCTGTTCGTCCGCCGCGACCCCGAACAGCCGGGCCCCGACCTGATGTTCCACTTCTACCAGATCCCCTTCACGGACAACCCGGAGCGCCTCGGCTACGAACGCCCCGCGCACGGCGTCTCCATGACCCCCAACGTCCCCAAGCCACGCAGCCGCGGCCGTCTCTACCTGACCAGCGCCGACCCGGCCGTCAAACCCGCCCTCGACTTCCGGTACTTCACGGACGAGGACGACTACGACGGCCGTACCCTCGTCGACGGCATCAAGATCGCCCGTGAGATAGCCGCGGCCGAGCCGCTCGCAGGCTGGCTCAAGCGTGAGGTGTGCCCCGGTCCCGCCATCACCGGCGACGAGGAACTCGGCGCGTACGCACGCCAGGTCGCGCACACCGTCTACCACCCGGCGGGCACCTGCCGGATGGGCGAACTCTCCGACGAACGCGCGGTGGTGGACCCCGAACTGCGCGTCCGCGGCCTCGACGGCATCCGGATCGCCGACGCCTCCGTCTTCCCGACCATGCCCGCCGTGAACCCGATGATCGGGGTGCTCATGGTCGGCGAGAAGGCAGCCGACCTGATCGGGGGCGGTGCGTGATGAGCGCGACGACCCATGCGGACGCCGCGTCACCGGCTGCGCCTGCCGCCGGTGACGCGGGAATCAACCCCGTCTTCTCCGTGCGCAACCTGTGGAAGGTCTTCGGTCCGAAGGCCGACCGCGTCCCCGGCGACCCCGAACTCGCCTCCCTCGACGCCGCCGAGCTGCGCGCCGCCACCGGCTGCACCGCCGCCGTCCGTGACGTCGGTTTCGACGTCCGCAAGGGCGAGGTCTTCGTCGTCATGGGCCTGTCCGGCTCGGGCAAGTCCACGCTGGTGCGCTGCCTCACCCGGCTGATCGAGCCCACCTCGGGCAGCCTCGCGATCGACGGCGAGGACGTCCTCGCGATGGACAAGGCCCGGCTGCGCGAACTGCGCCGCCACCGCGCCGCCATGGTCTTCCAGCACTTCGGCCTGCTGCCGCACCGCTCGGTGCTCGACAACGTCGCCTACGGCCTGGAGATCCAGGGCGTCCCGCGCGAGGAACGCCGGGCGAGGGCCGCCGAGGTCGTCGCCAAGGTGGGCCTGGAAGGCATGGAGCAGCGCAGGCCAGGACAGCTGTCCGGCGGTCAGCAGCAGCGCGTCGGGCTGGCCCGCGCGCTCGCCGTCGACCCCGAAGTCCTGCTCTTCGACGAGCCGTTCAGCGCGCTCGACCCGATGATCCGGCGGGACATGCAGGAAGAGGTCGTCCGGCTGCACCGCGAGGAGGGCCGCACGATGGTCTTCATCACCCATGACCTGACCGAGGCCCTGCGCCTCGGCGACCGCATCGCCCTGATGCGCGACGGCCGGATCGTCCAGCTCGGCACCCCCGAGGAGATCGTCGGCTCCCCGGCCGACGCCTACGTCCGCGAGTTCGTCCGGGACGTGCCCCGCGAGCAGGTCATGACGGTCCGCACGGCCATGCGGGCCGGGGACTGCGGCGGACCGGACCACCCCGGCGCGCTCGCCCCCGACACCGTGGTCGCCGACGCCATCAAGGCCGTCGCCCGCTCCGGCCGCGCCGCCTGCGTCGTACGGGACGGCCGCTGCCTCGGCGTCGTCGACCACGAGCGCCTGCTCCACGTCGTCGCCGGCTCGGACCTTCGAGCCGGGTCGACCCTGCGAGGCGACTCGGACCTCGGAGACGAGTCGGACCTTCGAGCCCGGTCGACCCCGCGCTCCGACTCGGCCCCGCGCTCCGACTCGGCCTCGCGCTCCGACTCGGCCTCGCGCTCCGACTCGGCCTCGCGCTCCGACTCGGCCCCGCGCTCCGACTCGGCCTCGCGCTCCGACTCGGCCTCGCGCTCCGACTCGGACCCGCGCACCGACTCGGCCCCGCGCACCGACTCGGACCCGCGCACCGACTCGGCCCCGCGCACCGACTCGGACCCGCCCGCCGGCGCGGACTCGCGCAAGGAGGCGGTGTGATGGCCGCAGTCACCGCATCCGTTCCCCGTACGGTCCTGCCCGCTCGCCTCAGGCATCCGGCCGTCGGCAAGCTCCTGCTCCTCGCGGCCGTCGCGGCGGTGCTCGTGCCGCTGGCCAACGCCCAATGGGACGGAGGCAGTTGGCCGCACGCCCTGACCGTCGACCTGACCGGACCGCTCGGCAGAGCCGGCGACTGGATCATCGACAACCGCGACAGCCACCCGCTGTTCCTGTACTTCTTCGGCTACGTCAGCAACGCCGTCGTCCTCTCCGTACGGGCCGTCTATCTGCTGCTCCTCGCGGCCGGCTGGGCCGGGGTGACCGCCGTGGCCGCCCTGGTGGCCCGGCGGGCCGCGGGCGTGCGACTTGCCCTCGGCACCGGCGCCGCGTTCCTCGCCTGCGGGCTGCTCGGTATGTGGGTGCCCACCATGCAGACGCTGGCCGTCATGGTGGTCGCCGTGTTCGCCTCCGTCGTGCTGGGCACGCTGCTCGGCCTCGCCGCCGGGCTCTCCGACCGCACCCACCGCGCGCTGCGCCCCGTCCTCGACACCATGCAGGTGCTCCCGGCGTTCGCGTATCTGCTGCCCGTGGTGCTGGTCTTCGGCATCGGCGTCCCCGCGGCCGTCCTCGCCACCGTCGTCTACGCCGCCCCGCCCATGGCCCGCCTCACCGCGCTCGGCCTGCGCGACGCGGACGAGGGCGTGATGGAGGCCGTCGCCTCACTCGGCGCCACGGCCCGCCAGCGACTGCTCACCGCCCGTCTCCCGCTGGCCCGCAAGGAACTCCTCCTCGGCCTCAACCAGACGATCATGATGGCGCTCTCCATGGCCGTCATCGCCTCCGTGATCGGCGCGGGCGGTCTCGGCGACCGCGTCTACCAGGCCCTCGCCTCCGTGGACGTGGGCGCCGCGCTCGCCGCCGGCATCCCGATCGTGCTCCTCGCGGTCGTCCTCGACCGGGTCACGGCCGCGGCGGGCGAACGGCTCGGAGAGGCCCGTACGAGCACCCCCTGGCCGTACGCGGTGGCCGCCGCAGTGGCCGCAGTCGCCGTCGCGGTCGCCGGACGCTTCGCGGGGCGCCTGGACTGGCCCGACGCCTGGGTGGTGAACATCGCCGAGCCGGTGAACAGTGCCGTCGACTGGATGACCGGCCACCTCTACTCCGGCGTCCCGTACATCGGCGGCACCGCCGACTGGGCGGGCCACTTCACCACCTGGGTCCTCGACCCGGTCCGGGACGGCCTGCAATGGCTGCCCTGGTGGTCGGTGCTGCTCATCGTGGCCGCCCTGGCCTGGCTGATCGGCACCTGGCGCACCGCCCTCACCGCCGTCCTCGCCATGGCCGCGATCGGCGTCCTTGGCGCGTGGAAGCCGTCCCTCGACACGCTCTCCCAGGTGCTCGCGGCGGTCGCCGTGACCCTCGCGCTCGGCTTCGCCACCGGGATCGCGGCCGCGCGCAGCGAACGGTTCGAGCGACTGCTCCGGCCCGTTCTCGACGTCTTCCAGACCATGCCGCAGTTCGTGTACCTCATCCCCGTGGTCGCGTTGTTCGGCGTCGGCCGCGCACCCGCCGTCGCCGCCGCGGTCGTCTACGCGCTGCCCGCCGTGGTCCGCATCACCACCCAGGGGCTGCGCGCCGTCGACCCGGCCGCGCTGGAGGCCGCCCGCTCCCTCGGCGCGACCCCCGCGCAGCAACTGCGCCAGGTCCAGCTCCCGTTGGCCCGGCCCGCGTTGCTGCTCGCCGTCAACCAGGGCGTCGTCCTGGTCCTCGCCGTCGTCATCATCGGCGGCCTGGTCGGCGGTGGCGCGCTCGGCTACGACGTCGTGTTCGGCCTCGCCCAGGGTGATCTGGCCACCGGCCTGGTCGCGGGCGCCGCGATCGTCTGCCTCGGCCTGATGCTCGACCGGGTGACCCAGCCGACGCGGCGCCGCGCGAAGAAAGGAGCCTGACATGCGTGTTCGTACGACATCCGTGGTGGCCGGCGCGTCGGCCCTGCTGCTGCTCACCGGCTGCGGTGCCGCCGACATGACCAAGCAGGCCTCGCCCTTCGCGAACGCCCGGGGCGCCAGGACGGTCACCCTGTCCGTGCAGTCCTGGGTCGGCGCCCAGTCGAACG
Source organism: Streptomyces sp. NPDC042002 (assembly GCF_055588305.1). Lineage (NCBI taxonomy): Bacteria > Bacillati > Actinomycetota > Actinomycetes > Kitasatosporales > Streptomycetaceae > Streptomyces > Streptomyces sp. NPDC042002. The sequence continues at coordinate 49,665 of NZ_JBVJCT010000041.1, read as the reverse complement.
TGGCCGTGGCGCAGTATCTCCTCGAACACGAGATGGGCTACCGCGTCGACACCGTCCAGGTCGACGAGGTGCCCGCCTGGGACGCGCTCAGCCAGGGCCGCGTCGACGCGATCCTGGAGGACTGGGGCCACCCCGACCAGGAGAAGCGGTACGTCGAGGACAAGAAGACGATCGCCCCCGGCGGGAACCTGGGCGTGACCGGGCACATCGGCTGGTACGTCCCGACGTACTTCGCCAAGCGGCACCCCGACGTCACGAACTGGAAGAACCTCGACAAGTACGCCGACCGACTGCGCACGCCGGAGAGCGGCGGCAAGGGCCAGCTCCTCGACGGCTCACCGTCGTACGTCACCAACGACAAGGCGCTGGTGGACAACCTGAAGCTCGACTACCAGGTGGTGTTCGCCGGTTCGGAAGCCGCGCAGATCACGCAGATGAAGCAGTTCGCGAAGGAGGGGAAGCCCTTCCTCACGTACTGGTACTCCCCGCAGTGGCTGTTCGAGAAGGTCCCGATGACCGAGGTGAAACTGCCCGCGTACAAGGACGGTTGTGACGCCGACGCGGCGAAGGTCGCCTGTGCCTACCCGCACACCCCGCTGCGGAAGTACCTCAACGCCGACTTCGCGAAGACCGGCGGCAAGGCCGCCGCCTTCCTGAAGAACTTCAAGTGGACCACCGCGGACCAGAACGAGGTCTCGCTGATGATCGCCAACGACAAGCTGACGCCCGAGGAAGCGGCGAAGAAGTGGGTGGAGCGCCACGCGTCGACATGGCGGGCTTGGCTTCCGTCGTCGTAGGGGCCGGGGCCCCGCACGGACCGGGGCGGGCGCCGGGGACGGCACCCGCCCCGCGGAACCGGCCGGCCTACCTCAGTTCCGCCGCGATCTCCGCCAGCGCCTGGGTGGCCCGGCGCTGCAACCCGGGCCCGAACGTGATGCGCGTGGCCCCGAGTTCACCCAGTTCGGCCGCCGGCGTCCCGTCGAGCGGGGCGAACACGTTCACCGGCCCGCGGATGCCGGACCGCAGCAGCGGGAGCACCTCGGGCGGTGCCCCGATCGGGTACACGCAGTCCGCCCCCGCGGCGACGTACAGCGCGGCCCGCTCGACGGCCCGCCCGGGATCCCCGTCCCCGTGGATGAAGACGTCGACACGGGCGTTCACGAACAGCCGGTCCCCGGCCGCGCCCCGCACCTCGGCCAGCCAGTCGGCGTGCCGGGCCGCGTCCTTGAGGACACCGTTCGTGGAGTCCTCCAGGTTGCAGCCGACGGCGCCCGCCTCCAGCAACCGCTCCACCAGCTCCTCGGGCGCGAGCCCGTAGCCGTCCTCGACATCCGCCGACACCGGCACGTCGACGGCCCGTACGATCCGCGCGACCGCCGCGAACATCTCGTCGGCGGGCGTCTCCCCGTCCGTGTACCCGAGCGAGGCGGCCACCCCGGCGCTCGGTGTGGCGAGCGCGGGGAATCCCGCGTCCACGAACACCCGCGCGCTCGCGGCGTCCCAGGGTCCGGGCAGCACCAGCGGATCACCCGGCACCCGCCCCTGGTGCAGCGCCCTGAACGTCTCGGCCTTGTTCACCACCGTGTACTCCCCTCCAGAATGCGCCGGGCCGTCACTTGTACTGGCCCGCCCGGTAGTGGCCCGGCACCAGACGGCAGGTCACGCCGAACCGGTTCCAGGCGTTGATCACCGTGATCGCGGCGATCAGCTGGGCCAGCTCGGCCTCCTCGAACCGCCGGGCCGCCCGCTCGTACACCTCGTCCGGCACGAAACTTCCCCCAGACTCCGTCCGGGAGGTGCCCCCGGTGAGCACCGTGACGGCCTCGGTCAGCTCGATCGCCGCGAGCTCCCTCTCCGTGTAGAAGTGCCGCGACTCCTCCCACGCGCCGAGCTGCACGATCCGCTCCACGCTCTCGCCCGCCGCGAGCGCGTCCTTGGTGTGCATGTCGAGGCAGAACGCGCAGTGGTTGAGCTGCGAGGCGCGGATCTTCACCAGCTCCAGGAGCACGGGGTCCACCCCGCGCCGGGCCGCCGCGTCGAGCTTGACCATCGCCTTGTAGACGTCGGGGGCGAGCCTGGCCCAGTCCAGCCGGGGGGCGTGCTCGGGCGCGTACCGCGTGGTCCCGCCGTCGGCCGTCGCGGTGGGGGTCGTGCTGCCGGCCGTGGTACTCGTCGTGGTGGTCTGCGTGGTCGTGTCCTGCGTCGTCATGCCGTCGACCCTACGAGGGGAGTAGCCCAGGAGTATGGTCCATTTCCATGGCGAGAACATGGGCCACTCTGGGCGTCGACCTTCATGTGGAGCCGACCGGATCCGGTGTTCGCAAAGGGCTGACGGACGCGCTGCGCGAGGCGGTCCGCAGCGGCCGGCTGGCCCCCGGAACCCGCCTCCCGTCCTCCCGCTCGCTCGCCACCGACCTGGGCGTCGCCCGCAACACGGTCGCCGACGCCTACGCGGACCTCGTCGCCGAGGGCTGGCTCACCGCGCGCCAGGGCTCGGGCACGCGGGTGGCCGGGCGGAGCGTCGTACGACCGGCGCCTGAGGCCGCGCCGCGCCACCGTGAGCAGGGCCGTCCCACGTACGACCTCGTCCCCGGCACCCCCGACCTCGCGTCCTTCCCGCGCGCCGCCTGGCTCAAGGCGGCCCGCCGCGCCCTGACCCGCGCACCGCACGACGCCCTCGGCTACGGCGATCCACGCGGCCGCCCCGAACTGCGCACCGCCCTCGCGGGCTACCTCTCCCGCGCCCGGGGCGTCCGCGCCGACCCGGAGCGCATCCTGATCTGCTCCGGCTTCTCGGACGGCCTGACGCTGCTCGGCGCGGTCCTGCGCCGCCGGGGCCTGCGCTCGCTCGCCGTGGAGTCGTACGGCGAGGACGCGCACTGGAATCTCCTGCACCGGTCGGGCCTGCGCACGACCCCGCTGCCGTTCGACGAACTCGGCACCGACACAAGCGACATGACAGGTGTACGAGCCGTACTGCTCACCCCCGCACACCAGTTCCCCATGGGAGTGCCGCTGCACCCGGACCGCCGGGCCGCCGTCGTCGGCTGGGCCCGCCGCACCGGCGGGCTCGTCCTGGAGGACGACTACGACGGCGAGTTCCGCTACGACCGGCAGCCCGTCGGCGCGTTGCAGGGCCTCGACCCCGACCACGTGGTCCATCTCGGCACCGCGAGCAAGTCCCTGGCGCCCGCGCTGCGCCTCGGCTGGCTGGTTCTGCCGCCGTCCCTCGCGGACGAGGTCATCTCCCTGAAGGGGGAGGGCGGTTGGTCCACGGGAGTACTGGACCAGCTGACCCTGGCGGAGTTCGTCACCTCCGGTGCCTACGACCGCCACGTCCGCGCCGCCCGTCTGCGCTACCGGCGCCGCAGGGACGCCCTCGTCGCCGCGCTCGCCACCCGCGCCCCCGCCGTGCACGCCACCGGTATAGCCGCCGGGCTGCACGCCGTGCTCCAACTGCCGCCCGGCACCGAGCAGTCGGTCGTCCAGGCCGCCGCCTGGCAGGGCCTCGCCGTCCACGGCCTGTCCCGCCACCGCCACCCCGGTGCCCTCACCCCGCCCCGGGACGCCCTGGTCGTCGGCTACGGCACGCCACCGGATCACGCCTGGTCGGGCGCACTGGACGCGCTCTGCCGAGCGCTTCCCTGAAACACGGGCCCTTGTTCTTGAGGGCGGGAGGGCGCTTGAGAACGCCGCCGGGCGCTTGAGGGCTCTTGGCGGTTCCTGAGGCGCCCTCCGGAGGGCCCATCGCGGAGGACCGGCCCTCGCGGGACCTCTGCCCCTCGCGGGATCTCCGCCCGTCAGGCGACCTCTACGCTTTCCGCTCTTCCTCCGCCTTCGTCGGCGCGGCCGCGGACCCCGAAGCCGTCGTACCCGGCGCCTCGCCGAACCGCGCGAGCGCCAGGGCCCCCGCCACAGCCACCGCGAAACCGAGAACCGCCAGCCAGGACAGTCCCTCGCGCGTGCGGTCGCCCAGCCACACCACCCCCACGAGCGCGGGTCCGATGGTCTCCCCGATGACCAGCCCGGCGGTGGCCGTCGTCACCGAACCCCGTTCCAGGGCCGTGGTGAGCAGCAGGAACGCCGCCCCGCCACCGATCAGCAGCGCGTACGTCGCCGGATTGGCCAGCAGTCTCCCCGGATCGAGGTCCGCGATCAGCCGCACCGCGACCTCGACCACCCCGAACCCGAACCCCGCCCCGAGCCCCAGCGCGAGCGCCCGCCCCCGGTCGGGCAGCCGTCCGCCGACCAGCCCCAGGACCAGCACGGCCAAGGACGTCCCCAGCATCGCGTACTTCAAGGCCAGGGAGCCCGTGCGGTCCCCCTCCGTCCCGGACGCCAGCCCCAGCATCGCGAGCCCCGCGCACACCACCGCCACCGCGCCCCACTCGACCCGGCTCAGCCGCACATGGAGCAGCCGCGAGGCGACCACCGCGGTGACGGCCAGGCTCGCGGCGAGGGCCGCGCCGACGGCGTAGATCGGAAGCGACCGCAGCGCGATGATCTGGAGCAGGAACCCGACGCCGTCGAGGCCGAGACCCGCCAGGTAGCGCCACTGCCGCAGCGCCCGCAGCAGCAGTGCCGCCGCGCCGCCGGCCCCGCCGCCCGTCCCGTCCTTGCCCGCGGCCCGCGCGGCCATCGCCTGCAGAACCGTCGCCGTACCGAAACAGACCGAGGCACCAAGGGCGCACACCATTCCAAAGAGCACGAAGTGACTGTAGGGGACGGCGCGTCGCCGGGAGTCCTCCGGCCCGATCACCGACGAGTACGCCCGCTTCCCGCCCCAGGTGATCCTCTGGCGCCGGGTCCGGGCATGTCTCGCCGGATCCGTGCATGTCCTGCCAGGTCCAGGCGGGGCCCGCCCGTCCAGGCCGGTCCGGGCCGGTCCGGGCGAGTCCAAGCCGCCGCCCGGCATCTCCCGGCGGGTGGGCGTGTCCCGCCAAGTCCCGCCGGGTCCGGGGCAGAGCCCTGTGCCTACGCCCCCAGCACCGCCCGCAGTTGGGCCAGCCCCCAGTCCAGGTCCTCCTTGCTGATGACCAGGGGCGGGGCGATCCGGACGGTGACGCCGTGGGTGTCCTTGACGAGGACGCCCCGGTCCATCAGCTTCTCCGAGACCTCCCGGCCCGTGCCGTGCGCCGGGGCGATGTCGACGCCCGCCCACAGCCCGCGCCCGCGCACCGCGGTGACATGCCCCGAGTCCTTCAACAGACCCAGTTCATGGTGCAGATGCCCACCGAGCTCGGCCGCCCGCCGCTGGTACTCGCCCGACCGCAGCATCGCGATCACCTCCAGCGCCACCGCGCAGGCCAGCGGATTCCCGCCGAACGTCGATCCGTGCTCCCCGGGCCGGAACACCCCCAGCACCTCCGCGCTCGACACCACCGCCGACACCGGCACCACCCCGCCGCCGAGCGCCTTCCCGAGGACGTACACGTCCGGCACCACGCCCTCGTGCTCGCACGCGAACGTACGGCCGGTCCGCCCGAGACCCGACTGGATCTCGTCCGCGACGAACAGCACGTCACGCTCCAGCGTCAGCTCCCGCACCGCCGGCAGATAGCCGGCCGGCGGCACCAGCACCCCCGCCTCCCCCTGGATCGGTTCGAGCAGGACGGCCACCGTGTTCTCCGTGACCGCCGCCCGCAGCGCGGTCACGTCCCCGTACGGCACGATCTCGAACCCCGGTGTGTACGGGCCGAAGTCGGCCCGCGCCTCCGGGTCCGTCGAGAAGCTGATGACCGTCGTCGTACGCCCGTGGAAGTTGTTGCCCGCGACCACGATCTTCGCCATCTCCGCGGGGACACCCTTGACCCGGTAGCCCCACTTCCGGGCCGTCTTCACCGCGGTCTCCACCGCCTCCACGCCGGTGTTCATCGGCAGCACCATCTCCATGCCGCACAGCGACGCCAGTTCCCGGCAGAAGTCCGCGAACCGGTCGTGGTGGAACGCCCTCGACGTCAGCGTCACCCGGTCGAGCTGCGCCTTGGCCGCCTCGATCAGCCGCCGGTTGCCGTGGCCGAAATTCAGCGCCGAATAGCCGGCCAGCATGTCGAGGAAGCGGCGCCCCTCGACATCCGTCATCCAGGCTCCGTCCGCCGTCGCCACGACGACCGGCAGCGGGTGGTAGTTGTGCGCGCTGTGCGCGTCGGCCGAGGCGATGAACGCCTCCGTGGTCTCCCTGGCATCCATAGCGGTCACGGGAACTCCGTTCTCTGACGAGCGGCACGGGGCAGTGGCGCGGTCTTCCCCAGCACGCCGGACGGCGCGTTCTCCCCGGGCGCGGGCTCGTGCCGCCCGCGGGGGGATGGGCTTGTGGCCTATTTCCTATCGTCGCTCGCATGGTGGACCGGGGACCCCGGTGATCCGGCGCGCCCGGTAGGCTGACCGGCGGGGCCGTGACTGGCGCGCTGGGATGGGACCGACCATCGGGGAGCGGCACCCACGCTGTGACTTTCCGGGAACCGCCCCGGACCCCCGGCCGCGCGATCAGGCCGTACGAGGGGGCCCGGCGGTGTCCGGGCGAGAAGTCGTGGCAACCGAGTGCCGTGCGCCTGGGCCGACCCGTGAACGCTGAACGCCACGTCCGGAGGCCGTCATGCCAGAGCCCCTTTCCACCGAGTCCACCGCCTTCCGCAGCGCCCTCGACGTGATCCGGGCCGTGGAGCCCCGCGTCGCCGACGCCATCGGCCAGGAACTCGCCGACCAGCGCGACATGCTCAAACTGATCGCCTCCGAGAACTACGCCTCCCCGGCCACCCTGCTGGCCATGGGCAACTGGTTCAGCGACAAGTACGCCGAGGGCACGGTCGGCCGCCGCTTCTACGCCGGCTGCCGCAACGTGGACACCGTCGAGGCCCTCGCCGCCGAGCACGCCCGCGAACTGTTCGGCGCCGAGCACGCCTACGCCCAGCCGCACTCCGGCATCGACGCCAACCTCGTCGCCTTCTGGGCCGTCCTCGCCGCCCGCGTCGAGGTCCCGGCCCTCGCCAAGGCCGGTGTCCGCAACGTCAACGACCTCTCCGAGGCCGACTGGGCCGAACTGCGCCAGGCCTTCGGCAACCAGCGCATGCTCGGCATGTCCCTGGACGCGGGCGGCCACCTCACCCACGGCTTCCGTCCGAACATCTCAGGAAAGATGTTCGACCAGCGCTCCTACGGCACCGACCCCGCCACCGGCCTCATCGACTACGAGGCATTGCGCGCGTCCGCCCGTGAGTTCAAGCCGCTGATCCTGGTCGCCGGCTACTCCGCCTACCCCCGCCTGGTGAACTTCCGCGTCATGCGGGAGATCGCGGACGAGGTCGGCGCCACCCTCATGGTCGACATGGCGCACTTCGCCGGCCTGGTCGCGGGCAAGGTCCTCACCGGTGACTTCGACCCGGTCCCGCACGCCCAGATCGTCACCACCACCACGCACAAGTCGCTCCGCGGCCCGCGCGGCGGCATGGTCCTGTGCGACGAGACCCTCGCCGAGCAGGTCGACCGCGGCTGCCCGATGGTCCTCGGCGGCCCTCTCCCGCACGTCATGGCCGCCAAGGCCGTCGCGCTCGCCGAGGCCCGCCGTCCCGAGTTCCGCGACTACGCCCAGGCCGTCGTCGACAACTCCCGCGCCCTGGCCGAGGGTCTGATGCGGCGCGGCGCCACCCTGGTCACCGGCGGCACCGACAACCACCTCAACCTCATCGACGTCGCCTCCTCCTACGGCCTGACCGGCCGCCAGGCAGAGTCCGCCCTGCTCGACTCGGGCATCGTCACCAACCGCAACGCCATCCCCGCCGACCCCAACGGCGCCTGGTACACGTCCGGTATCCGCATCGGCACCCCCGCGCTGACCACCCGTGGTCTCGGTGCGGCCGAGATGGACGAGATCGCCGGTCTGATCGACCGGGTCCTCACCGCCGCCGAGGCCGGCACCACCGCCAAGGGCGCCCCGTCCAAGGCCCAGCACGTCCTGGACGCGAAGATCTCCGACGAGATCTCCCACCGCGCCACCGACCTGCTGGCCCCGTTCCCGCTCTACCCGGAGATCGACCTCGGCTGACGCACCGCCCCGGCGCCGGACCACACCGGCGCCGGGACCGGCCCCGGGGACCAGCCCCGGACCGGACCGATCATGGGCCGTCCGACCCGAGGCGGCTCGGGCCGGGCCGGCCGGTCACTGGACTTCGATCAGCTCCTGGCGGGGCCCCAGCAGCGGCCCGGCATTCTCACGCCGGGCCCGGACCGCCGCGTTGCAGATGAACCACGCGGCCCCGGCGCCGAGCGCCACGCCCGCCGCGAGTCCGGGCACCGCCCAGAACGCAGGGTCCACCTCCACCCTGGCGGCGGACGCGGCCGACCCGGAGCCGAAGAGCCTTCCGTCCTTCATCAACTCGTCGAACACCGAGCGCGGCGCCGGATTCCAGAGGATTTCGTCGTTCATCGAGTCCGGCGACAGATCCGACCGCACCCACGGCGTGCCGTCCACAGCGAGGTACACCTGGTCCTGGCGCTCGATGGTGACATCACCGGCGGGTGTCCGATGGGCGGTCCGCGTCCCGTCCCCGGGACCCGTGACCCCCCAGATCACCGTGGCCTGCGGTTCGGGGAGGTGGCCGTCCTTCCACCCGTCGGGCGCTTTCTGCGTTCCCGTGTACCGGGGCGACAGCAGCCGCCACAGCAGTCCGAAGTCCGGGTCCTCGTTGTGCAGGGTGGTCGTCCGTCCCGTGTCACCGGCGATGGTCAGGGCGACGTCCGGGCTGTCCACCGCCGAGAGCTCCGCAGCCTGCTCCACGCTCTCCAGGACCGCCGGTGAGACCACCGGCGCACTCGCCGCCGGGCCGGCCAGGGCGGACGGTGCCGCCGACACCACCGCCGCGGCGGTCGCCCCCAACGCCCCCACCACCGTGACCAGCTCACGAAGCCCGCGCATGGAACCCCCAACCGGCCGGCGTAGAGCCGGCCCGCACACCGTTGTGCCGATTTATGGGTGCACCGCCGGACCCGCCGGGGTTCCTCTCGACGGCGACGTCCGAGCAGTGCTCCGCCCTGCCGAATCCGGCTACCTGGCGGTTCGGCATTCTTAAACGCCCGCGACCTCGAAAGCACCCCCTCCAGCCGGAACGTCACCTCACCGTTGCACTTCCATGACAGCAAGTGCTCGAAAGCCGCTCAGGTGAGCGAAACAGTCACCGTCTGTGCCGACGAGTCGGAGGCTCGGAGGGTGCGGTTCCCGGAACCACAGGGCCGGGCCACCCGGGTCCCATCTCTTTCCGGCCAGTTCCGGAGCGGTCCCCGGCACCTGAGAGAATGGTGAACATGGCCTCTGACAGTCCTCGCGTGCTCTCCGGAATCCAGCCCACGGCAGGCTCGTTCCACCTCGGCAACTACCTCGGCGCTGTCCGTCAGTGGGTGGCGCTCCAGGAGTCCCACGACGCGTTCTACATGGTCGTCGACCTGCACGCGATCACGATTCCGCAGGACCCCGCGGACCTGCGTGCCAACACCCGGCTCGCCGCGGCGCAGCTGCTCGCCGCCGGTCTCGACCCGGAGCGGTGCACGCTCTTCGTCCAGAGCCATGTCCCCGAGCACGCGCAGCTCGCCTGGATCATGAACTGCCTCACCGGTTTCGGCGAGGCCTCCCGCATGACGCAGTTCAAGGACAAGTCCGCCAGGCAGGGCGCCGACCGCGCGAGCGTCGGCCTCTTCACGTACCCGGTCCTCCAGGTGGCGGACATCCTGCTGTACCAGGCCAACGAGGTCCCGGTCGGTGAGGACCAGCGCCAGCACATCGAGCTCACGCGCGACCTCGCGGAGCGTTTCAACGGCCGCTTCGGCGAGACGTTCAGGATCCCCAAGCCGTACATCCTCAAGGAGACGGCGAAGATCTTCGATCTCCAGGACCCGTCGATCAAGATGAGCAAGTCGGCGTCGACGCCGAAGGGCCTCATCAATCTGCTCGACGATCCGAAGGCGACCGCTAAGAAGGTCAAGAGCGCGGTCACCGACACGGACACCGTCATCAGGTATGACACGGTGGCCAAGCCGGGTATCAGCAACCTGTTGACCATCTACTCGACGCTCACCGGGACCGGAATCGGGGAACTGGAGCAGAGGTACACGGGCAAGGGCTACGGCGCGCTGAAAACGGACCTCGCCGAGGTCATGGTCGACTTCGTGACGCCGTTCCGGGAGCGCACCCAGCAGTATCTGGACGACCCGGAGACACTCGACTCGATCCTGGCCAAGGGCGCCGAGAAGGCGCGCGCCGTCGCCGCGGAGACGCTTGCCCAGGCGTACGACAGGGTCGGATTCCTGCCCGCCAAGCACTGACGGCCGAGGCGGCCGCCCGGATGCGCGGCCCTGCCCCGGCCGTACGGCGGCGGCACGGCCCCTACCACAGCACCTTCGGCAGTCAGTACGAGACGAGCGCGACACTCGTGCGGCGGCCGATTGCGGGTCATACCGCCGTACAGTCGAAAGCCGGGCAGGGCGGGCAACCGCCTCCGCCCGCGCGGCAGCACCGAACAGTCCTGACCATCGACAACGACAGGAGACGACGTGGGGACCGTAACGATCGGCGTGTCGATCTCGGTCCCGGAGCCTCACGGCAGCCTGCTCCAGGAGCGGCGCGCGGGCTTCGGCGACCCCGCGGCTTCCGGCATTCCCACCCACGTCACCCTGCTGCCGCCCACCGAGGTCGAGGACTCGGCGCTGCCCGCGATCGAGGCGCACCTCGTCGAGGTCGCGGCCGCCGGGCGCCCGTTCCCGATGCGGCTGTCCGGCACGGGCACCTTCCGCCCCCTCTCGCCGGTCGTCTACGTACGGGTGGCCGACGGCGCGGAGGCCTGCACCTGGCTGCAGAAGCAGGTCCGGGACGCCTCGGGACCCGTCGCCCGCGAGCTGCAGTTCCCGTACCACCCGCACGTCACCGTGGCGCACGGCATCGACGACGAGGCGATGGACCACGCCTTCGAGGCGCTCTCCGGGTACGAGGCCGGGTGGCCCTGCACCGGATTCGCCCTCTACGAACAGGGCGCCGACGGCGTGTGGCGCAAGCTCCGCGAGTTCGTCTTCGGCGGCGCCGTGGTGCCCCTGCAGGCGTCCGCGCCCGAGCGGGACACCACGCTCCCGGCGCTCTAGGAACACCGTCGGCGCTCCGGGACGACCGGCCCGTACGCTCCGGGACACGTTCTTCGTGGTCCCGGTCCGCATGGGCACAGTCCGTCGGCGGAGCCTCAGATCGGCAGCCGCCGGAACACCGCTCGTGGCGTGTGCCGCAGCGCCGACATGACCATCCTGAGGGCCCCCGGCACCCACACCGTCTCGGAGCGGCGCCGCAGTCCCAGCTCGATCGCCGCGGCCACCGCCTCCGGAGTGGTCGACAGCGGCACCTCCTCCAGGCCGGCCGTCATCCGCGTACGGACGAACCCGGGGCGTACGACCATGACGTGCGCGCCCGTGCCGTACAGGGCGTCGCCGAGGCCCTGCGCGAAGGCGTCCAGGCCCGCCTTGCTGGAGCCGTAGATGAAGTTCGAGCGGCGGGCGCGTTCGCCCGCGACCGAGGACAGCACCACCAGGGAACCGTGCCCCTGTGTCTGTAGCGCCCGCGCGCACACCAGGCCGGACGACACCGCGCCCGTGTAGTTGGTCTGCGCCACCCGCACCGCCAGGGCCGGTTCCTTCTCGTCCAGCGCCTGGTCGCCGAGCAGCCCGAAGGCCATCAGCACCATGTCGATGTCCCCCTCGGCGAAGACCTTGCCGAGCACGGCCTCGTGGGACTCGGGATCGAGGGCGTCGAAGGCGACGGTACGGGCGTCCGCGCCGAGCCGGCGCAGCTGTTCGGCGGCCCCCTCCAGGGCGGGCGTCGGCCGTCCGGCGAGCCACACCGTGCGGGTGCGCCGGGTGATCAGCCGGTGCGCGGTGGCCAGCGCGATCTCGGAGGTGCCGCCGAGGATCAGCAGGGACTGGGGGATACCGAAGGCGTCCTTCATGACAGCTCCTAGAGACGAGGGAACGAAGACGGGCGGCCGGGAGGGGGCGCTCTACAGGGCGAGGCGGCGGGACAGGTCCGAGGTGAAGACCCCCCGTGGGTCCAACTCCTCCCGCAGGGACCGGAACACGCCGAGCCGCGGATACATCGCGGCCAGCAGCTCGGGCCGCAGCCGCGCGTCCTTGGCGAGGTACACGCGTCCCCCGGCGCCCGCCACCTCCTCGTCCAGCTCGTCGAGGAAGACGCCGAGCTCCGGCAGGTTCGCCGGGATGTCCAGGGCCAGGGTCCAGCCGGGCATGGGGAAGGACAGCCAGCCCGGATCGCCCTCTCCGAAGCGCTTCAGGACGGCGAGGAAGGACGGGCAACGGCGCTCGGAGATCCGCCGCACGATCCGGCGCAGGGTCTCCTCCCGCCCGTGTCCGACGACGAACTGGTACTGGACGAAGCCACCTCGCCCGTAGACGCGGTTCCAGTGCGGCACCCCGTCGAGGGGATGGAAGAAGGCGGGGATCCGCTGGAGTTCACCGGTCCGCGCGCGGGGCGCCTTGCGGTACCAGAGCTCATTGAAGAGGCCCACCGTCGTCCTGCCGAGGAGTCCTTCCGGTACGAAGGCGGGTGCGGCCGGCAGGTGCGCGGGGCGGAACGCCAGCGGGCGTCTGCGCGCGCGTGCGGGCAGCGAGTCCAGCGGCGCGTGATCACCGCGGGTCAGGACCGAGCGCCCCATCCGTGCCCCGCGCGCGAGGAGGTCGATCCAGGCGACCGAGTAGCGGTACCGGTGGTCGGTGGCGGTGAGGCGGGCCATCAGGTCGTCCAGGTCCACCGCGCGTTCGGTGTCGACGGACATCAGGGCGGTCTCCACCGGCTGGAGGCGGACGGTCGCCGTGAGGATCACACCGGTCAGGCCCATGCCGCCCGCCGTGGCGTCGAACAGGGGGGTGCCGCGCCCGACCGTCCGGATCTCTCCGTCCGCGGTGAGCAGTTCGAGGGACGGGACGTGCCGGGCGAACGAGCCCGACCCGTGGTGGTTCTTGCCGTGGATGTCCGCGCCGACCGCGCCGCCCACGGTCACATAGCGGGTCCCCGGTGTCACCGGCACGAACCAGCCGAGGGGGAGCAGGACCTCCATGAGCCGGTGCAGGGACACCCCCGCGTCGCACCGGACCGTGCCGGCGTCCACGTCGATGGCGTGGATCCGGTCCAGGCCCGTCATGTCGAGCACCGCCCCGCCCGCGTTCTGCGCGGCGTCGCCGTACGCCCGCCCGAGGCCCCGGGCGATCCCTCCGCGCGCCCCGCACTCCCGGACGGCCGCCGCGGCCTCCTCGTAGGTGCGCGGGCGGACCAGACGGGCGGTGGCCGGGGCGGTGCGGCCCCAACCCGTGACGCGGACGGTGTCGGCAGGCATGACCGTGACCGTAGCGCCGCCAGAGGTGCACAACGGGGCAATCTGCCCGGCCCTCACGGCTCCTCACCGAAATGGGTGATTAATGGGATGTCGTCCAAGATTGCCGTAATTCTGCGACCACTCCCTAGAAGAGTGAGATCACATGGACGAACTTGACGACCGTGACGAGATGGATCGGCGGCTTGACGACCATGGCCACCGTGGTGACCTGGGTGAACGGCCTGAAGGCCACGGCCACCGGGGCGGCGGTATGGACCAGCGACGCGACGGCCCCGGCCACCGCGACGGCATGGACCAATGGAATGACGGCCATGACGATCACGACGGCATGGACCGGCGGCGTGCGGACATTGACCGGTGGCGTGACGGCATGGACGAGCGGCGTGACCGTATGGACCGCCGCCTTCATGACATGGACCGTCGGCTGCTGTCCGCGTTCCACGCGTACGGCGGGGACCCGCGCGTCGCGGCCGTCGCGCGCGCCCTGTCCGGGAGCGGGGAGCACGGCGCCCTGTGGCTCACCGCGGGCCTCGCGGGAGCGGTCGCCGACCGCGAGCGGCGCGGCGCGTGGTTGCGCGCCACGGCGCTCACCGCCACCGCGCACCTCGCGAGCATGGGGATGAAGCGGATCGTGCGCCGCCCGCGCCCCCCGCACGTCGAGCCCCGGACGCGCACGGCCGGACGGCACTCCTTCCCCAGCTCGCACGCCACCTCCGCCGCCGCCGCGGCGGTCGCCTACGGCGCGCTCGGCGCCTACGCCGTCCCGCCGCTCGCCGCCGCGATGTGCCTCTCGCGGCTCGTCGTCGGCGTCCACTACCCCACGGATGTCGCCGCCGGCGTGGCCCTGGGCGCCGCGGTGGCGGGACTGGGTGCCCGTTGGGTCGGGGCAGGCCATGGCTGAGCGCACGGCGCTTCTGGAGCGCACCCCGGCCGTCGCCCCGCCGCCGAGGAGCCTGACCGGGCTTCTCCGGGGTCTCGTCAGGACCACGCGTCCCCGCCAATGGGTGAAGAACGTGCTCGTCGTGGCCGCCCCGGCCGCCGCCGGCCGGCTCTTCTCGCAGCACGCGCTCGGCCAACTCGCCCTGGTGTTCGCCCTGTTCACCGCCTGCGCCGCCGCCGTCTACCTGATCAACGACGCCCGGGACGCCGTCGCCGACCGTGCCCACCCGGTGAAGCGCCACCGCCCGGTCGCCGCGGGCCAGGTCCCCGTCCCGGCCGCGTACGCCGTCGGAGGCGCCCTCGGGGTCCTCGCGCCCGCCCTCGCCGCCTGGTTCTGCTCACCGGCCGTCTGCGCGCTGCTGATCGCGTACATCGGCATGCAGCTGGCGTACTGCGTCAGCCTGAAGCACGTGCTCGTCGTGGACCTCGTCGTCGTCACGACCGGGTTCCTGATGCGGGCGATGGTCGGCGGCCTGGCCCTCGGCATCCCGCTCTCGCGCTGGTTCCTCATCACCACCGGCTTCGGGGCGCTGTTCATGGTCTCGGCGAAGCGTTACTCCGAAGCCGTGCAGATGGCGGGCAAGGCGGGCGCCACGCGCTCGCTGCTCACCGAGTACACGACCGGCTATCTGCGCTTCGTCTGGCAGCTGGCCGCCGGGGTCTCCGTCCTCGGCTACTGCCTGTGGGCGCTGGAGAAGGGCGGAGTGCCGAGCACCGGCATGCTGCCGTGGCGTCAGCTGTCCATGGTCGCCTTCATCCTGGCCGTCCTGCGCTACGCCGTCTTCGCCGACCGGGGTACGGCGGGCGAGCCGGAGGACGTGGTCCTGCGCGACCGTCCGCTCGCCCTCATCGGCCTGGTGTGGCTGGCGATGTACGGGCTCGCGGTGGCGAACTGGTGAGCGTCACCGGGGACCGGCCCGGCTCCGGGCTCCCCGTCGCCCGTGGGGGGGGGGGGGGGGGGGGCACCCCCCCCTCCCCCCCCCCCGCTGTGGCGGAATCGGCGGTGGTGCCCAAGGACGTTTGTCAGGAAGTGGTGACGGGCCCAAGGGGGGGCCGCCCGGTCCCAAGGGGGCGCCGCC
>NZ_JBVJCT010000041.1:0-34264 GCF_055588305.1 Streptomyces sp. NPDC042002 | reverse complement strand
TACGCATTCGTTAGCTCTCCCTCCCCGGAGTCCCCCTGGCGCTGTTCCCTGCTTTTTTCGTGTCCCCCCCCCCCCCCCCTCGGCTCCCCCCCCCCCCCCCCCCCCCCCCCCCCCCCACCGCTGTGACGGACTCGGCGGTGGCCCCCGAGGCCGCTGTCAAGGACTCGGCGACGGCCCCAGGGGAGCCCCGCCCGGCCCCAGGGGAGCCCCGCCCCCAGAAGCGGTTCCTGCGCGAGCTCCTCGGGTTCGGAGCCGTCGGCGTCCTCGCCTACGCGGCCGACCTCGGCCTCTTCGTCTGGCTGCGCGGTCCGGTGGGTCTGGACCCGCTGTCCGCCAAGGCGCTGTCCTTCCTGGCCGGCTGTTCGGTGGCGTACGCCGGAAACGCGCTCGGCACCTACCGGCACACGGCGGCCCGCGGCCCGCGCCAGTACGTGATCTTCTTCGCGGTGAACATCGTGGGCGCGCTCGTGCAACTGCTGTGCCTCGCCGTCAGCCACTACGGTCTCGGGTACACCTCCCCGCGCGCGGACACCGTCTCGGGCGCGGGAATCGGCATGGCACTCGCCACTGTCCTGCGTTTTTGGGGTACCCGGTCACTGGTTTTCCGAGGCGAGGGCAGAGTCGGATCATGGACTGGCTGAAAAGGATTCCCGGCGTGGGCCCCCTGGTCGTGGGCCTGATGGCCACGCACGCGTGGCGGTCGTACGAGCGGCTGGACCGTGTGAAGTGGACACGGCTCGCCGCGGCGATGACCTTCATCAGCTTCGTGGCGCTGTTCCCGCTGCTGACCCTGGCCGCGGCGATCGGGGCCGCCACGCTGAGCGGTCAGCAGCAGAAGGACCTCCAGGACAAGCTCGCCGAGCAGGTGCCGGGCATCTCCGACCAGCTCGACGTCCACAGCCTCGTCCAGAACGCCGGCACGGTCGGGGTCGTCGCGGGCGCCCTGCTGCTGGTCACCGGTATCGGCTGGGTCGGCTCGATGCGGGAGTGCCTGCGCGCGGTCTGGGAGCTGCCCGACAGCGAGGGGAACCCCTTCCTGCGCAAGCTCAAGGACGCCGGCGTCCTCGTCGGGCTGGGCGGCGCCGTGCTGCTCACCGTCGCCGTCTCCACGCTCGCGTCCACGGCGATGGGCTGGTCGGCGCGGCACGTGGGCCTCGACGAGAACGGCTGGGGGAGCACGCTGCTCCAGGTCATCGCCTTCGGGGTGGCCGTGCTCGCCGACTTCCTGGTCCTGCTGTACGTCCTCACGCTGCTGCCAGGCGTCGAGCCGCCGCGCCGTCGGCTGATCGTCGCGGCACTGATCGGCGCCGTCGGGTTCGAGCTGCTCAAGCTGCTGCTCAGCGGCTATATGCGAGGTGTGGCGTCGAAGAGCATGTACGGCGCCTTCGGGGTGCCGATCGCGCTGCTCCTGTGGATCAACTTCACCTCGAAACTGCTCCTGTACTCCGCCGCCTGGACGGCGACGGGAAGCGGGGAGTCGACCAAGGAGGCGGCGGGTCAGGACGACCCCGAGGATCCGGACGAACCGGCCGGCTCACGGGAACCCTCCCAGCCGGAGGAACCGTCCGGGCCGGAGGAACCGTCAGGCTCCGCCGAACCGTCCGGCTCGGAGGGCCGGAGGGCCTAGGGGGCTCCGAAGAACGCGAAGGCTCCGGAGCCCCGGGCGGTCAGCGGCGGCGGCGCATCAGGTCCGGCAGCGGCCAGCGCCGGTTGACCAGGAAGACGCCCGCCGTGAGCAGAACGAGGAAGCCGCCCGTGAGGCCCAGCGCGACGCCGATGCCGCTCGAACCGCCCTTCGTCGCGGCGGTGGAGGCCGCCACCGGCTTCGTGGAGGCGTTCGCGGAGCTCGCGCCGGAGCCCGTGTCGGAGCTCGCACCGGCCGATGCCTTCGCGCCAGGCTGAGCGGTGGTGTCGACATCCTTGGGCGGGACGAGTTCGCCCACCGGCTGGACCTTGTCCGCTGCCTGGAACCCCCAGTCGAGGAGCTGCGCGGCCTCCTTGTAGAC
This sequence comes from Streptomyces sp. NPDC042002, assembly GCF_055588305.1. Lineage (NCBI taxonomy): Bacteria > Bacillati > Actinomycetota > Actinomycetes > Kitasatosporales > Streptomycetaceae > Streptomyces > Streptomyces sp. NPDC042002. The sequence goes on along the minus strand of NZ_JBVJCT010000041.1, from coordinate 32,258 downwards.
CTCGTTGTGCTCCTTCTTCTCCGGGTTCATGACCGTGACGAGCAGCACCTTGCCGCCGCGTTCGGCGACACCCGTGAAGGTGGCGCCCGCGTTGGTGGTGTTGCCGTTCTTCACGCCCGCGATGCCCTGGTACGCGGTGATGTCGCTGTCACCGGTCAGCAGTCGGTTGGTGTTCTTGATCTCGGAGGACGCGCGGCTGTTCGTGCCCTTCTTGTTCCTGGTCGTCGCGCCCGGGAATTTCGCCCGCGCCGTCGAGCAGTACTCCCGGAAGTCCTTCTTCTGGAGACCCGAACGGGCGAACAGCGTCAGGTCGTACGCCGACGACACCTGGCCCGCCGCGTCGTAGCCGTCCGGGCTCACCACGTGCGTGTCGAGGGCCTGGAGGTCCTCGGCGTGCGCCTGCATGTCCCTGACCGTCTCGTCGACGCCGCCGTTCATCGCGGACAGCACGTGCACGGCGTCGTTTCCGGAACGCAGGAAGACACCGAGCCACAGGTCGTGGACGGTGTACGTCTCGTTCTCCTTTATGCCCACCATGCTGGAGTCCGCTCCGATGCCCGCCAGGTCGGAGGAGACCACCTTGTGCGGGGTGGTCCTCGGGAACTTGGGCAGCACCGTGTCGGCGAACAGCATCTTCAGGGTGCTCGCCGGGGGCAGCCGCCAGTGCGCGTTGTGCGCGGCGAGGACGTCGCCCGACTCCGCGTCGGCGACGATCCAGGAACGGGCGGTGATGTCCCCGGGCAGGACGGGGGCGCCGCCGCCCAGGTTCACCTGACTGCCGGGCCGGCCGAGCCGCTCACCGCCGAGGGTCGACATGTTCGCCGGGGGAGTGGCGGACGGCGAGGCCGTGGGGCTCTCCGTCGGGGCCGTGTCGTCGGCGGCGTCGGCGAACGCGGGCGCGGTGAGCGAAAGGGTCAACAAGGTGGCGGAAGCGACCAGAGAGGATCGCCGAATGGTCTTTTTCGAGGCAGACACGATCGAGAAATTACAGGGGTCGTGACCGGAAGTCCCAGCACCGCTCGGGGAAGCCGCCTCGTCCTCTCCACCCCGGCGCCGGATCACGGTGGGCGACGGCGATACTGAACGCATGAAGCTCAGCCGCCCCGTGTCCTGGTTCCTGCTCGCCTTCGGGGTGTGGAGTTGGATCATTTGGGTCACTTTCGTTAAGAACCTGTGGAAAGACGTCAGCGGGCTCGCGTTCGATGGCGCGGGCGACCCGACGGCGTACTTCTGGGTGCATCTGACGCTCGCCGTCGTTTCGTTTGTCTTGGGGACGGTCGTCGGGGTCATCGGGTTGCGCGGCGTACGCGCTTTGCGCCAGACGTCATAACAGGGGATACGGCGGCATGGTCATCTTGTTCGTGTTGGCGGGCGTGGCCGCGCTGGCCGTGCTCGGCGGGCTCCACCGGTATGCCTGGCGACGCCTGGTCCGGGACACCACGGCAGGCCCCGGAGCGGTCCGCCGGGTGGGCACGGCCGTCTTCGTCGCCGGGCCGCTGCTGATGATCGGGGCCGTCGCGAGCGAGCGCGCGGGTGCTCCCTTCTGGCTCCAGCGGACGCTGTCCTGGCCCGGGTTCCTGTGGATGGCGCTGGCCCTCTACCTGCTGCTGGCGCTGCTGGCCGGAGAGGTCGTACGGCCGCTCCTGCGGTGGGCCCTGGAGCGCCGGGCGGCCGGACGGCAGGAGACCGACGGGGCCGCGTCCCCCGCCGTGGCAGAGGAGACGGCCCCGCGCGCGGGCGTACGTTCCCGCTCCGGCGTGTCGCCTTCGGCGGAGCGCGCGGAACAGCCGACACCGGCGGAACAGCCAGAACAGCCAGAACAGCCAGAACAGCCAGAACAGCCAGAACAGTCAGAACAGTCAGAACTGGCTGAAAAATCGGGGCCTGCGGAGTCGGCGGGACCGGCGGAACCGACTGGGGTGCCCGGATCGGCAGGGTCGACCGGAGCCCCCGGAGCGGCGGATGGGGCCGTTCGGTCGCCGTCGCGGCGGGTCTTCGTCTCGCGGGTCGTGGGTGGGGCGGCCGCGGCCGTCGCGGTGGGGACCGTGGGCTACGGGACGTACGGCGTCCTGCGCGGGCCCGCGGTGAAGCGGGTCACCGTGCCGCTCGCCAGACTGCCCCGGTCCGCCCACGGTTTCCGGATCGCCGTCGTGAGCGACATCCACCTGGGGCCGGTGCTCGGGCGCGGGTTCGCCCAGAAGGTCGTCGACACCATCAACTCCACGCAGCCCGACCTGATCGCCGTCGTCGGTGACCTGGTCGACGGCAGCGTGAAGGACCTCGGTCCCGCCGCCGCGCCGCTCGCCCAGCTGCGAGCCCGGCACGGCTCCTACTTCGTCACCGGGAACCACGAGTACTTCTCCGGAGCCGAGCAGTGGATCCGGGAGGTGCGCGAGCTCGGGATCCATCCCCTGGAGAACGCGCGGACCGAGCTGGCCGGATTCGACCTCGCCGGTGTGAACGACCTGCAGGGCGAGAGCGAGGGACAGGGACCCGACTTCGGCAAGGCGCTCGGAGACCGGGACAGGACGCGGGCCTGTGTGCTGCTCGCACATCAGCCGGTGCAGATTCATGAGGCCGTACGCCACGGGGTCGACCTCCAGTTGTCAGGACACACGCACGGCGGGCAGCTGTGGCCGGGAAACTTCGTCGCGGCCGCTACCAATCCCACGCTCGCGGGCCTGGAGCGCTACGGCGACACGCAGTTGTACGTCTCCCGGGGCGCGGGAGCCTGGGGGCCGCCGACCCGGGTCGGCGCGCCCTCGGACATCACGGTCGTCGAGCTGGCCTCGCGCGAAGCCTGAGCGTCCACTGTGAAACGGGCCGGAAATGATCATTTGCGCCGGTCCCGCGCACTCTTCCCGATCCCCTTCCCCGGCTGAAACTCCTGTGGTTAGGTGATCCGCGTCACTAGGGGAGTGGCGTGCGGTGGGCCTGGGGAGGGCACCGATGCGATCGGTTCGCTTATGGATTCTGGCGACGCTGCTCGTCCTGGCGGGCGCGGGTGTGGCCGGCTGGCAGCTGATACCGGCGAAGGAGAACGGCGACCGCACCATCACCGTGGGCACGACGGACGCCGTCACGTCGCTCGACCCGGCCGGTGCCTACGACGCCGGATCCTGGGCCCTGTTCAGCAACGTCTTCCAGTCGCTGCTCACCTTCGAGCCCGGCGGCGCCAAGCCCGTTCCGGATGCCGCCAGGAGCTGCGCGTTCACCGACACGGGGCTGCGCACCTATCGCTGCGCACTCCGTGACGACCTGACGTTCGCGAGCGGGCGCAAGGTGACCGCCGAGGACGTGAAGTTCTCCTTCGACCGCGTCAAGCGCATCAACGACGAGGTGGGTCCCGCCTCCCTCCTCTCCACCCTGGGCAGCGTGGACGCGAGCGGGCAGACCGTCACCTTCCAGCTGTCCTCGCCGGACGCGACCTTCCCGTTCAAGCTCGCGACGGGCGCCGGGTCGATCGTCGACAGCACCCGCTACTCCAGGCACAGCCTGCGCACCGACACGGGCGCCGACGGCACCGGGCCGTACGTCCTGACGGCGTACACGAAGAACACGCGGGCCGTCCTCGACCCCAACCCCCGCTACAAAGGCGCCATCAGCGACCTGGGCAGGCCTGTCGTGCTGCGCTACTACCCCAACTCGCAGGCGCTGGAGGCGGCCCGGAAGGCCAAGGAGCTGGATGTCGCGGCCCGTCAGCTGCCGCCCGCCGTGCTCGCCGCGCTCTCGCCGAGCGACCCCGCGCGGCGCGTCACCGAGGACGAGAGCGCCGAGACCCGCAACCTCGTCCTCAACGTGCGCGCGCGGTCGCCGCTGCACGACCGGCGGGTACGGCAGGCCGTCGCCTCGCTGATCGACCGCGAGGAACTGGTCGGCCGGACGTACAAGGGGACCACCGACGCGCTGTACGGGCTGATCCCGGCCGGGATCACGGGGCACGCGACGTCGTTCTTCGACGACTATCCGCAACCGGACGCCAAGAAGGCGCGGACCCTGCTGACCGAGGCCGGGGTGTCGCCGCCCGTGCGCTTCACCTACGGGTTCGCCGAGGGGCGGGGTGCCGCGGGCGAGGAAGCCGCCGAGCTCAAGCGGCAGTTGGAGGCGAGCGGACTGTTCAAGGTGACGACCGAGGGGTTCGAGTGGACCGAGTTCCAGAAGCGGTACGCGGAGGGCGGCCTGGACGCCTGGGCGGTCGGCTGGGTCGCCGACTATCCCGACGCGGACACCTTCGGCTCTCCGCTCGTCGGCACCGGCAACAGCATGAAGAACGGCTACAGCAACGGAGTTGTCGACCGGCTGATCCAGGAGACCCAGCAGGACGCCGACCGCAGCCGTACGGCGGACGCGTTCCGGCGCCTCCAGCAAGTCGTCGCCCAGGACGTTCCGTTGATTCCCCTGTGGCAGCGCAAGGACTACGTCATCAGCAGCGAGGACATCGGCGGCGGCCAGTATCTGTCCGACGGGACCGGCGTCTTCCGCCTCTGGCAGCTGAGCTGGCTGTAACAACTCCCGTGATTCACGCGACCGTTGTCCTCTGTCTGACACGGCTGCGGGCGGCGGTGACGGCTCTCGCCGTAACCGCCGCCCGCGGATGAGCAGTTGGCCCCTCTACGGGTGCGGAGTGGATCCGTACGCCGTCAGGAAGCGGTCGCGGAACGCGCTCATCTTCCAGACCGGCGTGCTGTGCTGGGGCTGCAGGCCGTCCGCCCAGCCCCAGTCGGCGATCTTGTCGAGCACCTTCGGGTCCTTGGCGACGATCGAGACCGGCACGTCACGGCTGGCGTGGTCGCCGCTGACCCGGGCGATCGGCTGGTGGTCGCCGAGGTAGATCAGCACGGTGTTCTTGTTGCCGTACTTCACCAGGTAGTCGATGAGGCTCGTCACCGAGTACTGGATCGCCTTGCCGTACTCCACCTTCGACTTCTGCGAGCTGGTGATGATGTCCGCGGGCTTCTTGCCGGCCTTCTGGATGGCGTCGTAGATCGATCCGTCGCCCACCTGGTCCTGGGGGACCGTCTTGGGGATCGGTGCCCACGGCTGGTGGCTGGAGGTCAGGATGATCGTCGACATCAGCGGCTTGTCGTGCTTCTTGCTGTGCACCAGGCGCTCGAACGCGGTCAGGGCGTACTGGTCGGGCATGGTCGACCAGCTGAACTTCGGTCCCTTGTAACCGAGATGGTGGGCGTCGTAGAGCTTGTCGATGCCGTAGAACTTCTGCTCGGGCCAGGCCTTCTGGATGCCCGGCATGACGCCGACGGTGTCGTAGTCGCCGGTCTTCTTGAAGGCGCTGGGCAGGGTCAGATGGTCGCCCGCGGTCACGGTGCGGTAGCGCTGCTGGTTGTTGATCCACAGGCCCGACAGGAACGTCGAGTGGCCGAGCCAGCTGCTGCCGCCGTATGTCGCCGAGGTGAGCCAGCCGCTCTTCGCCGCGAAACCGGCCTGGGTCAGCTTCTTGTTCTCCGAGGTCAGGGTCGCGTCGACGCCCGGTGCCATGACCGGGTCCTCGATGGCGCTGCGGCCGTAGCTCTCGATGAACGTGATGATCATGTCCTTGCCGCGCAGATCGGTGAGGAGCTGGCTGGGCGGCGTGTTCGCGAAGTCGTCCTTCTTGGAGATCTTGGCGAACTCGGCTTCGTCCCGCAGCGTCTGCCGTACCGCCGACGCCCGGTCCTGGACGACCAGTGCGACGTGCTCGGAGGCGATGGGCACCCCGGTGTACTGCACGCCGAGCGCCGCGCAGGTGACCCAGGCGATGGCCATGACGAGCGTCGTGCGGGTCGCCGTCTCGGTGTTCCGGGCCACCAGGTTGCCCAGCCGGACGACCGACAGCGTCATGAGGACCAGTACGGCGATCACGAGCGCCACGACCAGGGCCGCGATACCGAGCGCGCCGTCCTTGCCGAACGTGTCCTGGAGGTAGGACTGCGCGTCGCTGAAGAGCGACCAGTCGAGGACGACGTTGAAGCCTCGCCCGAGGTATTCGTTGAAGCCGATGTCCAGGATGTTCAGGATGGTCAGGACGCCCAGGCCGAGCCCGGCGAACACCGTCACGGCGATCCGCGGCTTGCGGGGCAGCACGATCAGCAGCGCGGCGCCGAAGATCGCCTCCACCGGGAGACGCAGGAACTCGGCCGGCTGGAACTTGTCCGCGTGGCTCGGCATGAGCAGCGCGAACAGGACGAGTGCGGCGGCGAGGAGGGTCGTGGTCCAGGCGAGGGTGCGGGCGGCGACGGGATACCGGTCCCGCCACCCGCGCCACCGGCCGCGCACGGGCGGCTCGTCCCCCGGAGGCTCCTCCCCGTCACCGGCCCCGTCCCCGGCGGGGCCGTCCGGGCCGTCCTCGGACGGGCCCGAGGCGTCGACGGTGTCCGCGCCGACCTCGGCGTGCTCATCGGTCACGGTCGCGGTTATGGTCCCGTTCCCGGTCGAGACCGCTTCGGCGGCGCTGTCGGCGGGGGCGTCGGCTGCCGCACCCGCCGCCTCGGCCGGGCTTTCGGCCTCGTGGTCCGTGCCGGCGCTGGTCCCGGCAGGGGCTATCGGCTCAGCGGAAGCCGCTTCCGCCGAAGTCTCTTCCGGGGCCTCGGCCTCGGTCTCGGCGGAGGGGGCGTCGGGCTCGGACTCGGAGAGGGGCTTCTGCTCAGCGGAGTTGGCTTCCGCCGGAGGTTCGGCCGGGTCCTCGGGGTGGGTGGAGGCGGCCCCCTCGGTCGGCGCGGCCGGGGCTGTCGCGCCGGTCGGGGTGATCTCGGGGGCCGCTTCGGCCGCTGCCTCTCCCTCGCCCGAGGCGGCGGCGTCCTCATCCGTATCCGTGGCCGAATCCGTGGCCCTATCCGAATCCGCGTCCGTCCCCGTCTCCGAGGTCGCGTCCGCGAGCGGCTCCGGCGCCGGCTCGTCGCGCGGAGGCGCCTCGTCCGTGTTCGGCAGCTGTCGAGAGTTCGTTTTGAACGACAACCCGGCGGTCCTTCCGTGCGGTGCGCGGTGGTGGCGTGGCGGACCGTCGAATGAGACCGATTCGCCCTCATCGTGGTGTACGGGACCGCGGCGGCCCGTGTTCAACCGCCTGGGTCAGCTTCTGCCCAAGTCCGTTCCCGCAGGTCACGGCGGTGCGAGCGAGGCCGTCCCGGCCCGCCCGGCAGACCCGGGAGCGTCACCGGCCGTCACCGCCCCCACCCCGCGGATGCCGGCACACTCGCCCCACCAGTGCCGACGGACTCACCGCACGGGCGCCCGGGGTCACACCCCACCGACGGTCGGCACCCTCACCTCACCGGCACCCTCACCTCACCGGCAGCGTCACCGTCACCGCCAGGCCCTCGCCCGGTGCCGTCCGTACCGCCACGGTGCCCCCGTGTGCCCTCACCACGCCCTGCACGATCGCCAGGCCGAGCCCGCTGCCCGCGGCGCCGCCGGCCCGGAAGAAGCGGTCGAAGATGCGCGCCGCGTCCTCCTCCGCGAGCCCGGGACCCTTGTCCGCGACACACAGCCGTATGACACCGTCCGCGCGCTCCAGAGCGAGCCGCACGGGCACGTCGTCGGGCGTGTGGGTGCGCACGTTGCCCACGAGATTGCCCAGCACCTGCCGCAGCCCCGACTCGTCGGCCTGCACGAGCAGCGTGCCGTCGGCGCCCACGGTCACCGGGCGGCCGGGCTGCTGGGCGCGCAGGTCCTCGGCCGCGTCCCGCACGAGCCGGCTCAGGTCGACGCTCCTGAACCGCAGTTCGGGCCGCTGGTCGAGACGGGCCAGGGTCAGCAGCTCGTCGACCAGCCGGCCCATGCGGTCGGCCTCCGCGTTCATCCGGTCCCAGGCCCGCTTGCGCTCGACGGGATCGGTCAGCATCCCCTTCTCGTAGAGCTGGAGGTAGCCGCGTATCGCCGCCAGCGGTGTGCGCAGCTCGTGCGAGGCGTCCCCGACGAACCGGCGCAGCTGGGCGGCGCTGTGCTCGCGCGTCCGGTAGGCCGACTCGACCTGGTGCAGCATGGAGTTGAGCGCGAGCCGCAGCTGCTCGACCTCCTGGGTCGGATGATGACTGGAGGGCACGCGCCGGGTCAGATCCCCCTCGGCGATGGCCGACGAGGTCTCCACCATGGCCTCCAGCGGCAGCATCCGGCGGCGCACGCTGAACATCGTCAGGCACGCGAGCAGCGCCAACAGCCCGGTGCCCACGGTCAGATCGAGCTTGAGCGCCTTCGCGACGCCCTTGTGCAGTCCGTCGGTCGAGGTGGCGAACAGGACGTACGTCCCGTCGGCGAGCCGTGCCCCGGTCGCCCGGTAGGCGGCGCCGCGCACGGTGATGTCGCGCGGGTCGCCGGCGCGGGCGAGGGCGCCCGGGTCGTCCACGGCGGCGGCGAACGCCCGCTGCGTCTCGGTGGGTTGGTAGCCGGCCACCTCGACGGCCGCGCCGTGCCGGTCGACGGCCGCGAAGATCGAGTCCGGCTTCGGCGACTCGTCCACCGCGGGCCCGATCCGGTCGCGTACGAACGCGAGGGCGCTCAGCGAGTCGATCTGGCTCATGGTGAGCTGCGAAACGCCCAGCGACTCCCGGGTCTTGGCGAGCTGCGTGTCCACCTGGTCGAGCAGATAGTGCCGCATGCCCATCAGGCTCACGGCGGTCGCCACCACGATGCCCAGGGCCAGGAGTCCCACGTTCGCGATGGTCAGCTTGCCGCGCAGCGAATGCACGCCGTGTCTGTGGCGCGGTGGGCGGCAGCCGGGCCGGACGGGCGGGTTCACGCGAGTCCGTATCCGACGCCCCGGCGGGTCTGGATCACCGGCGGCCCCAGCGGTTCGAGCTTGCGCCGCAGATAACTGATGTACGTCTCCACGACCGTCGACTCGGCCGAGTGCTCGTACTGCCATACATGGCGCAGGAGTTGCTCCTTGGGCACGATCCGCCCGCCGTTGCGGACGAGGAAGCGCAGCAGCGCGTACTCGGTGGGGGTGAGTTCGACCGTGGTGCCCGCGCGGTGGACGCGGTACGTCGTCTCGTCCAGCTCCAGGTCGCCGTAGCGCAGGGGCGGGCGCTGCGGCAGGACGTCGTCGGCCCGCGTGCGGCGAAGGACGGCGGTGATCCGGGCGACGACCTCGTCGATGTTGAACGGCTTGGTGATGTAGTCGTCGCCGAAGCCGAGCGCGCCGACGATCTCGGCGGGCGCGTCCCGCGCGGTGAGGAAGACGACCGCCAGGTCGGGCTGCCGGAGCCGCAGTTCACGGCCGAGGGCCCGGCCGTCGCCGTCCGGGAGCATCACGTCGAGCAGCGCCGCGTCGGGGCGGGTGCGCTCGGCGAGGGTGAGCGCCTCGCGGACGGTGCCCGCGGCCATCACCTCGAAGCGGTGGTAGCGCAGCGCGATGGTGAGGACGTCCGCGATGCTCGGCTCGTCCTCGACGACGAGGACGGTGGCTCCCTCGTGAGCGGTCATGCCCCCCAGTATCGGCGGGGCCACCGACAGCGGGAGGCGTTCGCGCCTTGGAGTTCCTTGAGAGTCATGGGCGGGTCATGTCCAGGCGCGTGTGTGGCCGCCAATCCTGTTGCCCAGGACCTGGGGGACCGACCGACTAAGGAGCGTTGAACGTGGCGGCATTGGCACGGTGGTGCTATCGGCACCGGCTGGTGGTCCTGTTGCTGTGGGTGGGTGCGCTGTTCGGTCTCGGCTTCGCGGCGACCACCGCGGGCACGGACTACGCGAACGTGTTCTCCCTCCCGAACACGGACTCCAAGCGTGCGTACGACCAGATGGAGAAGGCCTTCCCGAACAGCGCGGGGGACACCGACACGGTGGTGTGGAAGGTCGACGCGGGCACGGTCAGGGACGCCTCCGTGCGCTCCCGGATCCAGCCCGTGCTGGACGAGATCGCCGGTATGAAGGGCGTGGGCCAGGTCGCGGGCCCGTACCAGGGGGCGCGGGGGGCCGCGCAGATCAGCCGGAACGGCAGGATCGCGTACGCCCAGATCACCTTCGCCGAGCAGGCGAACGCCGTCCCCAAGGACCTGGTGCAGAAGGTCGTCGACACCGCGCAGGGCGCCGAACGCGGCGGACTCCAGGTGGAGTTGGGCGGTCAGGCGATCCAGCGCGTACAGGAACCGCCCACCGGGCTCGCCGAGATGGTCGGCATCCTGGCCGCGGCCGTGGTGCTCTTCCTCGCCTTCGGTTCGTTCTTCGCGATGCTGCTGCCGATCGGTATCGCGATCTTCGGGGTCGGTACGGGGCTGTTCTCCACGCAGTTGCTCAGCCACTCCACGGCCATCCCGGACCTGGCCCCGCTGCTGGCCACCCTGATCGGCCTCGGTGTCGGCATCGACTACGCGCTGTTCATCGTCACCCGGCACCGGCGCGGCATCCTGCGCGGACTGGCGCCGGAGGAGTCGGCGGTCGTCGCCCTCAACACCTCGGGCCGGGCCGTGCTGTTCGCGGGCGGCACGGTGTGCATCGCGCTCGCCGGCATGCTGGTGACGAACCTCCGCTTCCTGGACGGCGTGGTCATCGGCACCTCCCTCACCGTCGTGTTCAGCGTGCTCGCGGCCACCACCCTGCTGCCGGCGCTCCTCGGCCTTCTCGGCACCCGGGTGCTCAGCCGCCGCCAGCGGCGCAAGCTGGCGGCGCAGGGGCCCGAACCGGAGCGGGCGAGCGGGGCCGCGGCCCGCTGGTCGACGAACGTGCAGCGCCGCCCCCGTACGATCGCCGCCCTCGCGCTGGTCGTGATGGCGATCCTCGCGATCCCGGTCCTGTCGCTGCACCTAGGCGCCACCGACCAGGGCAACGACGACGCCACGACGACGACCAGGAAGGCCTACGACCTGCTCGCCGAGGGCTTCGGGCCCGGCTTCAACGGCCCCTTGCAGGTGGTCGTGACCGACGGTGACGCGGGCGCCCTGGTGAAGGACATCGGCGGCACGCCCGGAGTCGCCGCGGTCGCCGCGCTGCCGCCCGCGCACGGTGTGACGGTGATCCAGGTGGTGCCGACGACCTCACCGCAGTCGACGAGGACCGACCAGCTCATCGACACCCTGCGGGACCGGGTGATCCCGGACGCCGGGGTGACGGCCCATGTCGGTGGTGTCACCGCCGTGTCGAAGGACTTCGCCACCATCACCGGCGACCGGCTGCCCTACTTCGTCGCCACGATCATCGGCCTCGGCTTCCTGCTCCTGCTGATCGCCTTCCGCTCCCTGGTGGTCCCGCTGACGGCCGCGCTGATGAACCTGATCGCCGCCGCCGCGTCCTTCGGCGTCCTCGTCGCGATCTTCCAGTGGGGCTGGGGCCTGAGTCTGCTGGGTCTCGGCAAGGAGGGCCCGATCAACGCCTTCCTGCCCGTCATCATGCTCTCGCTCCTCTTCGGCCTCTCCATGGACTACCAGGTGTTCCTGGTGAGCCGTATGCACGAGGAATGGGTGCACACGAAGGACAACGCGCGCGCGGTGCGGGTCGGTCTGGCCGAGACCGGCCGGGTCATCAACTCCGCGGCCCTGATCATGGTGTGCGTCTTCCTCGCCTTCGTCCTGAGCGGCGACTCGGGAGCGGCGATGGCGGGCGTCGGCCTCGCGGCCGCGGTCGCCCTGGACGCCTTCATCCTCCGTACGGCCCTGGTCCCCGCCGCGATGCACCTGCTCGGCGACTCCAACTGGTGGCTGCCCGCGGGTCTGGACAAGCGGCTGCCGCACCTGGCGGTGGAACCGGCCGAGGAGTCCTCCGAGGACGCGGCTCCCGTCGCGGGCGGCGCGTCGGCCGTCCACGGCTTCGTCCGCGACGCGGAGGGCGTGCCCGTCGACGGAGCGGTCCTGACCCTGCTGTCCAAGGGCGGCCGTCAACTGGACCGGGTGACCTCGCTGGCCGACGGTTCGTACATCGTCTCGGTGCCCGCCCCGGGGACGTATCTGCTGTCGGCGACGGCCCGTTCGTACGGGGTACGGGCACGGCATGTGGTCGTCACGGAGGAACCGCTGGTGCACGACGTGGAGCTGGCGGAGGGAGAGGTGGACGCCGACGCGGTCAACTGAGGCCGGACGCCTGACCGTCCCGACGTAAGGGGTGTCCGTAAGGGGTGTCCGCCTGGCGGGCGCCCCTTACTCCGTCTTCTTGGCCGGGTCGGGCAGGGCCTTCGTCATTCCCGGCAGGAAGTCCGTGAACAGCTCGTGCACCTCGTGGACGAGGGGCCGCAGAAGACGGAAACGGGACAGCTGGACGCCGCGGGCGGTGAGGCGCGCCCCGCGCTCGGCCAGCCGGTAGCTGCGCTCGCGGCTCTCCGTACGGTCGAAGACCCAGTACAGGACGAGCCCCATCTGGGAGAGCCACATCAGCTCGGGCAGCACCTCGCGCAGTTCCTCGGGCACCTTGGTCTTCGCCCCGGCCAGCACCTCCTTGTGGACGCTGATGGCCTCCACGCGCGCGTGCTCCGACTCGGGGGAGAAGGGGCTGAGCGGACTGTCCGGGTCGGCGGCGTTCTTGAAGAACTGCACGGCGAACTCGTGGTACGGCGTGGCGATGTCCAGCCACACCCTCAGCACGCCGCCCAGCCGGGCCTCCAGGTCCGTCTCACGGTCCAGCACCTCCCGGACCGCCTCCCGGTGTTCGGCGGCGATCCGGTCGTAGAAGCCCTGGATCAGGTGCTCCTTGCCGGCGAAGTAGTAGTACGCGTTCCCGACGGAGACCCCGGCCTCCTGGGCGATGGCCCGCATCGTCGTCTTGTCGTACCCCCGCTCCTGGAAGAGCCGCATCGCGGTCTCCAGGATCAGGGCCCGGGTCTGCTCGCTCTTGGCCGGGCTCTTCGCCGTCTCCTTGCCCGGGGACTCGGAGGGCTCGGCGGGCTCGGAGGACCCGATGGGGCCGGGGCTGTCTGTCGGTGCTGGCACGGGACGAGCCTAACGAGTGGGAACGGTCGGACATGCGCCGCTGTCGCAGGCGGGGGGTACGTACGTCCATCCCGCGGCCGGGTCGTAGCTCCACCCGTCGCCCCACTGGTACGCGCCACCGCCCCACCGCCGGGACGTCCGTGACGCCCGCGCCTCGCGCCACTTGGCGGCGGCGAGGGTGGCGCCCCTGGCCAGCCTGGCACCCGTGGGAGTGCTCAGCCGATGCGCCAGCGCCCGGTGGTCGCGCAGCGCCCACAGGGTGACGACCCAGGCGGCGGAGCCCTGGTACACCTGCCCGCCGTCGCCCACCACGGTGATCTCGTCCAGGGTGGCGCGGTGATCGAGCCGCGGGAAGCGCCGGGCGGCCTCCTCGGAGCCCGCCGGTACGAACCGGAGCGGTACGAGTTGCGCCTGCCCGGCGAGCCACTGCTTCAGGAAGGCGCACAGCGAACAGCGCGCGTCGTAGAGGACGGTGAGCCCGAGGACCGGGACGCGCGGGGCGCCCCGGTCCCGGGTGGCTGAGGTGCCGGCCACCGGTCTCACGCCCCGACCGTGGGGGCGACCCAGTCCGTCGGCTGCACCGGCGGCAGCTGCTCACGCTCCATGACACCCCGCCGCCGGATCTTGTTGAGCGCGTAGACGTTCCCCAGGTGCATGACGCCGAGCACCAGCAGGACGACGCCCAGCTTGGTCGACAGGGCTTCGAAGATCTCGCGGGCGTTGGAGATCTCGTCGCTCTGGTGCAGATAGAGCGCGACGAAGCCCAGGTTGACGAGGTAGAAGCCCACCACCAGCAGATGGTTGACGGCGTCGGCGAGCTTCTCGTTGCCGTGCAGGACGTCCGCCAGGAAGATCCGTCCGTTGTGGCTCAGCGTGCGTGCCACCCAGACCGTCAGCGCGATGCTGACCAGCAGATAGATGACGTACGCGACGACCGTGAGGTCCATGGTCCCACCCCTTCTTGCCATTCTTGAACGCGTTCAAAACGCTGTCTGGGATGAATGTAGACCTGCTTTTGAACATGTTCAAGTCGGATCCCGTGAACGGATCGGCCGCGCTCGGGCCGCGGTGCGTCAGCGCCACGTCGGGGGGGGGGGGGGGGGGGGGGGGGGGGGGGGGGGGTGGGGGGGGGGGAGGGGGGGGGGGGGGGGGGGGGGGGGGGGGGGGGGGGGGGGGGGTAAAAGTACCCCACCACCCCCCCCCCCCCCCCCCCCCCCCCCCCCCCCCCCCCCCCCCCCCCCCCCCCCCCCCCCCCCCCTCTCAAGGTGGGCCGTCGAGGTGGACCGGGTCTATCGCTGTGCCCCGCGGGCCAGTTCGGGGCGCTTGGTGTAGTCGGTCAGGCCGATGACGTTGCCCCAGGGGTCCGCGATCTCGACGGTCCAGCCGGTGGCGCCGGGGAAGGGCTCGTCGAGGGGCGCGACACCCGCGGCGGTCAGCGAGCGGGCCGCGGCGCGGGCGTCCGGCACCTCCAGCCACAGCCGCGGCGACGCCCACGGCGGCGGTCGGTGACCCAACTCCTCGTCCAGCCGCAGCAGTACGCCCGGCGTCTCCTTGCCCACCTTCAACAGCGCGATCCCGGCCTCGTCGAGCCGGAAGGCCGGCGGAAACCCGGCACGCTCGTAGAAGCCCACGGCCTCACCGAGATTCCCGACGGGCAGCAGTACGTTGTCGAGTCCGAGCAGCTCGTATGACACGTCGTCTGACATGCCATCAGATTAGGAGCGGGCCGCGGGACGACGGGGAAGGGCTGACCGCAGGCCGAACATGTGATCACCCATTGAGGCGAAGCGCCTCCCGTTCCCCCTGGGTACGCCGTCGAAGTGGTCTCGCCCGACTCACGCGAACGCGACCGGGAGGTCAAACCCCGCAAGTACGCCGAGGCCGGGGTCCCGCACTTCCGGCGGGTCGAACAGGACGAGGACAAGGGCCTGCCCGTCGTGTACGTCTACGAGCTCGACGCGGCCACCAAGTCGTACGGCCTCACCGGAATCCTCCACGACCGCATCAAGGCCACCGTCCCCTTCGAGATCGAGATCGATCTGACGGCCGTCGACAAGCGGAGGGGTGGTTCGGCGCCGACGGCGGAGACAGAGCGGGAGGGCTGATCCGGGCTCGGTGACCGATTGTCAGTGGTGGCTCGTACTCTCGTCGGCATGGGAATGGTGACGTTCGTCGACGAGACGACCAGTGGGGGCCGGGGCGCCGGCTGGGGGATCGAGATCGCCGAGGAGCGGCTCGCGGTGCGCGAGTTGATCCGGCGGCGGGTCTTCCAGGAGGTCGCCGAGCACAACGCGCGCATGCCGGAGGTCTTCCAGGGACTCGTGCGGCCCGAGGACACCGAGCGGGTGCTGAACGGCTACGCGCTGCGCACCCCCCGCCGGATAGACCCCGAGGCCCAGAGCGAGCTGGCGCTCAAGGCCTTCGCGGGGAACGGCTTCCTGGTGCTCGTGGGGGAGCGCCAGGTGACCGACCCCGACGAGGAGATCGAGTTGGTCCTGGGCACCGAGGTCACCTTCCTCAAGCTCGTCGCGCTGGTAGGGGGATGACGATGGCCGACACCAAGACGCATCTGGGGTGGATCCGCTCGCAGGCGGCCGACGGCAACATGGGCGGGCTCGCCACCGACCTCCTCAGGGCCGCACTGGTCAACACGGGCCAATGGGGCAGCGGCTGGGACGAGATCCTCGACCTGCTGGTCGCGCTCCCCGCCGACCAGCGGGAAAGGCTGACCGGCGCCCTGGCGGAGGGCTATCACACGGTCGGCGGCAGATCGGAACCCCGCAACCACGTGCTGACCATGCTCGCCGCCATCTCCCACGGCCTCCCGGAGTACCCGCTCGCCGACGAGCGGGCGAGGCAACTCGCCGAACTCGGCAGGCAGAACACCGTCTGGTACGCGACGCGGATGGACGTCCTGGCCGAGGCCGAACTGGCGGCCGGCCGCACACTGGACCCGGCCGTGGTCGCGGTCTTCCGCCGCACGGGCATGGACACCTACCGCCGCGAGTCCGTTGCCGCCCTGATGAAGAAGCTCACGGAGCCCGTGCTCAACGTCGGTGAGGAATGGGCCGAGCAGGCTATGAGGGACGCCTCCGCCCCCGACTGGCAGGCTCTGCTCGTCCATCTGGTGACAGCCACCGCCTCCAAGCCCTCCGCCAAGTGGGACCGGCAGGCCCACGCCCTCGTCGAAGCCCTCGGCGCCGACCGGGTCCGCGCCGCCGCTCTGTCCTGGCTCGCCCTCGTCGGCCGCCCTCGCACCCACCCGCTGGAGCCCAGGTCGTACGAGGCGGACATCAACAGCACCTATGACCCGTACAACGCCAACGCCCTGCGCGGCCTCGCCTGGCTGGTCTCCGTGCTGCCGCCCCACCCCGACACCGCCCGGGCCCTCGGCGCACTCGTCGAGACGTCCCTCAAGAAGGTCAGCGGACTGGGCCCGCGCAATCCGAAGGTCGCCAACGCCGGTGTGATCGCGCTCTCCCGAATCGACGGCGAGGCCGCCCTGGCCGAACTGGCCCGGCTGGCCACCCGGGTGACGTACAAGGCCACGGCCAAGCTCATCGACGGATTCCTCGGGGCGAAGGCCACCGCCCTCGGTCTGACCCGGGAGGAGATCGAGGAACTGGCCGTCCCGGCCTACGGGCTCGCCGACGTCGGGCAGGCGCGTCACGAACTCGGTGAGACCACCGCGCTTCTCGACATCCAGGGCTCACGCGCCGTGCTGAGCTGGCACACCGCGAGCGGCAAGGCAGTCAAGAGCGTGCCCGCCGCCGTGCGGCGCGACCACGCCGAAGAGCTCAAGGAGCTCAAGGCGGCGGTCAAGGACATCGACAAGACGCTGTCCGCCCAGACCGAGCGTCTGGACCGGCAGTTCCTCGCCCGGCGCACCTGGGCGTACGACACCTGGCGCGAGCGCTACCTCGACCACCCGCTCGTCGGCACCCTCGCCCGCCGGCTCCTGTGGACGGTCGACGGCACACCGGTCGGGTTCGCGAACGGTGAGCTGTCCACCCTCACCGACGACCCGGTGAAGGACGGTACGGAGGTCGCCCTCTGGCACCCGGTCGGCCGTGAGCCCGCCGAGGTCGTCGCCTGGCGGGACTGGCTGGAGCGGCACGAGATCACCCAGCCCTTCAAGCAGGCCCACCGGGAGGTGTACCTCCTCACCGAGGCCGAACGCGCGACGGACACGTACTCGAACCGCTTCGCGGCCCACGTCGTGCGCCAGCACCAGTTCAACTCCCTGGCCGCGGTCAGGGGCTGGCGCAACAAGCTCCGCCTCTGCGTCGACGACGAGGCGCCCCCGGCCACCCGGGAGCTGCCCCAGTGGGGGCTGCGCGCCGAGTACTGGATCACGGGCGACGGCGAGTACGGCGACGACACCACCGACTCCGGCAGCTATCTGCGGCTGCGCACCGACCAGGTGCGCTTCTATCCGCTCGACGCCCCCGAGAACTCGGCGCACTGCTACGGCGGCGAGTACCGCATGCGGTCGCGGGGCGGCGAGGACCCGGTGGAGCCCCTGCCCCTCACCGGGATCCCGCCGCTCGTTCTGTCCGAAGTCCTGCGTGACGTCGACCTGTTCGTCGGTGTCTCCAGCGTCGGCAACGACCCGGCCTGGCAGGACGGCGGCCCCGGCGGCCGCTTCCAGGAGTACTGGACGTCGTACGGCTTCGGCGATCTGACGGAGACCGCGCAGACCCGCCGCGTCCTGCTCGAGCGCCTGATCCCCCGGCTGGCGATAGCCGACCGCTGCACGCTGGAGGGCCGCTTCCTGCACGTGAAGGGCGAGCGCCACACGTACAGGATCCACCTGGGTTCGGGCAACATCCTGATGAGCCCGAACGACCAGTACCTGTGCATCGTCCCGAAGTCCGCCGCGGGCGGGCCCCAGGCCGGGTATCTGCCGTTCGAGGGGGACCGGATGCTGGCGGTGATCCTCAGCAAGGCGACGCTGCTTGCGGACGACCTCCGGATCACGGATCCGACGATCCTCGGTCAGCTGTGACCGGGGCCGCCACCGGCCCGACCAGACGCCGTACGGCCGCAGGTCAGGGGCCGTTCTGTCGCGCCGACGGTTCGACCAGGGGCTGTTGAGATGCGGTCGGGAACGGTTGATGGCCATTCCCGGCCGAATCCACTTCTCTCGCGCGGGTCTCCTCCTGCAAGATGGCCTGACTCATTTCGTACCTCGAACTTGGGTCCTATGCCGTCAGGCACCCGCACATCAGGAGTCAGCACCTTGACCGACCAGCCGCAGCAGCCGCAGCAGCCGACGAACCCGCCGCCCGGCTATGGCTATCCGAACGTCGGTGCCACTCCGCCCGGCGGACCGGGCCCGTACGGACCCGGCCCCTATGGCGCCGGCCAGCCCGGCGCCTACCCGCCCCCGGGGGCGTACGGCCACCCGGGGCCCGGTGGCTACCCGGGGCCCGGTGGCTACGCGATGGGCCCGGTCCCGCCCGGCACGTACACCGGAGACCCGAACGCCCCCTACGGCTACGACCCTTACGGCCGCCCGTACTCCGAGAAGTCGAAGATCGTCGCCGGTGTCCTCCAGCTCGCCCTGGGCGGCCTCGGCGTCGGGCGCTTCTACATGGGCAATGTCGGCATCGGCCTGGCCCAGCTGTTCACCTGTGGCGGCTTCGGCATATGGGCCCTGATCGACGGGATCATGCTGCTCGCGGGCAACGGCGCCACGGACTCCGACGGCCGGGTCCTGCGTGGCTGATCTCGTCGCGGCGCGCGGGGTCGCGCTGCGGCACCCGGCGGCGGCACCCCTCGCGGTGCTCGCCGCCGGGGCGGCCGGGGCCGGCTATCTGTACGTCACCGATCCGCACCAGCCGGGCCATGTCCTGCCCGGCTGCCCGTTCCGCTTCGTCACCGGGCTGCTCTGCCCGGCCTGTGGCGGAACCCGCATGGTGTACGACCTCATGCACGGTCACTTCGCCGAGGCGTGGCTCGACAACAGGGCGCTGCTGCTCGCCTCGCCGTTCGCCCTCGCGCTGCTCGCGCGCTGGATCACGGAGGGGCTGCGCGGACGCCGCTGGCGGCCCGAACTGACGCCGCGCGCACAGGTGCTGGTACTCGCGCTGGCGATGGCCTGGACGGTGGCCCGCAACGTCGTCTAGAGGCGTACGAGTTCACCGGTGTTCATCGGGGTTCACGGGCGTTCGTGGCCGGGACGAGACCGTGTCAGGCGTGACGAAAAATGATCACAGGATGGGCACAATTGATCGACTTCTCTCGCGTCAAACGATGGCTCTTCGTACGCTCCCACCGCGCAGGGGGGATTGACGTGCGCGCGATCCATGGGCGATCTCTGCCTGTCCCTCCTGGACTCTGACCGGAGCGCCTTGCTCCGGTCGCCTTCAGCCAGCCAGGAGCAGCATCCATGACCGTCCCCACCCCCGACGCCCCCTACGGCTACGACCCGCAGGGCCGTCCCTACTCCGACAAGTCCAAGATCGTCGCGGGCATCCTCCAGCTGTTCCTGGGCGCCTTCGGCGTCGGCCGTTTCTACGTCGGCTCCACCGGCGTCGCCCTCGCCCAGCTCTTCACCTGCGGCGGCTTCGGCTTTTGGGCCCTGATCGACGGGATCCTGTTCCTCACGAGCAACGACCGCACCGACAAGCAGGGCCGCGTGCTGCGCGGCTGACGGCACCGGACATGACGAAGGGCCCCGCTCCCAGGAGGAGCGGGGCCCTTCGGGCGTTGGACAGGTCCTGGCGGAGCGGCCGTCAGAAGCGGCGCGTGATCAGCGCGCGCTTGACTTCCTGGATCGCCTTGGTGACCTCGATACCGCGCGGGCAGGCGTCCGTGCAGTTGAACGTCGTGCGGCAGCGCCACACACCGTCCTTGTCGTTGAGGATCTCCAGACGCTGCTCGCCCGCCTCGTCACGCGAGTCGAAGATGAAGCGGTGGGCGTTCACGATGGCGGCCGGGCCGAAGTACTGGCCGTCGTTCCAGAACACCGGGCAGGACGACGTGCACGCCGCGCACAGGATGCACTTCGTGGTGTCGTCGAACCGCTCGCGGTCCTCGGCGGACTGCAGACGCTCGCGCGTCGGCTCGTTGGTGTCCTTCGTGATGAGGAAGGGCATCACGTCGCGGTACGCCTGGAAGAACGGGTCCATGTCGACCACGAGGTCCTTCAGCACCGTCAGACCCTTGATGGCCTCGACCGTGATCGGCTTCTCGGGGTTGAGGTCCTTGATCAGCGTCTTGCAGGCCAGGCGGTTCTTGCCGTTGATCCGCATGGCGTCCGAGCCGCAGATGCCGTGCGCGCAGGACCGGCGGAACGTGAGCGTGCCGTCCTGGTCCCACTTGATCTTGTGCAGCGCGTCGAGGACACGCTCCTTGGGGTCGATCTCCAGCTGGAAGTCTTCCCAGACCGCCTCGGCCGAGACCTCCGGGTTGAACCGGCGGACGCGGAACGTGGCGGTGATGTACGGGGAGTCGGCGAAACCGGGCTCGGGTGCGCCGGCCGCGTCCGCCTTGTCCAGGGTGGGAGTAGCCATCAGTACTTACGCTCCATCGGCTGGTAGCGGGTCTGGACGACCGGCTTGTAGTCGAGACGGATGGACTCGGTGCCGTCGTCGCCGACCTCGCGGTACGCCATGGTGTGGCGCATGAAGTTGACGTCGTCGCGGGTCGGGTAGTCCTCGCGGTAGTGACCGCCGCGGGACTCCTTGCGGGCGAGCGCGGAGACGGCCATGACCTCGGCCAGGTCGAGCAGGTTGCCCAGCTCGACGGCTTCGAGGAGGTCCGTGTTGAACCGCCGGCCCTTGTCCTGGATCGAGACGTTCAGGTAGCGCTCGCGCAGCTCCGCGATCTTCTCGACCGCCGTCTTGATCGTCTGCTCGGTGCGGAACACCATCACGTTGGCGTCCATGCACTCCTGCAGCTCCAGGCGGATCGCGGCGACCCGCTCGGTGCCCGTGGAGTTGCGCAGGCGCTCGATCTGGGCCACGACCTGGGAGGCCGGCTCCTCGGGAAGCTCGACGTAGCCGGCCTTCGCCGAGTACTCCGCGGCCGCGATGCCGGCCCGACGCCCGAAGACGTTGATGTCCAGCAGCGAGTTCGTGCCCAGACGGTTGGCGCCGTGCACCGACACACAGGCGACCTCACCGGCGGCGTACAGGCCCGGAACGACCGTGGTGTTGTCCGAGAGGACCTCACCCTGGACGTTCGTCGGGATGCCGCCCATGGCGTAGTGCGCGGTGGGCTGGATCGGGATCGGGTCCGTGTAGGGCTCGATGCCGAGGTAGGTGCGCGCGAACTCCGTGATGTCGGGCAGCTTGGCGTCCAGCTGCTCCGGCGGGAGGTGCGTGAGGTCGAGGTAGACGTGGTCGCCCTCGGGACCGCAGCCGCGGCCCTCACGGATCTCCGTGTAGATGGAGCGGGACACGACGTCACGGGACGCGAGGTCCTTCATGACCGGCGCGTACTTCTCCATGAAGCGCTCGCCGTCCTTGTTGCGGAGGATGCCGCCCTCACCGCGGGCGCCCTCCGTCAGCAGGATGCCCATGCGCCAGATGCCGGTCGGGTGGAACTGGAAGAACTCCATGTCCTCCAGCGGCAGCCCGCGACGGTAGACCGCCGCCTGGCCGTCACCCGTCAGGGTGTGCGCGTTGGAGGTCACCTTGAAGAACTTGCCGGTGCCGCCGGACGCGTAGATCACG
Source organism: Streptomyces sp. NPDC042002 (assembly GCF_055588305.1). NCBI lineage: Bacteria > Bacillati > Actinomycetota > Actinomycetes > Kitasatosporales > Streptomycetaceae > Streptomyces > Streptomyces sp. NPDC042002. The sequence goes on along the minus strand of NZ_JBVJCT010000041.1, from coordinate 10,729 downwards.
GCCTTCGCCTGGAAGACGTGGATCTCGCCGGTCGCGAGCTCGTAGGCGACGACGCCCGCGGAGTGCTTGACCCCGTCGACCTCGACGATGAGCTGGTCGAGGACGTAGAACTCGTTGAAGAACTCCACGCCCTCCTTGACGCAGTTCTGGTACAGCGTCTGGAGGATCATGTGACCGGTGCGGTCCGCGGCGTAGCAGGACCGGCGGACCGGGGCCTCGCCGTGGTTGCGGGAGTGACCGCCGAAGCGGCGCTGGTCGATCGTCCCGTCGGGCGTCCGGTTGAACGGCAGGCCCATCTTCTCCAGGTCGAGGACGGAGTCGATGGCCTCCTTCGCCAGGATCTCGGCGGCGTCCTGGTCGACCAGGTAGTCACCGCCCTTGATCGTGTCGAAGGTGTGCCACTCCCAGTTGTCCTCTTCCACGTTGGCGAGCGCGGCGGCCATACCGCCCTGCGCGGCGCCCGTGTGGGAGCGGGTCGGGTAGAGCTTCGTCAGCACGGCGGTGCGGCTGCGCTTCGTCGCCTCGATGGCGGCGCGCATGCCGGCGCCACCGGCGCCGACGATGACGGTGTCGTACTTGTGGATCTTCATGAGTGGTTGCCTCAGCCCCGTGCCTAGCGGATGTTCGGGTCGAAGGTGAAGATCACCAGCGTGCCCAGCAGAATCGTGAACACCGTGGCGGTGTAGAGCAGGCCCTTCAGCCACAGGCGCGTGCCCGCGCGTTCCGCGTAGTCGTTGATGACGGTACGCAGGCCGTTGGAGCCGTGCAGCATGGCGAGCCACAGCATCGCGAGGTCCCAGGCCTGCCACCAGGGACTCGCCCAGCGGCCGGCCACGAAGGCGAAGCCGATCTTGGAGACGCCTCCGTCGAGGACGAGCTGGATCAGCAGGTGGCCGAGGACCAGGACGACCAGGACGATGCCGGACAGGCGCATGAAGAGCCAGCCGTACATCTCGAAGTTGCCGCGGGTCGACTTCGGGGTCTTCTTGGTGCGCTTGCGCGGGGCCTCGATGAACGGGGCCGGGTTGTCGACGCTGTAGGCCGGGAAGTCTCCGGCGCCCTCTACGGGGCCGATACCGGAAGCGGCGGTGTCAGTAGTGGACATCTGCGTCAGCTCCCGAATACTTCGCGGAATGCGTGACCGAGGACGGGGTAAAGAGCCCCGAACATCAGCACGACCCAGATACCGACGACGGACCAGAGCATCTGCTTCTGGTAGCGCGGGCCCTTGGACCAGAAGTCGACGGCGATGACACGCAGGCCGTTGAGCGCGTGAAAGAGGATGGCGGCCACGAGGCCGTACTCCAGCAGCGCGACGACCGGCGTCTTGTACGTGGACACGACCTTGTCGTAGTCCTCGGGGGAGACACGGACGAGAGCGGTGTCCAGCACGTGTACGAACAGGAAGAAGAAGATGAGGACGCCGGTGACTCGATGAGCCACCCAGGACCACATTCCTTCCCGGCCGCGGTACAGCGTTCCAGCCGGCACGGAAGAACCCTCCGGGAGCGGGGATTGGGGCCGCGCCGGCTTCTCTGTCGGTCGGGCCCGGCCGGGTACGGTCCACCGGCCCCGGCCATCGTAGCGACGTGTTGTCGGAACGCTTACAGCGGCCCTATCAATGTGATCAAACTGGCAATCAATCAGCCACGTTCGGGCTATTACGGACGCCGGATGTCGGCGGTTCGCGGCTCCTGGGCGAACTGACGGACGAGGCGGGTCAGCCGGCCGCGGGCCAGTCTGCGCAGCTCGTCGGCGGTGATGACCCGCTCCTCCTCGGGATCGTTCGTCAGGCGCGCCCGGATTTCGACGAGCACCTGGTCGAGGGCTTCCCCCGGGGCGAATCCGTCCAGACAGATGACGAACACATGTCCGAATCTGCTCTCATAAGCGGCGTGCGCGGCGCTCAGCGCGGTGTGGGCGACGGAGTACGCGCCTTCCGGGAGCAGCGTGAGCGACTCGCCGGCCAGGGCTTCGGCCAGGTCGGTGGGGGTCAGGTCGTACGCCGCCTCGTCGGCCGCGGCCAGCAGGGCGCCGAGGTCCGGGTAGGGGCGGTGGTCGGCCAGACGGTGGACCCAGCGCAGGCTGCGGCAGCAGGTGAGCAGGGCGCGGGTGACCTCATCGGCGGGTGCGGAGTTGAACCCGTCGAGGCGGGCCGGGGACGGCGCCGCGCTCTTCTGCTCGGGGAGGGCGACCTGGCCGGGGAGGCGTGGGAGACGGTGAGACGTCAGCGTGGGTCCTCGGCGGTGGGATGAGATGCGCGACGTCCGTGAGCGTGACGTGCGTGCGATACGTGTGTTTCGGCAGGGGGAGAAGTGAAAGGTGTGCCGCTCACGCTATCGAGGAGTGTCGGGACCTGTCCGACGGATACCCGGATTTCACCCGCACGGGAGAGTTTCGGAGCGTGTGGTGGACGGTTGCGGTGACGGTCGGGGCAGAGTTCGTGATGGAGCGGAGTGGCCACGCCGAGAGGCGGACTGGAGAGGTGGACATCCCGATGGAGGAGTACACCTGATGAGGGGAGAGGACCCGGCGACGACATGAGCGCGGCGGGAGCGGGGTCGAATCGCGGAGCGAGGCCGGTATCGGCATGAGCGTGGCGCACCTGGCAGGGCGCACCTGGCAGGGCGCACCCGGCGGGGTGGAACCAGCGGGGCGCACCCGGCGGGGCGAAATGCGCTGGCGGAATCAGCAGGGTGAAGTGAGCCGGGTGACGTGGGCCGGGCGTAGTGATCAGGGCGAAGTGGGCGCGGTGAAGTGAGGGTGGCGCAGTGAGTGGTGGCAGGCGGCGGGCGCCGCGGCGGCGGACGGAGCGGAACCGGCAGGCCGGGTTCGTCGCGGGCGGTCTGGCGGTCGCCGGTGTCGTCGCGGTGGCCGTGGCGGTCTGGCCCGGCGGCGGCGGGCAGCCGGCCGGGGCGCGGGTGCCGTCCGCCGACCGGTCGCAGGCCGTGTCCGCCTCCCTGTCGCCCGCCGCCAGTCCCACGCCGACCCGGAGCTACCCCCTCTCCAAGGCCCCTCGCACCATTCCGGCCGTACGGGAGCACATCGCGGCCCACGGCCCCGGCTGGCGCCCGGCCGCCGGTGCCCGGGTGGTCGTGGACGACAACGGCCTCGCCGACGAGGGCAAGCTGCTCGCCGGTGAGCTCAGGCTGACGTACGAGGGGCGGACGGGCGCCAAGGCCGGCGATGTCGAACTGGGCCTCGACAAGGGGAGCGCGGGCCCGGAGTCGTACACCCTCACCGTCAAGAACAGCCAGGTCAAAATCACCGGGCCAGCCGAGGCCGGTGTCTTCTACGGCACGCGCACCCTCAAACAGGAGGTGCACGGCGGCGGTGCGGCCCCGGAGGGCGTCGTACGCGACCGGCCGGCGAAGCCGTTCCGCGGGTTCATGCTCGACATCGCGCGCAAGCACTTCACCGCGTCCTGGATCGAGGACCGGGTGCGGGAGCTCGGGGACCTGAAGTACAACGAGCTCGGCCTGCACTTCTCCGACGACCAGGGCTTCCGCATCCAGTCCGACACGCACCCCGAGATCGTGTCGAAGCAGCACCTGACGAAGGCGGAGGTGCGCCAGATCCTCGCCCTCGCGGCGAGCCGGCACATCACCGTCGTGCCCGAGATCGACTCGCCGGGACACCTCGGCGCGGTCATCGCGGCGCACCCCGATCTCCAGTTGCGCAATGTGTCCGGGGTTCCCGTCCGCGGCGCCGTCGACATCTCCAAGCCCGCGGCGGGCGCCCTCGTCGACGACCTGCTCAACGAGTACGCGGGCCTTTTCCCCGGCGCCTACTGGCACCTCGGCGGCGACGAGTACCAGGCCCTGACGGTGGCCAGCCCGGCCGCGTCCTTCCCGCAGCTGGCCACCGCGGCCAGGAACAAGTACGGAGCCGGCGCGACCGTCGCCGACCTCACGACCGGCTGGCTGAACGACCGAGCCAAGCTGATCCACGGGCACGGCCGGACGGCGCGGGCCTGGAACGACGGCTTCTTCCGCGGCGGCACCGTCCAGGCGGACGGCGGTCTCCAGGTGGCGTACTGGACCGGCAAGGAGATCGGGGCCCGGCCGCCGGTCGACTATCTGAGCGCCGGCCGCAAGGTCATCAACTACAACGACGAGTTCCTGTACTACGTCCTCGGCGAGCCCCAGACCTTCGTCTATCCGACCGGGCAGCGCATCTACCAGCAGTGGACCCCTCTCGTCCTGCGCGGTACGACGCCGGTCCCCGCGAAGTACGACCCCCAGATCCTCGGCGGTTCCTTCGCCGTCTGGTGCGACCTCGCGGGCTCGCAGACCCAGGACCAGGTCGCGGCGGGCATCCGCATGCCGCTGCGCGCCCTGACCCAGAAACTGTGGGACCCGCGCACGCCGGCCCTGTCCTGGACGCAGTTCAAGGCACTCGCGAACCAGTTGGGCTGAGCCGGGACCGGGCGCGGCCGGAACGGGCTGGACACGGCGACACGCAGGACTTACCTTCCGCTTACTTGTTCGCATGTCGGGCGCGACCCCTGGGGAGGGGCGCGTCCGGCTTCTTGTGCCGTCGCCGCGCGGTCCTGCCTGGCTGCGCTCGCCGGTCGCCCTCGGAAAGGCCACCGCCGCGGACGGCAAGGCCGGCAGTCCCGGGGCGGCGCGGGACGCCGCTCTCCAGGTCATGCTCTCCGACGCCCTCGGCATCGTGGCCGCCGGTTTCGCGATCCTCGTCGTGCTGAAGCTGACGCGGATGCAGGACCGCAAGGCGCACGAGGGCCCGGTCGCGTTCGGCGCCTGACGCGCGCCGATTCATCCGTTTCGCGGCCCGGCCCCGCATGCCTGAGGGGTAGTCGGGCCGCTCCTCGGCGTGTCGGGTGCCGAGCCGGAGCGATTGGCTGAAAACCTGTTCATCCGGCTCCTCGACCGGCAGGGTGGGGGCGCACTGTGACACTCCTGGTCCGTTGCACGCAGTAAGGGGAAGTGCGGGCTCCGTAAGGCAAGGGCGCCCTGTCGAGGCATTTCGAGGGAGTCGTGATGAGTCTGGTGGAACTGATCGCTCAGGCCGACGAGCGAGGTCTGGCGGCGAGCGGTCTGGCTTGTTTGGATCGGTGTGTACCTCTGCTGGGCGGTGACGACGATGTCCTGAGACCCCTGTGGGCGAGCCTGGCGGAGACGGACCCCTGGGCCGAGTGGGGAACGCGTGTCGAGGAGGCGCGCGCCAAGCTGGACGCGGAGGACCCCGAACCGGCCGTGACCGACGAGGACCACGCCGCCGTGCTCGCCCGGGGCATGCTCGACGGCGTCCCCGCGAAGCCCTCCGAGGATGAGCTGCGTGCCTGGTCGGACGCCTGCTCGGTGGCGGCGCTCCAGGTGCACCGGTTCCTCGACCACGCCGACGACGCGGAGGCGTGCGTGACGGCACGCCGTGAGGGGCGTACGGAGGGGATGTCCCCGCTCGTCGCCGCCGAACTGCGTCGCCAGGGCGTCATCCTGGAACTGCTCGCCGAGCACGGCAAGGGCGGACTGCGGCTCGCGCTGGACGCGTCGACGGAGGGGCGGCGCGTGCTGCGGGCGGTGGTGTCCCGCAGGGCACGCGGGCGGGCGTAGCGCCGGGACGCGGGTGCGCCGGGGGCGGTACGGCTCCGGCGCACCCCAAACCTCTTTCCTGAGGGGTTCCTGTGGCGGTCCTGGGGGCGGACATGGCGGTCCTGGGCCGGTGTCGCGAACCCTCGCCCGGACGCGTGACGAATCCGGGCGTCGTCGCGCTCTATCGAGTGTGAACGCAACTCAAGCAACGCGGCCCTCGGCTGCGACGAAGCCCGTTCGCTGGGCGGCCGACACGGTCGCGACCATGCGTGAGGGTGCCCGGCTGCGCCTCGACTACTCGGCGCAGAGCCTGTGGCGGGTCGACCGCGTGATCGACGAGATACGCCGGGACGGCGCCCCGTACGCGGCCGTCGAGAGCGTGCTGCGCGGATTCGGGGCGTACGCCGGTGAGGTCGTCGCGCGGCACACCGGCGCCGAGTGGTGGGAGACCGGCGGCGAGCACTGGCTGCGTACGGCCGACGGACGACTCTGGGACCCGATCGAGGAGGCCCGCCGCCGCTACGGAGGCGACGGCTCCCTGCGCCTGCTGTGCCGCGAGGCCACCCGCTAGCCGACGCCACGACGGCAGGGCTGGAGTCCGAGCCGGTAGCGCCGGGTTCGTGGGCCGGGTCGCGCGCCGGGCGGCCGGCAAACCCTGGTTCGGCGTCGAGTGAGGTGAACCAGGGCTGCTGGTACGGAGGTTGGGGTTCCGCGTCCGCGTCGTCCCTCCGCGGCCGGGCGGGCGCGGCCCCGGTCGTCGACGCCCGCGGCCGGTGGCCCGGCCGGGCTGGGCCTGGTGTCTGACGCACTGTGACATTTCCTTGGGGTCCGACGCTGATGACCATGAGGGTGCCGACGCGGCCGGCCGCGCCGGCAGGGCACATTCGGGCGAACTCGGTGCGAACGAGGACAGTGTTGGGCCAGGGTGGGGAATCCCGCCGCGCGCAGCCGTACGACGCGGAACTGGGCGTGGCCGTGGCGCGGGCGCAAGAGGGCGACGAGGTCGCCTTCGCGGTCGCGTACCGGATCGTGCAGCCCGGACTGCTCGGCTATCTGCGGGGCATCGTCGGCGACGACGCCGAGGACGTGGCGTCCGACGCCTGGCTGGAGATCGCCCGGGACCTGGGACGGTTCCGGGGAGACGGCGCGGGCTTCCGCGGCTGGACCGCGACCATCGCCCGGCACCGGGCGCTGGACCATCTGCGGCGGCTGAGGGTACGGCCCCGGGGCACCACCATCGAACAGGACGCCCTGGACCTGCCCGGCAGTCACAGCACGCACGACGAGGCGCTGGAGACCCTGTCCACCGAGTACGCCCTGGAACTGGTCGCGGGGCTGCCGCGCGACCAGGCCGAGGCCGTGCTCCTGCGGGTGGTCGTCGGCCTCGACGGACCGGCCGCGGCACGCGTGCTCGGCAAACGCCCCGGCGCGGTGCGCACCTCGGCCCACCGGGGCCTGAAGCGGCTCGCGCGCCAGCTCGGCGTCACGGGTGTGACGGATGACGAGTCCCGGACGCTGGGGGAGTCGGGATGAGCGGTCCGTCCGGAACGGCCGGCACGTCGTCGTCGCCCGGAACGGCATCGTCGTACGGCGCGGAGCGCGGAGCGGAGTCCTGGCACGGCGAGGAGTTGTCGGGCGGAGCGGCAGGCGGAGATGGAACCGGACGTGGAACCGGACAGGAGACCGGGCGTGGAACCGGACATGGGTGAACGGCACGGCGACGGCGGGGCTCCCGACCGTCGCGTCGCGCATCCGGCGAACCCCGGGCGCGAACAGGTCGCCCTGGAGACGCTCCTCGCCGCGGCGATGCGCGGCCGGGCGGACGACACCGAGGCGCAGACGCAGGCCGTGGCCGCCTTCCGTGCCGCACGGGACGGTGGCGCGCACACCGCGCGCACCCGGCGGAGGGACGACTGGCGCCCCGGGGAGCGGCGGCGGCCGAGCCGTTCCACGACGGCCGCGTTCGCCGCGCTGCTGACCGGTCTGACGCTGGGCGGTGTCGCCGTCGCGGCCATCGGGCCGTCCTCGCACGAAGACGGCGACCACCAGGACGGAGCCGCGGTCCGGCCGTCCGGCAGCGTCCCGGACCGGCTCTCCGAGGCGGCCGGCCCGCCCGTCGGCCCCGGGGCTCCCGGCGTCGCCACCCCGAGCGGCTCCGCGGAGGCCGACCGCGGGGGCCGTCCGCCGCGGGCCGAGGACACGGAGGCCCACTGCCGCGCGTACGCGTCGGTCAGGGGCCGGGGCAACGCCCTGAACTCGAAGGCGTGGCAGCGGCTCGTCACGGCCGCGGGCGGCGAGGACAAGGTCGAGGCGTACTGCGCCGAGCGGCCGGCCGAGCACACCGGGGCCGAGGGCACGAAGGGGCCCGAGGAAAAGGGGACCGGGAAACCGGAGGGAACCGGGAACACGGGGAACCCCGGTAACGCGGCCGGGACGCCGGGTCCGGGAGCCTCGGCCGCCACTCCGAAGCCGACGAAGTCCGACAAGGGTCGGTAGGCGGTCAACGGCGGGGCCGGGAAAGCCGACCGGGATCGGGGGCGCGCATCGCTGCCGATGGCAACGGCCGGGGCCGCCACCCCCCACAGGAGAGGCCCCGACCGTCGCGCGGCACGGGCCGCGCGGCGACCCGTACTCTCTACAGCGCCGGGACTGCGTTTTGTGTCACACCCCGCACCGTCACCATGTAGTTGCGCGTTGTACGAACATGGACGGGGAGCTGTTTCAGGCCGTAACGTGCCTTTCGCGCCGGTGCGGAGAACGGACGACCGCAACCACGAGGGACCTGAGACCACGAACGCGTGGAATCCGGGACCGCGACCACGTGGGGCCTGCGACCAGAACCGCGTCGGACCTGAGACCAGAACAACGCGGACCTGAGACCACAACCGTCCATCGATGAACCACGACGGCGAGAACCCGGTCCGCGAGAGCGGCGCCGGTTGAGGCGCAAAGAGGGGCGCGGGGGTGCTGGGGGACGACGCGGAGCTGACCGCCGCGGTACTTGCCGCACAGGACGGGGACGAGACCGCGTTCCGGACTGTGTACCGAGCGGTGCATCCACGCCTGCTCGGATACGTACGGACGCTGGTGGGCGAGCCGGACGCGGAGGACGTCACGTCCGAGGCCTGGCTCCAGATCGCCCGTGACCTGGAACGGTTCAGCGGAGACGCGGACCGGTTCCGCGGCTGGGCGGCGAGGATCGCCCGCAACCGCGCCCTGGACCACATACGCATGCGTGGCCGCCGTCCCGCGATAGGCGGCGACGAGACCGAGCTGACCGGCAAGGCCGCCGAGTCCGACACCGCGACCGAGGCGATCGAGGCGCTGGCCACCGGCAGCACCCTCTCGCTCATCGCCCAACTCCCGCAGGACCAGGCGGAGGCCGTAGTGCTGCGCGTCGTGGTCGGCCTCGACGCCAAGACGGCCGCCGACACCCTCGGCAAGCGCCCCGGAGCCGTCCGCACGGCTGCGCACCGCGGTCTGAAGCGGCTCGCGGAGCTGCTCGAAACCGATCCGGAATCCGTCGGCGCCCTCGACGCCGTTCCCCCGCAACGAGGTTCGCGCACCCGCGCGGTGACGTCCGCCGGTGTGACGCATACGCGTTCGCGGGCGCAGAAGGACATGTGATGGCCGACGAGCAGTACAGGTGGCTGGACCGCGACGCCGCGGAGCGTCTGCTGCGCGGTGAGCCGCTGGAAGCCGTCGACGCCGGCACCCGCGAGCAGGTGGACCGCCTTGCCGAGGCCCTCGGCGCACTGGCCGCCGAACCCAAGCTGAGCAGTGACGAACTCCCGGGCGAGGCCGCCGCGTTGGCCGCGTTCCGCAAGGCGCGCGCGGGCGGGGACGGAGCTACGGCGCAGCCCGGCCACCGTGGTCGCGCGCGTTCCGGCGCGCATGCCGCGGACGCCGGTCTCGTACGTATCGGGCGCCCCGGCGCGCACGGACGCCGGACGCGTTGGGGACGGCCCACCCGCTTCGGGCTCGCCGCGGTGCTGGCCGTCGGGATGGTCGGCGGGGTAGCCGTCGCGGCCGGAACCGGAGTGCTGCCGACTCCGTTCACCCGTGAACACCCGGGCCCGGCCGCCACGGCCACGGCGGTGCGGACCCCGGACCGTCCGCTCGTCTCGGCCTCGCCCTCGCCCGGGGTCTCCGGAGGCATCGGCTCCATGGTGCCGGTGCCTGACAGTCCGTCGGCCGACCCGTCCGGCGCCGCCTCCACGCCCGCCGATCCCGGCTACGCGAGCGGTCTGCCCCGTCCGGACTCCACCGGGAGCGCCGACCGCACCCGCGAGTGGTGGGCCCGTACACGCTCGTACTGCCGTGACGTCCTCGACGGCAAGGACCTCGACGCGAACCGCAAGCACGCCCTGGAGCATGTCGCGGGCGGCGGCGCCCGGGTGAAGCTGTACTGCTCGGGCGTCCTCGGCCGCGGACGGGGCGGCGGCTCCGACGACGGTACGGGCGACGGAGCGGGTGACGGCGACGATCAGGGGTCGGGGCAGGGCTCCGGCCAGGGGGATCAGGGCGGCGGTGACGGGGACGGCCGCCACATAGTGCCGCGTGGCAACGACCCCCGGGGCAACGGCGCCATCAGCACTCCGTCCGCCCTGCGTCTGGGGCTGACCCCTCTCAGGCCGACCGTGCGGACGAGGTCGCCACTGCCGAGCCGGTCGGCCGGCGCGGTTTCGTGAACCGCCGTACTCCCAGGCGCTGATCGGTCCGCCGGCTTCCCGGCCGGCGTGCTCCCGTACCGTCAGCTCTCGCGCCACGGCGCACTCTCGTACCGTCAGTCCTCGCGCACGGCGTGCTCCCGTGACGGTCGCCCTCGCGCACGGCGTGTTCCCGGGCCCGGCACGGTCGCGCCCCACCGGTGGCCCAGCCCCGTGACCCCTCGTCCCGCGAGTCCCCGGCACCCTGCTGACCTGCTCTTTCGTAAGTCGCGGAACTTTTCTTCGGGCCAGGTGTGACGTTTTGGGTCACCGCGGCGCAGTACGTGGTGAGCCGACTGGTCATCGGCCGTCGCACGGAGCCGGGGTTCCCCCCGTACTCATGGCTCTGTGCAACCGGCGCGGGGGGGGGGGGGGCTCCCCGTCCCCCCCCCCCCCCCCCCCCCCCCCCCCCCCCCCCCCCCCCTATCGGTCCTTTCCCGCCGACCCAATAAAACCTTCTCGCGT
>NZ_JBVJCT010000040.1:43115-74024 GCF_055588305.1 Streptomyces sp. NPDC042002 | reverse complement strand
GAGAAAAAAAACACAAACAACGAGACCACCCGCCCCCCCCTCCCCCCCCCCCCCCCCCTCCCCCCCCCCCCCCCCCCCCCCCCCCTCTCCCTTTTTCCTCCCCCCCCCCCCCCCCCCCCCCCCCCCCCCCCCCCCCCCCCCGCCCGGTTCCAGCGGGGCCAGCCACATCTGGACGAAGACCAGCGGCAGCTCGCCGTCGTTGCGCTCGACGTGACGGACGCCGCCCGCGGAACTCAGCCGCTGGACGTCCCCGTGCCGCAGCACCGACTCGTGTCCGGCCGAGTCGCGATGGGTCAGCTCCCCCTCCACCACCCAGGTGACGATCTCGGTGTGGCTGTGCGGGTGCTCGTCGAAGCCGGCGCCGGGGGCGAGCCGCTCCTCGTTGCAGGCGATCACCGCGCTGAAGCGGAGGTTGTCGGGGTCGTAGTGCGGGCCGAAGGAAAAGGCGTGGAGCGAGGAGATCCCGGCCGCCGGGTCCCCTCCGCGGTAGCGCTCGTCGGCGCGGCGGACGTCCATCACTCCACCACGGTAGCCCCGGCCCGGCGACCGGCCCGCGCTTACTTGCGACCCGCCGCCGCACAGCTCCGTCCGGATAAGGCAGTCTTGTCCCGTGCCCGAACCCGAAGCCAGCAAGACCGAGCGCCCAGCGCACGACGTCCACTCGCACACCGCGACCCTCAAGCGGCTGGAGAAGTCGGCCGGCAGTCTCGCCGCCCAGGCCATCACGCGGATGGACGAGACGCTGCCGTGGTACCGGGCCATGCCCCCGGAGAACCGGTCGTGGATCGGGCTGGTCGCCCAGGCCGGTATCGCCGCCTTCACCGAGTGGTTCCGGCACCCGGACGCGCCGCAGGCCATCTCCACCGATGTCTTCGGGACCGCGCCACGCGAGCTGACCAGGGCCATCACCCTGCGCCAGACGGTGGAGATGGTGCGGACCACCATCGAGGTCATGGAGAGCGCGATCGACGAGGTCGCCGCTCCGGGCGACGAGGGCGTGCTGCGTGAGGCGCTGCTCGTGTACGCCCGCGAGATCGCCTTCGCGACCGCCCAGGTGTACGCGCAGGCGGCGGAGGCACGCGGTGCCTGGGACGCCCGGCTCGAATCGCTCGTCGTGAACGCCGTGCTCTCCGGCGAGGCCGACGAGGGCGCCGTCTCCCGGGCCGCCGCGCTCGGCTGGAACTCGCCCGAACATGTCTGCGTGGTGCTGGGCACGGCACCCGACGGTGACAGCGAGCTGACGGTCGAGGCGATCCGGCGGGCCGCCCGGCACGCCAAGCTGCAGGTGCTGACGGGGGTGCTCGGGGACCGGCTGGTCGTCATCGCGGGCGGCAGCGACAACCCGCTCGCCGTCGCCAAGTCGCTGATCGGTCCGTTCGCCGCCGGATCCGTCGTCGCCGGGCCGATCGTGCCCGACCTGCTCGCCGCGACCCGGTCCGCGCAGGCCGCGGCGGCCGGGCTGAAGGCGTGTTTCGCCTGGCAGGACGCCCCGCGCCCGGTGCTGGCGGACGATCTGCTGCCCGAGCGCGCCATCGCCTCGGACCCGTCCGCCCGCGAGCAGTTGGTGGAGGAGATCTACAGACCGCTGGAGGAGGCGGGCTCCGCGCTCCTGGAGACGCTCAGCGTCTATCTGGAGCAGGCGAGCAGCCTCGAAGGCGCCGCCCGGATGCTGTTCGTGCACCCCAACACCGTGCGCTACCGGCTCCGACGTGTGACTGACGTCACCGGCTGGTCCCCTTCGGATGTACGATCCGCGTTCACGCTGCGGATCGCGCTGATCCTGGGGCGTCTGGCCGATGGAGATCCTCAGACCTAGGCATTTGTCGGGGACCTACAATTCCGCCTCGTGTTCTTCGTCCCTGTCCCCACGGGCGGCCGTGGCCGTCCACAAGAGAGAGTGTGAGAGTGCTCGTACTCGTCGCTCCCGGCCAGGGCGCTCAGACGCCCGGCTTCCTGACTCCTTGGCTCGACCTCCCCGGCGCCGCCGAACGCCTCGGCGTGTGGTCGGACGCCATCGGGCTGGACCTTGCCCACTACGGCACCCAGGCCGACGCGGACGCGATCCGTGACACGGCTGTCGCCCAGCCGCTCCTGGTCGCCGCCGGCCTGCTGTCCGCCGCGGCACTCGGTGACGTGGCCCCCGGTGCCGTCGCCGGCCACAGCGTCGGCGAGATCACCGCCGCCGCCTTCGCGGGAGTGCTCGACGACACCGCCGCGCTGTCCCTCGTACGCAAGCGCGGCCTGGCGATGGCCGACGCCGCCGCCATCACGCGGACCGGTATGTCGGCGCTGCTCGGCGGGGACCCCGAGACGACGGTCGCGCACCTGGAGAAGCTCGGGCTGACCCCGGCGAACGTGAACGGCGCGGGCCAGATCGTGGCCGCCGGCACGCTGGAGCAGCTGGCCGCCCTGGAGGCGGACAAGCCCGAGGGTGTACGGCGGGTCGTGGCCCTGAAGGTGGCGGGCGCGTTCCACACCGTCCACATGGCCCCCGCGGTCGAGGCGCTGGCCAAGGCCGCCGAGGAACTGAGTCCGGCGGACCCGCGGGTCACCTACGTCTCGAACCGGGACGGCCAGGCCGTGGCCTCCGGTGCCGAGGTCGTCTCGCGCCTGGTCGGCCAGGTCGCCAACCCGGTCCGCTGGGACCTGTGCATGGAGACCTTCCAGAAGCTCGGCGCGACCGCGCTGATCGAGGTGTGCCCCGGCGGCACGCTGACCGGCCTGGCCAAGCGCGCGCTGCCCGGCGTCGCGACGCTGGCCCTGAAGACCCCCGACGACCTCGACGCGGCTCGCGAGCTCATCGCCGAGCACAGCGCGGCCCAAGGAGCCTGAGAGCATGTCGAAGATCAAGGCACCCAAGGGAGCTCCTTTCGCGCGCATCCTCGGCGTCGGCGGCTACCGTCCCGTCCGGGTGGTGCCCAACGAGGTGATCCTGGAGACGATCGACTCGTCCGACGAATGGATCCGCTCGCGCTCGGGCATCGAGACCCGGCACTGGGCCTCCGACGAGGAGACCGTCGCCGCGATGTCGATCGAGGCGTCCGGCAAGGCCATCGCCGACGCCGGTATCAACGCCGAGCAGATCGGCGCCGTGGTGGTCGCCACCGTGTCGCACTTCAGCCAGACCCCGGCCATCGCCACCGAGATCGCCGACAAGCTCGGCACGAACAAGGCCGCGGCCTTCGACATCTCGGCCGGCTGCGCGGGCTTCGGCTACGGACTCACCCTCGCCAAGGGCATGATCGTCGAGGGTTCGGCGGAGTACGTCCTCGTCATCGGCGTGGAGCGGCTGTCCGACCTCACCGACCTGGAGGACCGCGCGACGGCCTTCCTGTTCGGCGACGGCGCGGGCGCGATCGTCGTGGGTCCCTCCGAGGAGCCGCACATCGGCCCCACGGTCTGGGGCAGCGAGGGCGACAAGGCCGGCACGATCAAGCAGACCGTGCCGTGGGACCGCTTCAGGGCCGGCGACGTCTCCGGGCTCCCGCTCGACTCCAAGGGCGAGATCAAGTTCCCTGCCATCACGCAGGAAGGCCAGGCGGTGTTCCGCTGGGCCGTGTTCGAGATGGCGAAGGTCGCCAAGGAGGCTCTGGAAGCCGCCGGACTTTCGCCGGACGACCTGGATGTCTTCATTCCCCACCAGGCCAACGAGCGGATCATCGACTCGATGGTGAAGACGCTGAAACTGCCGGGGCACGTCACGGTCGCGCGTGACGTGCGCACCACCGGCAACACCTCGGCCGCCTCGATTCCGCTCGCAATGGAGCGGCTCCTGGCGACCGGTGCGGCGAAGAGCGGCGACATCGCGCTCGTCATCGGCTTCGGGGCGGGTCTCGTGTACGCCGCGACGGTCGTTACCCTCCCCTAGGCACTCCGTACCGGATCATCCGGTCCGTACGGAATACCGCCACCCCTCTGGAAACACACCGAAGGAGCGCCTGACATGGCCGCCACTCAGGAAGAGATCGTCGAAGGTCTCGCCGAGATCGTCAACGAGATCGCCGGGATCCCCACCGAGGACGTCCAGCTGGACAAGTCCTTCACCGACGACCTGGACGTCGACTCGCTGTCCATGGTCGAGGTCGTCGTCGCCGCCGAAGAGCGCTTCGACGTCAAGATCCCGGACGACGACGTCAAGAACCTCAAGACCGTCGGCGACGCGACGAACTACATCCTCAAGAACCAGGCCTGATCTTCCGGTCACCTGGGCCGACCGTCCGGGTTCACCGGGGCCTAGCGCCCTGGTTCCCCTGGGCTGATGCCCCGCCACCCGGCGGTGGCGCCGCTGAATCCTCGTATCCGTTGGAGAAAGAATTCCCGTGAGCCCGACCAATCGCACCGTGGTCGTCACCGGTATCGGCGCAACCACACCGCTGGGTGGCGACGCAGCCTCTACCTGGGAGGGCCTGATCGCCGGACGTTCCGGCGTCCGCCCCCTCGAACAGGAGTGGGCCGCCGACCAGGCCGTCCGTATCGCGGCGCAGATCGCCGTGGAGCCGGGCGAGGTCATCCCCCGCCCGCAGGCCCGCCGCCTGGACCGCTCGGCGCAGTTCGCGCTGATCGCGGCCAAGGAGGCCTGGGCGAACGCCGGTTTCACCGACAGGGCGGGCGAGGACCCGAGCGTCGACCCCGACCGGCTGGGCACGGTCATCGCCTCCGGCATCGGTGGCGTGACGACCCTGCTCGACCAGTACGACGTGCTGAAGGAGAAGGGCGTACGCCGTGTCTCCCCGCACACCGTTCCGATGCTGATGCCGAACGGGCCGTCCGCCAACGTGGGGCTCGCCGTGGGCGCCCGCGCCGGTGTGCACACCCCGGTCTCCGCCTGCGCCTCCGGCGCCGAGGCCATCGGCTACGCCATCGAGATGATCCGCACGGGCCGCGCCGACGTCGTCGTCGCCGGTGGCACCGAGGCGGCCATCCACCCGCTTCCCATCGCCGCGTTCGGCAACATGATGGCGATGTCCAAGAACAACGACGACCCCGAGGGTGCCTCGCGCCCCTACGACGTCGCCCGTGACGGCTTCGTCCTCGGCGAGGGCGCCGGCGTCGTCGTCCTGGAGTCCGCCGAGCACGCCGCCAAGCGCGGCGCCCGGGTGTACGCCGAGGCGGTCGGCCAGGGCATCTCGGCCGACGCGCACGACATCGTGCAGCCGGAGCCCGAGGGCCGCGGCATCGCGCGCGCCCTGCAGAACCTGCTCGACAACACCGACCTGGACCCGGCCGAGATCGTGCACGTGAACGCGCACGCCACCTCGACGCCGGCCGGTGACGTGGCCGAGCTGAAGGCGCTGCGCAAGGTGTTCGGCGACGAGGCCGACCACTTCGCGGTGTCCGCGACCAAGTCGATGACCGGTCACCTCCTCGGTGGCGCCGGTGGCGTCGAGTCGGTCGCCACCGTGCTCGCCCTGTACCACCGGATCGCGCCGCCGACCATCAACGTCGAGAACCTCGACCCCGAGGCCGAGGCCGCCGCCGACATCGTCCGCGGCGAGGCGCGCAAGCTGCCCGTCGAGGGCCGCATCGCCGCGCTGAACGACTCGTTCGGTTTCGGTGGGCACAACGTGGTGCTGGCGTTCCGCAGCGTCTGACGCCGGGTTACCCGTTCCGCATGACGTGTGGCCCGTACCCCTGGTTCAAGGGGTACGGGCCACACGCCGTTCGTTCTCCGGGCACGGCCCGGCATCCCTGACGGGGTGTCACACCACCTGGTGCAGCCAGCGGACCGGGGCGCCCTCGCCCGCGTAGCGGAAGGGCTCCAGCTCGTCGTCCCAGGGCTTGCCGAGGAGCTTGGCGAGGTCGGCCTCCAGGTCGCTCTCGCCGCGCTGGGAGCGCAGCAGCGCGGCGCGCAGCCGGTCCTCGGGGATGAGGATGTCGCCGTGGATTCCGGTGACCGCGTGGAAGATGCCGAGCTCGGGGGTGCAGCTGTAGCGCTCGCCCTCGGCGGTGGGGCAGGGTTCGGCGGTGACCTCGAAGCGCAGCAGGTGCCAGCCGCGCAGCGCGGAGGCGAGCTTGGAGGCGGTGCCGACCTCGCCCTTCCAGGAGAACTCGGATCTCCAGGTGCCGGGCGCGGCGGGCTGCCGGATCCAGTCGAGGTTGACGCGCGTGCCGAGCACCCCCGCGACCGCCCACTCGACGTGCGGGCACAACGCGCGGGGCGCGGAGTGCACGTAGAGAACTCCACGTGTCGTCACTGGGGCCTCCGGACAGAGCGAGACATCTTGTAACTTAGCGGAACCGCAGTGGCAGGGCGGCCACGTGGCGAGGCTACCCTGCGGCGGCGCAAGGAGTGTGACGTACCGTCGGTCCAAGCGCCGTGAACCTCCGAGGTTTCACCCGGCGGGACGCGTCCGGACCCCCTTGTCGGGGATACCGGGTCGCCTCCCGGGTGGAGACGGCCGCCCCATGGAAACGCGGTGCGACCGTCCGTGTAAGACGTGGTGCGACCGACCGCGCAGGACGGGTGCCGACCAACCCTGTACAACGAACGAGGAGACCAGGGGATGCGGAATCGCAGCCACCGTTCACGGGCCGTCCTCGCCGTCGCCGTGGCGGCGGCGCTCCTGGGCGTCGCCGCGTGCGACGCCACCGGTGGCGACTCCTCCGCGCCCAACGGCACGGGAGCGCGGCCGTCCCCGAAGCCCACGCCGGTCTGGGACCGCAGCCCGGACTCCATGGCCGCGGTCGGCGACTCCATCACGCGCGGGTTCGACGCCTGCAGCGTGCTGTCCGACTGCCCCGAGGTGTCGTGGGCGACCGGCAGCGATCCGCAGGTCGACAGTCTCGCCGTACGGCTGCTCGGCGCGACCGGGGCGGCCGAGCGCAGCTGGAACTACGCGGTGACCGGCGCGCGGATGGCCGACCTCCCCGGCCAGATGGCACAGGCGGCGACCCGCAGGCCGGAGCTGGTCACGGTGATGGCGGGCGCCAACGACGCCTGCCGCTCCTCCGCCTCGGCGATGACGTCCGTCGCCGATTTCCGTGCCGAGTTCCAGGACGCGATGAAGACCCTGCGCGGCGCGCTGCCCAGGACCCAGGTGTATGTGTCGAGCGTGCCGGACCTGAAGCGGCTGTGGTCCCAGGGGCGCGGCAATCCGCTGGGCAAGCAGGTCTGGAAGCTGGGGATCTGCCCCTCGATGCTCGGTGACG
The DNA here is from genome assembly GCF_055588305.1 of Streptomyces sp. NPDC042002. Classification (NCBI taxonomy): domain Bacteria; kingdom Bacillati; phylum Actinomycetota; class Actinomycetes; order Kitasatosporales; family Streptomycetaceae; genus Streptomyces; species Streptomyces sp. NPDC042002. The sequence goes on along the minus strand of NZ_JBVJCT010000040.1, from coordinate 66,875 downwards.
CGGACTCGCTGGGCTCGGCGGCGACCCTGCGGCGCGGACAGGTGCAGGACCGGGTGAAGGCGTACAACCAGGTGCTGCGCGAGGTGTGCGCGAAGGACCGGCGCTGCCGCTTCGACGGGAACGCGGTCTTCGACTACCGCTTCGGTACGGACCAGTTGAGCCACTGGGACTGGTTCCATCCGAGCAGGGACGGACAGGCACGACTCGCGGAGATCGCCTACCGGACTGTCACCTCACGCAAACCGGTGACCTAGGGTTTCCCTCATGAGCGAACTTTTCGGCACACTTTCCGACGGCACCCCGGTACACCGCTGGACGCTGGAGCGCGCCGGGGTCCGGGTGCGTGTGCTCACGTACGGCGGGATCGTGCAGTCGGCCGAGGTGCCGGACCGGGACGGGCACGCCGTGGACGTGACGCTGGGCTTCCCCGATCTGGCGGGCTACGTGGCGCACCCGGAGCCGTATCTCGGGGCGCTGGTCGGGCGGTACGCGAACCGGATCGGCGGCGCCCGCTTCTCGCTGGACGGAGCGGCCTACCCCCTGGACCCGAACAACGGGCCCAACTCGCTGCACGGCGGCGACGGCGGTTTCGACAAGCGCGTGTGGGACGCGGAACCGCTCGACCACGGGGTGCGGCTCTCCCGGGTCAGCCCGGACGGCGAGGAGGGCTTTCCGGGCCGCCTCGAGGTCTCGGCGACGTACACGCTCGACGAGCGGGGCGCGCTGCGGATCGCCTACGAGGCGGTCACCGACGCGCCGACCGTGGTGAACCTGACGAACCACACGTACTGGAACCTGAGCGGCTCCGGCAGCGCGCTCGGGCACGAACTCCGTCTCGACGCCTCACGGTTGACGCGGGTGGACGCGGACCTCATCCCGACCGGGGAACTCGACCCGGTCGAGGGCACCCGCTTCGACTTCCGGGAGTCCCGCAGGACCGGCGCGGGATACGACCACAACTACGTGCTCGACAAGGGGCTCACCGGCGCTCCCGTGGAGGTCGCCGAGCTGTGCGATCCGGCGTCCGGGCGGGTGCTGACGGTCGCGACCACCGAACCCGGCCTCCAGTTCTACACCGCCGACCACCTGAGCGACCCCTTCGCCCCGAACGACGGCGTCGCCCTGGAGACCCAGCACTTCCCCGACTCCCCGAACCGGCCGGACTTCCCGAGCACGGAGCTGCGGCCGGGCGATGTGTACAGGTCGGAGACGGTGTACGGGTTCTCCGTACGGTCCTAGGGAGACCGCGAGTCCCGGTCCGGAGGTCAGGTTCCGGACCGGGGCCCGCCGAAGGGGCGCGCGCTGGTTACGCCTCGATCATCGTGCTCAGACGGCGGTCCTGGAGGGAACGGCCTGCCTGAATCTCGTACGAACCCTTCACAAACGCCCAGCTGTTCGCGGTGGTGTCCCAGATCTCGAAAGCGCGGCGCGGGAGTTCCACGACGGCCTCGACGCTCTCGCCGGGTGCGGCCTCGACCCCCGCGAAACCGGCGAGAACCCGGGCGGGCCGCTCGGTGCCGGGTTCCGCCGGGGCGAGGTAGACCTGGACGACCTCGCGCCCGGCGCGCTCACCGGAGTTGCGGACGCGGACGGTGGCGGTCGTGCCCTCGACCTCGATGGACTCGTACGTCCACTCGGTGTAGCCGAGGCCGTGGCCGAAGGCGTACGAGGGGGTCCTCCCCTCCTTCTCCCAGGCGCGGTAGCCGATGAAGACGTCCTCGGTGTACGGGAGTTCACCGTCGGCCGGGATCACCTGGGTGACCGGGGCGTCGGGGAGGGAGCCCCAGGTGGTGGGGAGGCGGCCGCCCGGCTCGTGGGCGCCGGTGAGGACGTCGGCGAGCGCGGATCCGCCCTCCTGGCCCGGGAACCAGCTGAGGAGGACGGCGGCGACCTCGTCACGCCACGGAAGCTCCACCGGGGAGCCGGAGTTGACGATCACCACGGTGTTCGGGTTGACGGCGGCGACGGCGTGCACCAGCTCGTCCTGGCGGCCGGGGAGCCTGAGGTCGGCCCGGTCGAAGCCCTCGGACTCGACGCGGTCCGTGGTGGCGACCACCACGACGGCGGTGTCGGCGGAGCGGGCCGCCTCGACGGCCTCGGCGATCAGTTCGTCCGCGTCGCGCACGGGCTCCTGGTGGGCGAGCGTGAAACCGACGACCTTCATCGGGATGCCCTCGGGGATGGCGACGACGTGGGTGAGGGAGACCTCCACCGGTTCGCCCGCGGTGAGTTCGGCCTGACCGCGCGCGACCGGGGCGCCGAAGAACGTCACGAAGGGGTCGTCCTTGTCGGTGCCCTGGAGGTCGTCGAAGTACGTCGTGCCGTCGACGGTGAGGGTGAACGCCCCGAGGCCCTTGATGCCGAAGGTGTGCGGTCCGCTGTCGCGCGGGGTGAGGGTGCCGGTGAGTTCGACGCTGTGCAGGGTCTCGTGATGGACGCCCTCGGGCAGGTCGTCGCCCATCCACTGGATCTGGCCGTTCGGGGCGGAGGCGGTGGCGATGATCTCGCCGGCGGCGTCGCGGCAGACCGCGCGCAGCTCGAACCCCTTGTCGGCGACGGGGAGTTCCACGGTCGGGTCGGCGCCGACGGCGTACGTCAGGCTGCCCTCGGGGAGGGCGGCGGTGAGGCCGTCGAGGGGCGAGACGATCCGGGCGGGGAAGACGGTGGCGGAGCCGCCGCCGAGGACGCGGGCGTCGCGGGCGGCGGCGCCGATGAGCGCCACCCGGTGACCCTCGGCGAGCGGCAGGGCGCCCTCGTTGCGGACGAGGACGAAGCCGCGGCGGGCGATCTCGCGGGCCAGCGCCTCCCCGTCCACGGCCTGGGGCAGTTCGGTCACGACGGGCTCGGCGCCCTCCAGGACGCCGACGCGGGCGGCGAGGCGCAGCACGTTGCGGACGGCCGCGTCGACCGTGGCCTCCGCGACCTCGCCGGCGCGCACGGCGGCGGCGAGCGGCGGACCGTAGACGGTCAGGGGGCCGGGCATGGCGACGTCGAGGCCGCCCTCGATCGCGGCCTTGGTGGAGCGGGCGGCCATCCAGTCGGACACGTTGAAGCCGTCGAAGCCCCATTCGCCGCGCAGGACCTCGTTCACGAGGTGGCGGTGCTCGCTCATCGTCGTGCCGTTGACCGAGTTGTACGCGGTCATGACGCCCCACGGGTGCGCGTTCTCGACGATGGCTTCGAAGGGCGCCAGGTACAGCTCGCGCAGGGCGCGTTCGGAGACGAGGTTGTTCACCGTGAAGCGGTCGGTCTCGGCGTCGTTGGCGACGAAGTGCTTGACGGTGGTGCCGACGCCGCCGGACTGCACGCCCCGGACATAGCCGCTGCCGATCGCGCCGGTCAGCAGGGGGTCCTCGCTGTAGGCCTCGAAGTGGCGGCCGCCGAGCGGTGAGCGGTGCAGGTTGACGGTGGGGGCGAGCAGGACGTGGACGCCCTTGCGGCGGGCCTCCTGGGCGAGGAGTGTTCCGGCACGGCGGGCCAGGTCCGGGTCCCAGGTGGCGGCGAGCGCGGTGGGCGAGGGGAGCGCGACGGAGGGGTCGTCGGCGGTCCAGTGCACGCCGCGGACGCCGATCGGACCGTCGGACATGACGAGGGACTTCAGCCCGATCTCGGGGAGCGCGGGCAGCGTCCACATGTTCCGGCCGGACAGCAGCCGGGCCTTCGCGTCCAGGTCGAGCCGGCCGAGAGCCGCCTCGACGACGGCCTCGCGGGCCGCGTCCGCCTCCGCGTCCCTTCGGTCGTTCGCCGTCTCCACCGCTGTTCCCACCGCAGTCTCCGCCATGGCGGCACCTCCTCGTTGAAAGCCGTCGGTCTTCCCCATCCTGCATCGGCTACCTGTAGAGCGGTAGGTTTCGTGATGTGGCCGTTACGATTGGGTGATCGGATGCCGTACGGTGACGCCATGGCGACCAGGACCAGGAGTGAGGAACGGCGCGCGGAGATCGTGCGCGCGGCGCTGGAGGTGATCGCCGAGCGCGGCTACCGGGGCGCGAGCCTCGCCGCGGTCGCCGAGCGGGTGGGCCTCACCCAGCAGGGCCTGCTGCACCACTTCCCCACCAAGGAGGCCCTGCTCGTCGCCGTGCTCAAGGAGCGGGACCAGTGGGACGCCCTGCCGGACACCACCTGGCGGGCCGATCTGCTCGTCTCGCTGGTCGAGTACAACGCCATGCGGCCCGGGATCATCCAGACCTTCTCGGCGCTGCTCGGCGAGAGCGTCACGGAGGGGCATCCGGCGCGCGAGTTCTTCACCCGGCGCTACACCGCGGTGCGCGCGAACATGGCCTCGGTGCTGCGCGCCGAGTACGGGGAGCGGCTGCCGAGCGGTCTCACGCCGGAGCGCGCCGCTCCCCTGCTCGTCGCCGTGATGGACGGGTTGCAGTACCAGTGGCTGCTGGACCCGGAGTCGGTGGACATGCCGGCCGCGTTCCGGGACTTCCTCACGCTGCTGGGCGAGGACTGACTGCCCTACGGGACCCCTGGGTGAGGGATGACTGTCCCGCGGGGCCACTGGGCCAGGGCGTCCGCCGGAGCCCATCGCGCCACCGGTGTCCGTCCGTCCCGGACAACAGCCCATGCCCTTCGGCCACTTCCGCCCCTCGCCATGGTGGACACCCCCCGGGTCACGGGATACTGCCGCCGTCCGACAGCACCCCCACCTGACGGAAGGCCCGAACTCCCTTGACCCAGTTACGTGTTCGGATCGGCATCCTCGGACTGGCGCTGCTGGCCGGACTCGCCGTGACGCCCGCCGCGACGGCGACGACGGCCGGGACGACCCCCACGGCCGGAACCCCCACGGCCGAGGAGCGCCGGCTCGACGGGGCGGCGCCCCGGGAGATCCTGCGACGCTCCGGATTCGACACCGTGGCACCGGAGTTCGTCCGGGCGCTGGGCCGGGCCGCTTCGTACGCGCAGGCCGAGCGGATCGTGGCGCGGGAGGGTGCCCGGCTGTGGCGGCGGGCGGTCGACCGGGCACAGGGCCGGGGCCCGGCGGGCGGGGACCTGAGCCGGGACGACGACCGGCCGCTGTACTGGGCTCGGCTCAGCCTGACGCGCGAAGTACGGGGGTGGGACCCCGGGTTCGGACTGACCGGGACCCAACGCGGCTTCCTGCTGGACGACTTGGAGCGGAGTTCGCGCGGTCAGGACTCCGTGCGTTACCCGCCGCGGACGGGACCCCACCGCGGGGTGAAGCGCGTCCTGGTCACCGGGTTCGACCCGTTCACGCTCGACCGTGACATCCGGATCTCCAACCCGTCCGGGGCGACCGCGCTCGCTCTCGACGGCACGACGATCAGGACGGCGGACGGTCCGGCACGGGTGGAGACCGTCGTCTTCCCGGTCCGCTGGCAGGACTTCACCGGGGGCACCTCACCGGGGTCCGGCTCCGGGGAGGGGACGGTGGAGCGGACCCTGCGGCCGTACCTCCCGCGGGTGGACCTGTTCACGACGGTCAGCCAGGGCCGCGTCGGCCGGTTCGACGTGGAGCGGACCAACGGGGCCTGGCGGGGCGGCTTCCCGGACAACGACGACGTCTCGGTGACCGGGACCGTCCCGGTGACCGATCCGGCCTCACAGCCCCAGTGGACGACGACGACCCTCCCGTACACGGAGATCGTCGCCGCGAACACGGGCCGCTTCCCGGTGTACGACCACACCTCGGTGACGGAGATCCCGGCGGGCGGGACCGATCCCGTCGTACGCCCCGACGGGCCGACCCCGGGATCACAGGCCCGCGCGGGCGGCGGCGGGGACTATCTGTCGAACGAGATCGCCTACCGGGCGACGCTGCTGCGGGACCGTCTCGGCCTGGGCGCGAGCCTGCCCGGCGGTCATGTCCACACGCCTGTCCTGGAGTTCGGCGCGGACAACACGGACCCGGCGACCGGGACGGTGACGGACCCCGAGTTCGTGCGCAACCGGCTCGACATCATCGCGCAGATGCGGGCGATCCTGACGGTGGCCGTGGACGCGACCGCCCCGGCCGTCAGCGGGACGAAGCGAACGCGGGGGTGACGCCGATCCCGGCCGGCACCGTGATGACGGCGACGGCGGGTGTCCCGGTCACGAGGGGGCGCCCTGCTCCTCGGACCACGTGTCGGACGCCCCTTCGGGGTCCTCGTCGGCGTCGCCCTCGCTGATCTCCTCGCCGAGCAGGTCCCGGGCCATCAGGGTGGCGCCCGCGACGGCGCCCGGCATCAGGAAGACGGCGACGAAGGGAACGAGGAAGGCGAGGCCCAGCGGGGTGCCGAACCCCCAGACCAGTGTCTTGCGGGAGCGGAGCAGGGCGAGGCGCGCCCGGAGGTCGACGCGGCGGCGCTGCAGGGCGACGGCGACGAGTTCCTCGGTGAGGAAGAAGCCGGTGACGAAGAAGCCGAGCACCGGGACGACGGTCTGGCCGATGAGCGGGACGAAGCCGAGCGCGAAGAGGAGGACACCCCAGACGAGGGCCCGCACGAGGATACGGAGGCTGTCGCGCGCGGAGATCCACAGTTCGCGCCAGAGCGGCAGCCCCGACTCGGGGGCCGTGCCGTCCGGGGAGACGTCGCGGTCGACCTTCTCCGAGAGGTTCTCGTAGAAGGGCTGGCCTATGAGCAGGGTGACCGCGGTGAAGGTGAGGACGGCGAGCAGGAGGGCGAGGGCGAAGAGCACGGCGGTGAGGAAGCCGCGGAAAAGGCCTGACCAGGTGCCGGCCCAGCCGTCCGCGAACGGCGTCGCCCAGGTGACGAAGCCCTCCCCGTACACGCCGAGGGCGACGAGAGCCGCCGCGTAGAGCACGAGCGTGATCAGTCCCGGCAGCAGCCCGAACCCGTAGCTCTTCCCGTGCCGGACCACCCACCGCTGGCCGCGCAGCAGATAGCCGAAACCCACCCCAAGATCGCGCATGGGCCAACTTTATCGGGGTGCCGGGCCGGACCCCAGTGCGTGGCGGTCACGGCTTCGGCACCGAGCGGTGGCGAAGCCTTCCGCACCGGACGGCGGTGACCGCTCACCGGAGGGTGGCGCTACGCGACCGTCACGGCGACCACCACCCCCTGGTCCGCCGCGGGCGCCATCGCGGCCGAGAAACGGACCGCGGCGGCGCGGGCGGCCCGGCCGGCCCGGTGGGCGGAGCCCATCATCACCGGCTGGAGCTGTTCGAGGCCCGCGACAAGGAGTTCCTCGCTCGCGACGAGCAGCGGGCGCGCCGCCGTCACGGCGGAGGCCGCCGCTTCCGTGAGGTCGGCGAGCGGCGGAAGTCCGGCCCGGACGACTCCGGCCCCCGCGGCGGCCACCCGCTCGGCCAGGACCACCTGGAGGGGCGGCAGCGGAGCCAGTGCTGCCGTCAACGCGTCCGCTACGCGCCGCAGTTCGGGCGAGGAGTCGCGCAGCACGTCCGCCGCGGCCCGGATCACCGGAGTGAGCGCGAGCAGGGCCCCCGCCGCGACGCCGGCCGCCGCGGGCAGCAGCGGCGACGTGGCCTCGATCAGCTCGCCCAGCACGACGACGGCTTCCTGAACGGCGGGTTCCACCGCGTCGAGGACGGGCAGCAGACTGTCGCCGATCGCGGCGAGCAGCGCCTGCGCGGGTTCGCTCACGGGGTGCGCGGCGAGCGGCGCCCCGCTGGCGCCGAGCCGGGTCAGGGTGTCGACGATCTTGTAGAACGCCTCCTGCGCCTGCGGGGAGGCGCTCGCCGCGGCCAGTTCGGCCGTCGTCTCGCGCAGGACGCGCAGCGCCTCCATCCCGGAGCCGTCCCGGGGGTCGAGGGTGTTGACGGCGATCCTGGTGATGTTCCCCGCCGTGTCGAGGAGCTGGCCGGTGATGTCGGTCGTGCCGCGCACCAGGCGCAGCACGTCCTTCCTGCTGGGAAGCGACGGAATCGGGGACATGGGCTCTCCTCGCCGCACGCGTCGCCGCCGGGACCTGTCCGGCGGATCGGGCCGGGTGCCGCAGTCAGCATGCCCGCTCAGGACCCCCGGTGATGCGCCGTCCGGGGCATCCATGACGGCCGTCGGGACGGACCGGGGGCCGTTGCGGCGGGAAGGCGCCCTTGTTGCGCGAGAGTCGAACAGATACACCTCGCCGTACCGCCCGGACCGGCCCCGGGAAGCCGTCGGCGCGCGACCGGCGATCCGCTGCTCTGCGGGCACTGGCGGCCGTTGGGCGACGGCTCAGGGGGCCGACGGCGGCCGACGGCCGAGCGTCGGTGGTGTCCGGGCCGCAGGCCGTGCTGTTCGGCACCGAACCGCTCTTCCGCGACCATCCGAAGGGAGAGTTCCCGCGGGTGGCGAGGGCGCTGCTGACGGTGTCCTGAGCCTTTGGAGAGTCCTTGGAGGGAACAGACGGAGGCCGCACCCACGTCCCCGGGTGCGGCCTCGGTCGTACGGTCAGAGCTTGACGATCATCTTTCCGATGTTGTCGCCGCGCAGGACGCCGAAGAACGCCTCCACGTTGTTCTCGATGCCTTCCACGACCGTCTCGGCGTACTTCAGCTCACCGGAGCGGACCCAGGCGCCGACCTCCTGGACGAACTCCTGCTGGAGGTCGTAGTTGTCGCCGACGAGGAAGCCCTGGATGCGGCCGCGGGTCTGGATCAGCCGGGCCAGGTTCCTGGGGCCGGGGACGGGCTCGGTGCTGTTGTAGACGGAGATCATGCCGCAGACCGCGATGCGGCCGTCCCGGTTCAGCGAGCCGATGGCCGCCTCCAGGTGGTCACCGCCCACGTTGTCGAAGTAGACGTCGACGCCGTCGGGGGCGGCCTCGCGCAGCTGCTGGGAGACCGGGCCGTTCTTGTAGTTGAAGGCGGCGTCGAAGCCGTACTCCTCGACGAGCAGCTTGACCTTCTCGTCGGACCCGGCGGAGCCGATGACGCGCGAGGCGCCCTTGAGCCGGGCGATCTGGCCGACCTGGCTGCCGACGGCACCGGCGGCGCCGGACACGAAGACGGAGTCGCCCTCCTTGAAGGAGGCGGTGCGCAGGAGTCCGGCGTACGCGGTGAGGCCCGTCATGCCGAGGACGCCGAGGTACGTCGACAGCGGCGCGGCCTCCGGGTCCACCTTGACAGCCTGCTTGGCGTCCACGATCGCGTACTCGCGCCAGCCGAAGAAGTGCAGCACGTGGTCGCCGACCTCGATGCCCTCGGCGTTCGAGGCGATGACCTCGCCGACCGCGCCGCCCTGCATGACCTTGCCGAGCTCGAAGGGGGCGACGTAGGACTTGGCGGCGCTCATACGGCCCCGCATGTACGGGTCGACGGATACGTAGGCGTTCCGCACCAGGACCTCGCCCGGACCCGGCTGCCGGACCTCGGCCTCGACCAGGGCGAAGTCCGCGGGCTCGGGCCAGCCGACCGGACGGCTGACCAGGTGCCATTCGCGGCCGACGGAGGGGAGCTGGGGGGTCTCGGACATGAGGTTGCGCCTTTCACTGTGACCGGCGAGCGGCTCTAATACTTCAGTACCTGAAACAACCATGCGCCTGAATATTTCATGATGTCAAGTAACGCGGTACGCTCACGGGCATGGCCACCCACAAGAGACCACGGATCGACCCCTTGACCATGGAGGTCGTCGAGCTGATCGGCACGGTCGTGGCCCGCTACCACGAGGAGTACGAGGACGCGGCCGCCGAGCACGCCCTGACCGGCGCGCAGGCGCGGCTGCTGAGCCTGCTGTCGCTGGAGCCGCTGCCGATGCGCCGCCTCGCGCAGAAGCTGAAGTGCGAGCCGTCGAACGTCACGGGGATCGTGGACCGGCTGGAGACGCGGGGGCTGGTGGAGCGGCGCCCCGACCCGGCGGACCGCCGGGTGAAACTGGCCGCGGCGACGGCCGAGGGCCGCAGGATCGCCGGCGGGCTGCGCGACTCGCTGAACTTCGCCCGCGAGCCCCTGGCGGAACTCTCGGACCGGGAACGGCTGGCCCTGCGCGACCTGCTGCGCCGCATGCTGGGCGCGGACGCCGACAGCGGCTGAGCCGCGTGGTCCGCCCAGGCGTCAACTCCCGTCCACCGCCGACCAATTCGCCGACATGATCACTCGGATAGTGTGATCGCCGAACTGGGACCAGGGACTTCAAACGGGGGATGATCCGCTTGGGCGCCATTCTGTTCAACCTGACGACCGCGGCACTGCTGGTGTTGATGTTCAAGAGCGGTGTGCTCCTGATCGGTGAGGGTGCGGTCCGCGAACGGCCGGTCCCCTATGGCGCGGTCGCGCTCACCGCCTTGGCCGTCGGCGCGGTGGTGCTCCAGCTGAGCTGGTCGGGGGCGATGAACGCCCTGGACGGCGACCCGCGGAAGTCCGGCTGGTGGCGTGTGGTGACCTCGGTGTTCATGCAGAACGGCGGGGTGTCCGGGACCGCCTGGAACATCGCCACCCTCGCGGTGATCGCCGCGCTGGCACAGTGGTTCTGGGGCGGGCCGCTGATGCTGGCGCTGTTCGCCGCCGGCATCCTGTTGCCGCAGCGGATCGACGCGCTCTTCGGCGAGACCTCCCACAGCACCGACCCGCGCAATTTCGCCGGAAGTTCCGGCGCGACGTACTTCCTGGGCGCGACCCTCGCGGCGGGCCTTGCGCTGTCCGGCGCCGACACGAGGCAGCGGCTGCTGGCGGTGAGTGTGCCCGCGGCCGGGCTCGCGATGTGGCTGGCCCAGGACAACGGGCACGGCCTTGTGGCCTGCTACGGATTCGTCCTCGGTATGGCTGTCCTGCCACTGGCCCGCCGGTTGCCGCGCGGGGTTCCGCCGACGGCGGCCGTGCCGGCAGGCGGGCTCTTCGGCGCCGAAGAGCGGTAGACCTCCGCTCCGCCGACCGTCCTTGGGCCCACCGGTGACCAGGGAAGAACCAGAAGTCCGGCCGGAGCACCGGAGCGGGTCCCCTTTCCTGGACTGCCCACAAGTGCCTGGTCGGAGCTCAAGGTCCCCGATGCGGCCTGGACCCGTCCGGGCCTATGCGCACCACCACAAGAAGCGGTTGCACCCGCCCGAGGACGAGGGGGTCGGGGTGGGTGCCGGCTGCGTGGGCGCCGCGGTGGCGGGGGCCGATGTCCGGGGGGCGGAGGAGGCGGTCGCCGGGGCCGAGGCGGACCGGACCGGACGGGTACCGGCGGTGGCCGGCCCACCGCTCCCGGCGCTCTTCTCGCTCGTCGCCGTGGGAGACGCGGAGGCGGACGCGGAGGCGGACCGGGAGGGCGACGACGAGGCGCCGGGCTTACGGGTGGCCGAGGCGGAGCCGGACGGGGAGCTCTTCGGGTGCGCGGACGCCGCCGAGGAGGCCGAGCCGTCCGGCGACTCACCTCCGGCCGCGGCGGGGCTCGGGCCCAGTCCGGGTGCGTCGACGCCGAGTTCGGCGAGACTCAGGCCGCCGGCCGCGAGAACGAAGCCCACGGCGATGAACAGGGTGCGGCGCCGCCGGCGGCGGTGCGCGGCGGCCTTGCGGTCACGTCGGCTGGTGCCGGCCGGGGCGTCCGGACCCTGCGGGCCGCTCGGACTCCCGGCATCCCGGCCATGCCCCCCGCGCCGCCGCGCGGCCCGCCCGGAGCCCTCCTCGGCGTCGCCGTCGTGGCCGTGGTACGCGTCGGCGCCGGCGCCCGGTTCCGGGCGCGCGTCGGCCTCCTCAGCGTCCGCGCCGAGTTCGTCGACCGGGGTGCCGCACCCGGGACAGGCGAGGGCGCCGTTGAGGTGCCTTCGGCACACGTGGCAGTAGTCCATGACGCGGGAAGACTAGGGTCACCGCCGGTAACATGCCTAGGTGCAGTTGTGAAGGTTCTGTGCGGAATCCAGTATTCCGGTCCGCCGGACCCAGACACCCCCGAACATTCCCCGCCATCCTGACGCCCACCGCGTCGAAACCGTTATGCGCGCGCCCCATTGACACCTCCCCGGCCGCGTCCTTACTGTCACGCCAGCATTTCGAACGTGTGACGAAATTTCGAACAGAGCTCAAGCAGCAGGGGGCATCAGCCGTGCGCATCACGGGAATCACCACACACGTGGTCGGGACACCCTGGCGGAACCTGACCTACGTCCAGGTGCACACCGACGAGGGCATCACCGGAGTCGGCGAGACCCGCATGCTGGGCCACACCGACGCGCTGATCGGCTATCTGCACGAGGCGCGGGCCAACCATATTCTCGGTTCCGACCCGTTCGCCGTCGAGGACCTGGTCCGCCGGATGAAGTACGGCGACTACGGGCGGGCCGGCGAGATCGTGATGTCCGGCATCGCGGTCATCGAGATGGCGTGCTGGGACATCAAGGGCAAGGCGCTCGGGGTGCCGGTCTGGCAGCTCCTCGGCGGCAAGGTCACCGACAGGGTCAAGGCGTACGCCAACGGCTGGTACACCACCGAACGGACCCCGGAGGCCTACCACAAGGCCGCCCAGGAGGTCGTCGCGCGGGGCTACAAGGCCCTCAAGATCGACCCCTTCGGCACCGGCCACTTCGAGCTCGACCACGCGGCCACGCTCTACTCGGTGTCGCTCATCGAGGCGGTGCGCGACGCGATCGGGCCCGAGACCGAGCTGATGCTGGAGATGCACGGCCGCTTCTCGCCGTCCACCGCCGTCCGGCTCGCCCACGAACTCGCGCCCTTCAAGCCCGCGTGGCTGGAGGAGCCGGTGCCGCCGGAGAACCTCAAGGCGCTGGAGAAGGTGGCCGCCAAGGTCGACATCCCCCTCGCCACGGGTGAACGCATCCACGACCGCGTCGAGTTCCGCGAGCTCTTCGAGAGCCAGGCGGTCGACATCATCCAGCCCGACGTCGGCCACATCGGCGGCATCTGGGAGACCCGGAAGCTCGCCGCCACCGCCGAGGCGCACTACGTCCTGGTCGCGCCGCACAACGTCGGCGGCCCGGTGCTGACCGCCGCCTCCCTCCAGGTCGGCTTCACCTCGCCGAACTTCAAGATCCTTGAGCACTTCAACGACTTCGCGGACGCGGAGATCAAGAAGGTCGTCAAGGGCGCCCCGCAGGTCGTCGACGGCTACTTCGAGCTGTCCCACGAGCCCGGTCTGGGCGTGGAGCTGGACGTCGACGCGGCGGCCGAGTTCCCGCAGCAGCAGGCCCGGTTCGACCTGTGGGCCGACGGCTGGGAGCAGCGCAAGCCCAAGGGGGCGAAGTGAGCACAGCGGTCGTCATCGAGGGTCCGGGCGAGCACCGGCTGACCCCGCACGAGCCGGTTCGGCCGTCGGCGGGCGAGGCGCTCGTCCGGGTGCACGCGGTCGGCATCTGCGGCAGCGACCGCGAGGTCTACCAGGGCAACCGGCCCGAGGGATACGTCCGCTACCCCCTGACCCCGGGTCACGAGTGGTCCGGGACCGTCGAGGAGGTCGGCGCCGGTGTCCCCGGGGCGCTGGTCGGCCGCAAGGTCGTCGGTGAGGGCTTCCGCAACTGCCAGGTCTGCGACCGTTGCCACGCGGGCGAGACAACGTTGTGCACGGCCGGGTACGAGGAGACCGGCTTCACCCAGCCGGGCGCGATGGCGGGCACGCTGACGCTGCCGGCGCGGCTGCTCCACGTCCTGCCCGACGACGCCGATCTGACCGCCGCCGCCCTGCTCGAACCTGCGGCCTGCGTCGCGGCCGCCGCGCTCAAGGCGAACGCGCGGCCCGGTGAGCGCGTGGCGGTGGTGGGCACCGGGACGCTCGGGATGTTCGCCGTGCAGTTCCTGAAGGCGGGTTCGCCGGCCGAGCTGCTCGTGGTGGGCACCCGCCCGGACCGGGCCGCGCTGTCGAAGGACTTCGGCGCCACCGACTTCCGCACCAGGGACCAGGAACTGCCCGACGACTTCGATGTGGTCATCGAGACCGCCGGGTCCGCGTCCGCCGCGCGCACCGCCGCCTCCCTGCTGCGGCGCGGCGGGCGCCTGGTCCTCACGGGGATCCCGGCGCCGGGTGCCGAGGGACTCGACCCGACCGATCTCGTCGTACGGCAGCTGGAGGTGCACACCGTGTTCGGGGCGCCGCCGGAGGCCTGGGCGCACACGGTGCGGGTGTTCGGCGCCGGTCTGCTGAATCCCTCGCCACTGGTGACGCACGAGCTGCCGCTCGCCGCGTTCCCGGAGGCCATCGAGCTGGTGGGGTCCGGTGATCCCAAGGTCGGCAAGGTCCTGCTGAAGCCCTGACCACCCGAGCCGTACGCCGGTACGGGGTTCCTGACGGCTCCGTACCGGCGTACACCAGGCCTCCGCACACCCCCAGCCGCGAACTCTGCCCGAAATATCGAACATGAAGGACTGCTCGTGACCGACGCCTCCCCTACGGCGGCCCGTCGACCCGGTGAGAGCGCGCTCGCCGCGCTCGGCCTGGGCGCGCCCGCCCTCTCCCCCGCCGACGCCTCGCCGCACACCTTCCCGGGAGGCGGTCGCTGGCGCACCGAGGTTCCCTCCGTGGAGGGGCCCGAGGCGCTCGCCGTGGTCCTCAAGGAGTCCTCGCGGCTCGATGTGCCGATCCACCGGATCAGCCAGGGCAGCGGTGTCTGGATGCTGACCGACGCCGAGATCACCGAGATGGTCGAGGCCACCGGTGAACGCGACATCGAGCTCTGCCTGTTCACCGGTCCGCGCGGCATCTGGGACATCGGGGCCTCGGCCCGTACCGACTCGCGCGGCGGCGGGCTGCGTGCCCGCGGCCACGACGCGGTGGCCGGCTGCGTCGAGGACGCCGTCCGGGCGACGGAGCTGGGCGTCAAGTGCCTGCTCGTCGCCGACGAGGGCGTGCTGTGGACGCTGCACCGGGCCCGGGTCGCCGGGATCATCCCGGCCGACACCACGTTCAAGGTCTCGGCGCTGATCGGTCCGGTCAACCCGGCCTCGTACGCCGTGTACGAGAACCTCGGCGCCGACTCGCTGAACGTGCCGAGCGATCTGACGCTCGATCACCTCACCGAGATCCGGCGGGTCTCCGCCGCCCCCATGGACATGTACATCGAGGCCCCCGACGATCTCGGCGGCTACATACGGATGTACGAGGTCGCCGAGCTGATCCGGCGCGGCGCACCGCTGTATCTGAAGTTCGGGCTGTCCAAGACCCCCGGCATCTACCCGTACGGACACCATCTGCGGGACCTGACCCTGAGCACGGCCAGGGAAAGGGTGCGGCGCGGCCGTCTCGCCCTTGACCTGCTGGCTCGGCACGGAGCGGGCGACGACATGGCGCCGCTCGGCACCCGGCTGCCCGGCACGCTCACACGGTTCGACACTCCCTCATAACGTTCGCACAAACCCCCTTCACACAAGCAGACACAGTCGCGCACAATCCAACACACCTTCTCGGCCTCATCCGTAACGCTCCCGGAACATTCCAGTTCCGTGAGACTCAGCCCGGTCCAAGACATCAAGGATGATGATCATGCGTAACCGCAGAGCCGCCCTCACCGCCATAGCCGGAGCTGCCTCCCTCGCGCTCGCCCTGACCGCCTGCGGCCAGAGCGGCAATGGAGGCAGCAAGGACGAGGCGACCGGCAGCAGCAAGGGCGGGACCATCGGCATCGCGATGCCGACCAAGTCCTCCGAGCGCTGGATCGCCGACGGCAACAACGTCGTGAAGAACCTGGAGTCCAAGGGCTACAAGACCAAGCTGGTCTACGGCGAGGACGACCCCCAGCAGCAGGTCTCGCAGATCGAGAACCTGATCACGCAGAACGTCAAGGCGCTGATCGTCGCGGCCATCGACAACAAGTCCCTGGACAACGTGCTCCAGGAGGCCGCGGACGCCCACATCCCGGTCATCGCCTACGACCGTCTGATCCTCGGCACGAAGAACGTCGACTACTACGCGTCCTTCGACAACTCGAAGGTCGGCGAGCTCCAGGGCAACTACATCCTCCAGAAGCTCGGTCTCGCGGACGGCTCCAAGAAGGGCCCGTTCAACATCGAGCTCTTCGCCGGCTCGAACGACGACAACAACACGAAGTACTTCTTCGGCGGCGCGATGAAGGTGCTCCAGCCCTACATCGACAAGAAGCAGCTCGTCGTCCAGTCCGGCCAGACCGCGCTCAACCAGGTCACCACCCTGCGCTGGGACGGGGCCACCGCCCAGAAGCGCATGGACGACATCCTCACCAAGTCGTACGCCAGCAAGAAGGTCGACGCGGTCCTCTCGCCGTACGACGGCATCTCCATCGGCATCCTGTCGGCGCTGAAGTCGGACGACTACGGCTCCAAGAGCAAGCCGCTGCCGGTCCTCACGGGTCAGGACGCCGAGCTGGCGTCGGTGAAGTCGATCATCGCGGGCGAGCAGACACAGACCGTATACAAGGACACCCGCGAGCTGGCCAAGATCGCCTCGACCATGGTCGACGACGCCCTCAAGGGCAAGAAGCCGCAGACCAACGACACCAAGACGTACGACAACGGCGCGAAGGTCGTCCCCGCCTACCTCCTCCAGCCGGTGAGCGTCGACAAGTCCAACTACCAGTCGGTCCTGGTCGACGGCGGCTACTACACGGCGGACCAGCTCAAGTAAGCGTCGAACCTTACGGATTGGAAGGCACGACCATGGCGGGACCCGTCCTGGAAATGCGCTCGATCGTCAAGACCTTTCCCGGCGTCAAGGCGCTGTCGGACGTCACTCTGACCGTCCAACAGGGCGAGGTCCACGCCATATGCGGTGAGAACGGCGCCGGCAAGTCCACCTTGATGAAGGTGCTCTCCGGCGTCCACCCCCACGGCAGTTACGAGGGTGAGATCCTCTTCGAGGGAGAGGTCTGCGGCTTCAAGGACATCCGGGCGAGCGAGCACCACGGCATCGTCATCATCCACCAGGAACTGGCGCTGTCGCCCTACCTCTCCCTCGCGGAGAACATCTTCCTCGGCAACGAGCACGCCAAGCGCGGGTTCATCGACTGGAACCTGACCCTGCGGCGCGCCACCGAGCTGCTGCGCCGGGTCGGTCTGAACGATCACCCCGAGACCCGCGTCGCCGACATCGGCGTGGGCAAGCAGCAGCTCGTGGAGATAGCCAAGGCGCTCTCGAAGAAGGTGAAGCTGCTCATCCTCGACGAGCCGACCGCGGCGCTCAACGACGAGGACAGCGAGAAGCTCCTGGACCTGATCCTGGAGCTGAAGAAGCAGGGCATCACCTCGATCATCATCTCCCACAAGCTCAACGAGATCCGCAAGGTCGCCGACTCGGTGACGATCCTGCGGGACGGCCAGACCATCGAGACCCTCGACGTGAAGGCGCCGGAGACGACCGAGGACCGGATCATCAGCGGAATGGTCGGCCGGGACCTCGACCACCGCTTCCCCGAACGCACCCCGCACCACCCGGAGGAGGGTGCGGCCCCGGCGCTGGAGATCCGCGACTGGACCGTGCACCATCCGGTCGACCAGCAGCGCAAGGTGGCCGACGGCGTGTCGCTCCACGTGCGGCGCGGGGAGATCGTCGGTATCGCGGGCCTCATGGGCGCCGGCCGTACCGAACTCGCGATGAGCGTCTTCGGACGGTCGTACGGCCGGTACGCGGGCGGCACGGTCCTCAAGGACGGCAAGGAGATCCGTACCAAGACCGTCGCGGAGGCGGTCGGCCACGGCATCGCGTACGTCACCGAGGACCGTAAGCACTACGGGCTCAACCTCATCGACACGATCAACCGCAACATCTCGTTGTCCGCTCTGGACAAGGTGGCCAGGCGAGGGATCGTCGACGAGCACGAGGAGCGGCAGGTCGCCGAGCGCTACCGCACGTCGATGAACATCAAGGCGCCGACCGTCTTCGAGCCGGTGGGCAAGCTGTCCGGCGGCAACCAGCAGAAGGTCGTTCTCAGCAAGTGGATCTTCGCGGGTCCGGATGTGCTCATCCTGGACGAGCCGACCCGCGGCATCGACGTGGGCGCCAAGTTCGAGATCTACACGGTCATCGACAAACTGGCGGCCGAGGGCAAGGCGGTCGTCTTCATCTCCTCCGAGCTGCCCGAACTGCTCGGCATGTGCGACCGCATCTACACCATGGCCGCGGGGCGGCTGACCGGCGAGTTCTCGCGGGCCGAGGCCACGCAGGAAGTGCTGATGCGTCAGATGACGAAGGACAAAGAGGTAACGCGATGAGCACCGATGTGACCAACATCCCGGCCGAGGCTCCACCGGGCAAGGACGGGAGCGGCAACACCGGGGAGAACCTGCTGCGGGTGATGCTCGACGGCCTGCGCCAGAACATGCGCCAGTACGGCATGCTGCTCGCGCTCGGCCTGATCGTCGTCCTCTTCGCCGTCTGGACCGACGGAAGCCTGCTGCTGCCGCACAACGTCTCCAACCTGGTCCTGCAGAACAGCTACATCCTGATCCTCGCGATCGGCATGATGCTGGTGATCATCGCGGGCCACATCGACCTGTCGGTCGGCTCGGTGACGGCTTTCGTGGGCGCGTTCGCGGCTGTGCTGACGGTGCAGCACGGCGTGTCGTGGCCGGTCGCTCTGGTGCTGTGCCTGCTGGTGGGCGCAGTGGCGGGCTCGGTCCAGGGATTCATGATCGCCTATCTCGGCATACCCTCCTTCATCGTCACCCTCGCCGGGATGCTGATCTTCCGCGGTCTGACCGAGATCCTGCTCAAAGGGCAGACCCTCGGCCCGTTCCCGGGCGGTCTGCAGAAGATGGGTAACGGCTTCCTGCCGGAGGTCGGCCCGACCACCAACTATCACAACATCACGCTGCTGCTGGGCCTGATCGTGATCGTCTTCGTGGTCCTGCAGGAGGTCCGCGACCGCAGGCGCCAGCAGGAGTTCTCGCTGGACGTGCTGCCGGCCAAGCTGTTCGCGCTCAAGATGGTGGCGCTGGTCGCCGCGGTACTCACCGTCACGATGATGCTCGCCAGCTACAAGGGCGCGCCGATCGTGCTGCTGATCCTCGGCGCGCTGGTCGTCGGCTACGGCTACGTCATGCGCAACGCCGTCTTCGGCCGCCACATCTACGCGATCGGCGGCAACCTCCCGGCGGCGAAGCTGTCGGGCGTCAAGGACAAGAAGGTCACCTTCTATGTCTTCCTGAACATGGGCATGCTCGCGGCCCTGGCGGGTCTGGTGGTAGCCGCCCGCCTGAACGCGGCCTCTCCGAAGGCCGGTCTGAGCTTCGAACTGGAAGCCATCGCCTCGTCGTTCATCGGCGGCGCGTCCATGAGCGGCGGTGTCGGTACCGTCCTCGGCGCGATCATCGGCGGTCTGGTCCTCGGCGTGCTGAACAACGGTATGAACCTCCTCAGTGTCGGCTCCGACTGGCAACAGGTCATCAAGGGCCTGGCCCTGTTGGCGGCGGTCGGGTTCGACGTGTGGAACAAGCGCAAGTCCGGTTCGTAACTCAGTTGGGCCCCACCGAAAGGTGGGGCCCCTCCCTTTGCAGGAGCCGCAATGGAAACGAGCAGACGTACGGTCATCGCAGCAGCCGCGGCAGCGGGGTTAACCGCAGCCACCATCGGCACGGCGCACGCCTCGGGCGGCAGGAAGCCCGAGAAGGAGCTCTTCGGCAAGCTCGCCGACGGGACGAAGGTCCACCGCTGGTCGCTGGAGAACGGCGGCACGCGACTGAAGGTCATCTCCTACGGCGGCATCGTCCAGTCGCTGGAGATCCCCGACCGGCACGGCCGGTACGCCAACGTCTCCCTCGGGTACGACAACCTGGCGTCGTACGTCGCCGGGACGACGTTCTTCGGGGCGACGATCGGCCGCTACGGCAACCGCATCGCCAAGGGTCAGTTCACCCTCGACGGCAAGGCGTACCAGCTCTCCGTCAACGACGGTGTGAACAGCCTGCACGGGGGCGCCAAGGGCTTCAACACCAAGGTGTGGGACGTCGAGGGCTTCACCTCGGGCTCCGACGTCGGCCTGCGTCTGTACTACACCAGCGTCGACGGCGAGATGGGCTACCCGGGCACGCTGAAGGTGCGGGTGACGTACACCCTCACCGCGCACGGCGACTGGCGCATCGACTACCGGGCCACCACCGACAAGGCCACGGTCGTCAACCTCACCAACCACACGTACTACAACCTCGCCGGTGAGGGCAGCGGCGGCGTCTACGACCACGAGCTGCACCTGGCCGCTGGCCGCTTCACACCCACCGACTCGGGGCTGATCCCCACCGGTGAGCTGGCCAAGGTGGCGGGCACCCCCTTCGACTTCCGCACGGCCAAGCCGATCGGCCGGGACATCCGCGTCGGCCACCCGCAACTGGTCACCGCCAAGGGCTTCGACCACAACTGGGTCCTCGACAAGGGCGTCACCGCCGGGCCCGAGCACGTCGCGACCCTGCGCGACCCGAGGTCAGGCCGCACCCTGAAGATCGCGACGGACCAGCCGGGCGTGCAGTTCTACTCGGGCAACTTCCTGGACGGCACCCTGGTCGGCCCCTCCGGTCACACCTACCGGCAGGGCGACGGCATGTGCCTGGAGACCCAGCACTTCCCGGACTCCCCGAACCATCCGTCGTTCCCGTCGACGGTGCTGCGGCCGGGGCAGACCTACCGGACCTCCACGGTGCACTCGTTCAGCGCCTGACCGGACCTCACGGTGCATGCCTTCGGTTCGTGACCGAACTCCGCACGTACACGCGCTCGTTGCGTGACCGGCCCTCACAGGTGCAGGTGTCCGGTTCGTGACCGGACCTCACAGTCGGTTCACAAAATCCGCACGATTGCGCAGTGATTGAACAGCGCCACATCCGTATCCGTATGGAAGGGCGGCCCGTGCTCCCCCGCGCGGGCCACCCAAAGACGGAGGGCCCGTCCTCCCCAGCGGGCTCGCCCTATACGGAGGTTCCATGGCCGGCAATGTCACCTCGCTCTTTCGCGGCACCGCGGCGCACAGCCCGTCGATGGCCGCACTGACGCGGGAGGGCGACGGAGCCGGCCCGGTGGACTTCTGTATTCCCTGCAACCCGTACTTCCCGACGCCCGCGATGTTCGACGAACTCGCGGGCCGGTTGCGCGAGATCATCACCTACTACCCCAGCAGCGCCGACACGATCACCAGCGAGCTCTGCTCGCTGCTCCAACTTCCGCCGCAGTGTGTCGCGATGGGCAACGGTTCGACCGAACTCATCACATGGATCGATCACTTGCTGGTCCGTGAGTCCCTCGCGATCCCCGTCCCCACGTTCGGCCGCTGGACCGACCAGCCGATGGAGACCGGCAAGCGGGTCGACATGTTCCCGCTCCAGGAGTCCACCGGCTTCGCGCTCGACCTCGCCGCGTACGCCAAGTTCATCCGCACGCGCGGCACCAAGGTCGCCGTCATCTGCAACCCGAACAACCCCGACGGCGGCTTCCTGCCGCGCCAGTCGGTCATCCAGTTCATGGACGCGATGGCCGACCTGGACCTGATCGTCATCGACGAGTCGTTCCTGGAGTTCGCCGACGCCGAGTCCGAGCCCAGCGTGGTCGAGGACGCGGTGATGCGGCCCAACGTCATCGTGCTGCGCAGCCTCGGCAAGAACTTCGGCCTGCACGGCATCCGCTTCGGCTATCTCGTCGCCAACCCCGCCCTGGCCGGCAAGGTCCGCTCGATGCTGCCGAAGTGGAACCTCAACTCCTTCGCGGAGTCCGTGGTGTTCATGCTCAAGAACCACGGCGCCGAATACATGGAGAGCCTGCACATGGTCCGCCGGGACCGGCTCGACATGGCCCGCCAGCTCTCCGCGCTGCCCGGCCTGACGATCTACCCCTCGCAGGGCAACTTCCTGTTCGTACGCCTCCCCGTCGGCGCCGAGGGCACGGTGGTCCGGGACCGGCTGCTCACCGAGCACCGCATCCTGGTCCGCGAGTGCGGCAACAAGGTCGGTTCGTCCAGCCGCTTCCTGAGACTCGTGGTACGTCCGCAGACGGATGTACGCCGCTTGGTGGCCGGCCTGGAACAGGTGCTCTACGGGTCCAGGAAGGAAACCTCCGTACCCGAGCTGAGCAACGGGACCGGCTACAGCTCGGGTACGGCCATGGTGGACCGTCTCGTCGGAGCGACCAACGGAGCGGGCATGCAGGGGCTGGCCGCGCAGGCGAACGCCTGGCCCGGACAGCCCGCTCAGCCCCAGCAGGTGGGGGCGGCCGCCCCGCAGCCCAGTCTGCCGCCCGGTCCGCCCGCGCGGCCCGCCGCGGCGTCGCCCTACCCCGCCGCCCAGCAGCCCGTCGCGGCCCCGAACTACCCGGCCCCGCAGCAGCCCATGGCGGCCCCGGGCTACCCCGGTCCGCAGCCCACCAACTGGCCGGCCGCGGCCCAGGGCCCGGGTGCGATGCCGGCCCAGATGCCGCCCGCGGCGATGCCCGGGCCGGCCCAGCCTTCCGGTCTCCAGCCGGCCGCCCAGACGGGCATGCCCGGCATGGCGGGCGCCCCCTCCATGGGCGCGCAGGGCGGCCTGACGGCGGCCCAGGTCCGGGGCAGGACGCAGCCGGAACCACCGCCACCCCCGCCGGAAGGCGGCTGGGGAGCCGTGGGCGCGATGCTGTACAACCAGGCCGGATAACAGGCCACTCATACCGCCGGGCGGACCTCCGCGCGGCCGGCCACGGGCCGGCCTCCGGGACCCGCCCATGCCCGACGGCGCGGGCAGGGCAGAAGGACGCCCGCCCGACGCCGGAGGACCCCCGTGTCCGGCGCCGCGAACCCGGCGCCGGACACCACAGCGCGGTGCCCGCGGAACCGCGGCACTGACGCGTTCACTTTTCACCTGCCCCCCGCCGACCGTCACACCCCTGTGCGGTCGGAGACCGGCGCGTCCCCGCGCCGCGCCAGGTGGCGGCCCCCGGGCGGTCCCCCTCGCCGAATGCGAGGGCGTGCGCCGATCCGGGGGCCGGGCAAGGTGTCCAACAAGGAACTTGACGGGCTGTCACTTTGCGGAACTGACAGCTTGCCGACAGCATCCGCCCCTACGGTGCCGTGTCCATGACAGATTCCCCCTCGAAAGACATGTCAGAGGCGGCCCGGATCGGGCGCCGAACCGTACTGATCGCCACCGGCGTCACGGCCGCGGCACTGACCGTGGGAGCGGCCGCCCCCGCCGGATCCGCCCGCGTCACCGACGTGGCGGACGCGGCCCCCGCCGCGGCGCCGGCCGCTGTCTGCACCCTCACCAAGGAGATGACCGAGGGCCCCTACTACCTCGACGGACAGCTCGTCCGCGCCGACGTCACCGAAGGCAAGGCGGGCGCCCCGCTCAAGCTGGCGCTCACCGTCGTCGACGACTCCACCTGCGCGGCGCTCGGCAACGCCCTCGTCGAGATCTGGCACTGCGACGCGCTCGGCGAGTACTCCGGCTTCGTCGGCAACAACGGCCACAGCGAGGCGGACGACGGCACGTTCCTGCGCGGCGGCGTCCTGACGAACGCGTCCGGCGTCGCGAACCTCACCACGATCTACCCCGGCTGGTACCGGGGCCGCTGCGTGCACATCCACGTCAAGGTGCACACCGGCGTCACCCTCACCTCCGACGGCTCCTTCACCGGGGGCCAGGAACTCCACACCGGCCAGCTCTTCTTCAACGAGACGATCACCACGGCGATGGCCAAGGTGTCCCCGTACTCGACCAACAAGGTCACCCGCACCACCCTCGCCCAGGACTCCGTCTACGACGACGGAGGCGCCTCCTCCGGCCTCCTGACCCTGACGGCCCTCGGCAGCACCGCCTCCGCCGGCTACACCGGCACCCTGACGCTCGGCGTCGTGACGAGCTGACCCGCCCTTTCCCCCCACGGAGTCCGGGGGGGGGGGGGGGGGGGGGGGGGGGGGGGGGGGGGGGGCGGGGGGGGGGACACGAGTAGGAGAAGCACGGTTTTTGCGCGCCGCCCCCCCTCGCGGGTGTTCCTACCG
>NZ_JBVJCT010000040.1:0-43105 GCF_055588305.1 Streptomyces sp. NPDC042002 | reverse complement strand
ATTCTGGGGTGGGGGACTACTCCCCCCCCCCCCCCCCCCCGGGGGGGGGGCGCCCCCCCCCCCCCCCCCCCCCCCCCCCCCGCCCGCGCCGGACGGGCCGCCGGAGCCGGAGGACCGTCGTTCCGGCGTACCGCACTCCTCGGCGGGCGCCCATACCGCGTAATCCGCCCGCGCCGGGATCGTCATATGACGATCGGACCACCCGCTCCTGTGGACAATGGCCGCACCCTCCCCCGGTTTCTCGGGCTCGGACCGAGCGGGGGAACCCCCGTCGCCGTCCCCGGGAGAACCCGCATGGTGTTGAGCAGACGTACCTTCAGCGCACTCGCCGGCACCGCCGCCCTCGGCCTCTCGCTGAGCGGCAGCGGGAGCGACGAGGCGTGCGCGGCCGGAAGGACGCCCCTCGCACCCACCGGACCCGCGCCCGCGCCGCCCACCGCCGACGGCAGGACCCACACGGTCGGCTTCGACCGCTACTCGATGCTGATCGACGGCAGACGCCTGGTGATCTGGTCCGGGGAGGTCCACCCGTTCCGGCTGCCGAGCCCGTCCCTGTGGCGGGACGTCCTACAGAAACTGCGCGCCCACGGCTACAACGCGATCAGCGTCTACGTCGCGTGGAACTACCACTCCCCCGCACCAGGGCAGTACGACTTCACCGGGGTCCGCGACCTCGACCTGTTCCTGCGGACCGCCGCCGAGACCGGGCTGTACGTCATCCTGCGCCCCGGCCCGTACATCAACGCCGAGGTCGACGCGGGCGGCTTCCCCGGCTGGCTGACCGCCACCCCGGGAGTGGCCCGCACCTTTGACCCGGTCTATCTGAAGTACGTCGACGAGTGGCTGACCGCCGTCGACCGCATCGCGTCCCGCCATCTCTACACCGACGGCGGCGGCACGATCGTCCTCTACCAGCTCGAGAACGAGTACGACGACCACGTGACCGAGCCGGCCGGCCGCGACTACATGGCTCACCTCTACGCCAAGGTGCGGGCCGACGGCATCGACGTGCCGCTCTTCCACAACGACAAGGGCAGGAACGGCCATTGGGCCCCCGGCACCTTCGACACGGGCGGCGAGCGGGGGCGTTACCTCTACGGCTTCGACGGCTACCCCTCCCCCTTCAGGACACCACCGGACTGGGGGCACTTCGGCCCCGGCGGCGTGAAGGGCGGCTCGACCGCCAGTCCCGACACCCCGGGATTCGTCCCGGAGTTCGGGGGCGGCTGGTTCGATCCGTGGGGCGGGGCGGAGTTCGACGGCCTGGGATACGCACAGGCGCGCCGCACCCGGGACGCGGCCTACGAACGGCGCTTCTACCTCACCAACCTCGCCAACGGCATCACGGTCCACAACGTCTACATGACCTTCGGCGGCACGTCCTGGGGCTGGCTGCCCGCGCCGATCGTCTACACGTCGTACGACTACGGAGCCGCCCTCGACGAGGCACGGCAGCCCACCGAGAAGCTCGTCCCGATGCACCAGATCGGCCAACTGCTGCACTCCGTGCCCGACTTGGCGAAGCTGGACCCCGCCGAGGCGATCCCCGGCGACGACGTGGGGGCCGGCCTCGGCATCAAGGCGTACCACCTGGTCAATCCGGACACGAAGGCGCACTTCCACGTCCTGCGCAACGACGCCTCCGCCGAGGCCGTCGCCTCCGTCACGCTCGCCGGGACGCCCGTCACGGTGCCGGTGCCCGGCCTCGACGCCCGGCTGCTCGCCGCCGGTATCACCCTGGGACGCCGGAAGTTGAGCTACTCCACCGCCCAGCCGATGCTGTGGCTGACCGCCGGGCGGCAGGACATCGCGGTGTTCACGGGCCGGACGGGTGAGTCGACCCGTACCTGTCTGGAGTCCGCGAGCGAACCGACGGTCACCGTGCTGGACGGGGACGCCGGGCACAGCTACCGGGACGGAGTCCTGCGGATCGACGCCGCGCTGGACGGCATCACCCGGGTCCGGGTGGAGGGCGGCGGCGACGCCGCCCCCCTCCTGCTGCTGTTCGCCGACGACGAGAGCTCCCGCCTGCTCTGGCGGTACGACACCCCGTCGGGTCCGGTGCTGGTGCGCGGCCCGGCGCTGCTGCGCACGGCCGCCCTGCGCGGCACGACGGTCCAGCTCACCGGCGACACGGTGGGAGCGGCGGACCTGGAGGTGTGGGGGCCGCGCGGGATGAGTGAACTCGTCTGGAACCACGGCCCGTTGAAGTCCCGTACCACCGCCTCCGGGAGTCTGCGGACCGAACGGCGGCTGGCCGGTGTGGACCGGGTGCGGCTGCCCGCCCTGACCGGCTGGCGCCGGGCCGAGGGGAATCCCGAGTCGGCCGCCGCCCACGACGACTCGGCGTGGCGAGTCGCCGACAAGGTCTCCTCGTACAGCATCACTCCCGTCCCCGCC
Organism: Streptomyces sp. NPDC042002; assembly: GCF_055588305.1. Lineage (NCBI taxonomy): Bacteria > Bacillati > Actinomycetota > Actinomycetes > Kitasatosporales > Streptomycetaceae > Streptomyces > Streptomyces sp. NPDC042002. Next base: position 40,705 of record NZ_JBVJCT010000040.1, on the reverse strand, counting down.
GGGCAGCCCGTGCTGTTCGCCGACGACTACGGCTTCCACTACGGCGACGTCTGGTACCGGGGGCACTTCGCGGACGCGGGCAACGCCGAGTCCGTTTCCCTCTCCTATGTCGCGGGCGTCCAGGGGCTGTTGATGGCCTGGCTGGACGGTGAGCCGCTGGGCACGCACCGGATGCCGGTGCCGGACAAGAGGACCGTGCGGCAGGGGACCTGGACGGCCACCGCCACCTTTCCCGTCCGGCCGCGGGGCGGGCGTCCCCATGTGCTGTCCGTCCTGGTCCGGCGGATGCAGCACGACGAGGACGGCAAGGCGAACGACACGCACAAGGCGGCCCGGGGTCTGACGGCCGTCGCCTTCGCCGGGGCCGCTCCCGCGGTCCGCTGGCGCGTCCAGGGCGAGGCTGCCCCCGACCCGGTGCGCGGACCGCTCAACACCGGCGGCCTGCACGGGGAACGGCACGGCTGGCATCTGCCCGGGTTCGCGGACGGCGGCTGGAAGGCCGTCGGCTTCCCGCGCGCCGAGCGGCGGCAGGGCGTCACCTGGTACCGCACCGGGTTCCGGCTCGCCGTGGACACCGGGGTGGACGCGTCGATCGGGCTCACCCTCACCGACGATCCGGCCCGCGCCTACCGCGTCCAGATCTTCCTGAACGGCTGGAACATGGGCCAGTACATCAACGACGTAGGGCCCCAGCACACGTTCGTCCTCCCCAACGGGGTGCTGCGCACACGGGGGTCCAACACACTGGCCCTCGCGGTGCTGTCCGACGGGACCACGGCCGCCGGGCCCGGCCGGGTGGAACTGACGCTGCTGGGCAGCGCGGCCGGAGGAGTACCGGTGACCCCGGTGGACTCCCCCGGCCCCGGCACCGTCCAGGACAGGTCCTAGGCCAGCCGGATCATGTTCCAGGACAACGGCTCCAGGACGGTGCTCAGGGTGCCGTCCCGGAGCGTGGTCCCCTCGACCGGGTGCGGGGTGACCCGCTCCTGGTCGCGCAGGGTGTTGGTGGCGTCCGGGTCGGCGTCGGCGAGCGCGCTGTGTTCGACGACCGTCGTCAACCCCATCCGGTTCAGGGCGACTTCGAGCGGCAGTGGCTCGGTCTGGCTGCGGTTGACGGCGAAGACGGTGACCGAGCCGTCCTTTGCGCGCACCGCGGTGGCGTGCAGCAGGTCCGCCTCGCCGTACTTGCGGGTCGGGTACGTCGGCGAGTCCACCCGGACGTCGAGGACCTGCCCGCGCCCGTGTGCCGAGGCCTGCGCGAAGGGGTGGAACGTCGTCTGCCGCCAGGCCGGACCGCCCGGTTCGGTCATGATCGGCGCGATGACGTTGACGAGCTGGGCGAGGCAGGCGACGGTCACCCGGTCCGCGTGCCGCAGCAGCGCGATGAGCAGCGAGCCGAACACGACCGCGTCCGTGACGGTGTAGGCGTCCTCCAGCAGGCGCGGGGCCTCCTGCCAGTCCTCGACCGGGTGCGGGTCGGGCCGGCTCTGGTACCAGACGTTCCACTCGTCGAAGGAGAGGTTGATCCGCTTCGCCGACTTCAGGCGGGCGCCGACGTGGTCGCAGGTGGCCACCACGTTCTCGATGAACGACTCGGTGTCGACGGCGGAGGCGAGGAAGGAGTCCCGGTCGCCGTCGGTCTCCTCGTAGTAGGCGTGCAGGGAGATGTGGTCGACGAGGTCGTACGTCTCGGTGAGGACGGTCGCCTCCCACTCGGCGAACGTCGGCATCGACTGTCCGGAGGAGCCGCACGCGACGAGTTCGAGGTCCGGCTCGATCTGCCGCATCGCGCGGGCGGTCTCGGCGGCGAGCCGGCCGTACTCCTCGGCGGTCTTGTGGCCGGTCTGCCAGGGGCCGTCCATCTCGTTGCCGAGACACCAGAGCCCGACGCCGAACGGGTCCTTGTCGCCGTGCGCGATCCGCAGGTCGGAACGGGCCGTCCCGGAGGGGTGGTTGGCGTACTCCTGGAGCGCCAGGGCCTCGGCGACACCCCGGGTGCCGAGGTTGACGGCCATCATCGGCTCGGCCCCCGGGCCGATCTTCCTCAGGAAGCCGATGTACTCGCCGAGCCCGAAGCGGTTGGACTCGGTGGAGCGCCAGGCGAGGTCGAGGCGGCGGGGCCGCTCCTCGGCGGGGCCCACCGAGTCCTCCCAGTTGTAGCCGGAGACGAAGTTGCCGCCGGGGTAGCGGACGACCGTGACACCGAGCTCGCGGACCAGCTCCAGCACGTCCGTGCGCAGGCCTTCGGGATCGGCGGCGGGATGGCCGGGTTCGAAGATGCCGGTGTAGACGCAGCGGCCGAGGTGCTCGACGAAGGATCCGAAGAGACGGGGGTTGACCTCACCGATGGTGAAGGCGGGGTCGAGGGCGAAGCGGGCGGTGCGCATGGGGTCCTTTCGGGGGCGCCTTGGGTGGGGGTACGGGTGGAGGGTGGCTTGGGTGACGGGGGTGGCTTGGGTGACGGGGGTGGCTTGGGTTTCGCGGGCGGGTGCGGGTCCGTCGCGGGCGGTCGCGTCCGCGCGGCGGAGCCGCGTCTTGACGCGGCCGGGACCGTGGACAGGAAGCGCTTGCTCGTCAATGGTCTGCGCAAAAACCGTTTGCGAAAAGACGGAAGCCCCCGCCCGGTGACCTACAACTGGGCGGGGACTCGCGAGGGGGACCCGGGGCGGGGACCGGCGGCGTGCGTCGGCTATCCGGCGAACGCCGGCTGCGGCAGGCCCTTGCCCGCGCCGGGGACGACGAGCAGGGAGCCGGACATCGGGTGCGGTGCGGTGAGGCCCGTACGAGCGGTGGTGATGTAGAGGTCGGTGAGGTCGGCGCCGCCGAACGCGCAGGCGGTGGGGCGGCGGACCGGCAGGTCGAGGACCCGGTCCAGCGTGCCGTCCGGCGTGTAGCGGCGGATCGCTCCGCCGTCCCAGAGGGCCACCCAGACGCTGCCGTCCGCGTCCACCGTCAGACCGTCGGGGAAGCCGTCCTCCACGGTCGCGAACGGGCGCCTGTTGAACGGGAGTTGGTCGTCGCCGATGTCGAAGACGTCGATGCGGCGGGTCGGCGAGTCGACGTAGTAGACACGGCGGCCGTCCGGGCTCCAGCCCGTGCCGTTGCTGACGCTCACGTCGTCGAGGACCGGGCGGACCGTGCCGTCGGGGGCGATCCGCGACAGCGTGCCCCCGCCCGGCGCCTCGTCGTAGCGCATGGTGCCGACCCACAGCGAGCCGTCGGGGGCGACGGCCGCGTCATTGGCGCGCCGGCCGGGCACGGGCTCCCGGTGCAGCCAGCGGAACGCGCCCCCGGCCCCCTCGGCACCGGTGGAAGCCTCGGCGCCGGTGGATCCGTGGGCTCCGACGGCTCCCGCGGCACCATGGGTTCCCGCGGCACCGGCGTTGGTGGACCCGCCGGACCCCGTCGGCTCGTACAGGCCCACTCCGTCGCGGAGGTTGACGACCAGGCCGCCGCCCGCGCGGGGCTTGGCCGCGCCGACGTGCTGCTCGGTGGTCATCACCGTGCGGCGGCCGGAGGCGGGGTCGTAGGTGTGGACCCGGGAGCCGAGGATGTCGACCCAGATGAGCCGGCGCGCCCGGGTGTCCCACGTCGGGCCCTCGCCGAGCGCCGCGTGCGCGGGGACCGCGACCTCGACGGCGGTCACCGCACGTTCCGGTGGCCGAGCCGCTCGGACAGTTCCGCGGCGCCCTTCGCCGCGAGCTGCTCCAGCTCGACGCGGCGGTCGTCGCTCCACCGGATCATCGGCACGGAGATCGAGAGCGCGGCGACGACCTGTCCCGCGCGGTCGCGCACCGGGGCCGCCACACAGCTGACGTCCGGGTTGGACTCACGGCTCTCGACGGCGATCCCGCGACTGCGGATCTCGGCAAGGGCCTCGCGCAGCGCGCCCGGCTCGGTGATGCTGTTGGGCGTCATCGCGACGAGGTCGGCGTCGTCGGGGACGCGTGAGGTCAGCTCAGGCTCGGAGAGGGAGGCGAGCAGCATCTTGCCGACGGAGGTGCAGTGCGCGGGAAGGCGGCGGCCGGCCGCCGAGACCATGCGGACGGCGTGCGTGGAGTCGACCTTCGCGATGTAGATGACGTCGGTGCCTTCGAGGATCGCCACGTGCACGGTCTCGTCGCAGGTCTCGGCGACGGAGCGGGCGACCTGCTGGCCCTCGGCCGCGAGGTCGAGCTGCTCGGCGTAGCGGCTGCCGAGCTGGTACGGGCGCACGCCGAGCCGGTAGCGTCCCGGCTGACCGGGCACCTGCACGATGTACGAGCGGGCGGCGAGCGTGGTCACCAGCTCGTGCACGGTCGTGCGGGGCAGCTGGAGTCTGCGCACGATGTCGGGGGCGGAGAGGGTCCCGTCCCCGTCGAGAAAGAGCTCCAGTATGTCCAGAGCCCGGGTCACGGCAGGTACGAGGCGTCCCACAACCGGCCCCCTCTCTTTTGTTCGAAATTTCAACAGACGATCGGGATGACGAACAGAGGTCAGGCTAGTCATAGTGCCCTCGGGCGGGCAATGGTTTGGGGGCTACCCCTGCTCGGAGGTGCCCGTGACGGACCCCACGGCGAACGCCGTGGCGACCCCGCGACAGACGGAGCGGTCGGCCACCCCACTGCGGATCCTCGCGCCCGCCCGGCGGCCGGACGGGCGCCGTCCGGGCGAGGACCGGGCGAGGACCGGGTACGCGACCATGGACCCCATGCCGGCCAAACGCCCCGCCACCCCCTTCACCCCGCTCGACTTCCAGCTCGTCCTGCTGCGCCGCATGGCCGACCACAACCCTGGTCTGGTCGAGGACGCCCGGCACGAACTGGGCGTGTCCATCGCCGACATGCGCGAGGCCAACCGGCGCTGGCAGGCGATGCTGCACGTCCCGCGCTCCCGGTCCGCCGCCTCCCGCTACCGCTCGGTCCTCGGTGCCCCCGAGTCCGCGCGGGAGCGCCGGATCGGTGATCTGACCTGCGAGGCCCTGCGCTGGCCGGTGCCCCTGTGGCCCGGTCTGCGCTTCGAGGTCCTGCTCGCCCCGAACGGCGTCGCCTGGAACGAATGGCTGGTACGGGCCCCGGGCGCCCCCGCTCCGGCGCTGGAGACCCTGGAGGACCTGGCCCCCTGGTCCTGCACGGTCGACGAGGTGGCCCGCGCCTTCGCCCCCGCCCGGCCCCTGGAGGGCACGGCCCCGACCCGCTGGGGCCTGATGTTCACGGCCCCCGACGCGGCGGGCGTGCCGCACGCGTGCGCGGCGGAGTTCACCTGGGGGCTGCTGCAACGCGTGGGCGTCAAGGGACCCGTACCGGCACCCCCCGAGTAACCCGCTCAGGAGTCCGCGGACCGGACCGCCGACGGGACCGCCGACGGGACGCTCACGAGGCGGCGGCCTTGAGGATCCGGTCCACGACGACGGGCAGCGAATCCGGGTGGAGCCACAGGAAGAGGTTCGGCTCGACGAGTTCCAGCTCCATCACCCGGGGCTCGCCGTCGTCGCCGTCGACGAGGTCGACACGGGCGTAGAGCACGCTGTCCGCACCTCCCGGTACGGCGGCCAACGCCCTTTCGGCGACGGCCCGTTCGGCGGCGGTCGGCTCCCAGACCTCCAGCCGCGGGTGGGGCGTCTTCTGCCCGTCGTAGGGCGTCCCGGGCTCCAGTACGGCTCCCTTGCGACTGGCGTGCAGCAGCCGTCCGCCGAAGAACTGGAGCGCCCGCTCGCCCCCGGTGTCGATGTTCGTCACGTACGGCTGGACCATCGCGGTCAGCCCCTCGGCGTGCATCCGGGCGAGCTGCCCGAGGGCGGTCTCCCGCTCCTTCGGCGTGTACCGGGCGGCATAGCGCGCGCCCGCCCCCGCCGTGGGTTTCACGACGAACTCGTGATCGCCGGGCAGCTCGACCGGGTCCCCGGGCGCGAGATACCGGGTCGCGATGACCGGCACCCCCGCGTCCGCCAGGTCCCCGAGGTACCGCTTGTCCGTGTTCCAGCGCACGACCGGCGCCGGGTTCAGGAGCCGCGTGAGCCCCGCGCACCGCTCGGCCCACGCCACGAACTCCGCCACCCGCCGGCTGTAGTCCCAGGTCGAGCGGATCAGCGCCAGGTCGTACCCCGCCCAGTCGGCCCCGGGATCGTCCCAGTGCACGATGTCCGCCACCGCCCCGGCGTCCTCCAGGGCCGCCCTCAGCACGGGCAGATCCCGGTCCGCGCCGGGCTCCTCACCCGGGTCGTACGTGACGAGCGCGATACGGGCCACGACGGACTCCATCCTCGTACGGCACCCGCGTACGACATCGACGTACTGCTGCGGCGTACGACACCGGCGTACGACACCTGCGTACGACCTCGGACGCACCCCACCGGCACGCCATTCGGTGACAGCCCCGCCGCAGGCTAACAACCACGCGCGCCCCCGGGCCAAGCCAATATTGACCTTCACCAAGGGGCAGGGCCCAGCATCGGTGACAGAACGAGGAACGGGACACGGGGAACGGCCCGGACCGGAGCTACGGGGTGGACGCATGGACATGCTGACGATCGGGGCCTTCGCGAAGGCCTCCCGGCTGTCGCCGAAGGCGCTGCGGCTCTACGACGAGCTGGAGCTGCTGCGCCCCGCCCGGGTGGACCCCGAGACCGGGTACCGCTACTACGCGGTGGCACAGCTCGAACAGGCCCGGCTGGTGGCGTGGCTGCGGCGGCTCGGTATGCCGCTCGCCCGGATCCGGCGGGTGTGCGCCCTGGAACCGGGGCCGGCCGCGCGGGAGATCCGCGCGTACTGGGCCCGGGCCGAGGCCGAGACGGCCGCCCGCCGCGATCTGGCGGCGTTCCTCGTGGACCATCTGTCACCGTCCCCAGGAAAGGACACCAGCATGCTGGAACTCCGTTACGCCGCTCTCTCCGACACCGGTCTGGTCCGTGACTCCAACCAGGACAGCGTCCACGCGGGCGCCCGCGTCCTCGCGGTCGCCGACGGCTGCGGGCCGTACGGCGCCCCCGCCAGCACGGCGGCGGTGCGGGCCCTCACGTTCCTGGACGACGAGCCGCTGTCGGCCGGTGGCGTGCTCAACCTGCTGGAGGACGCCGTGGAGGGCGCCGCCCGGGCCGTGGCGGACCTGGTGCCGCGACGCGCCACGGCACAGGCTCCGGACGGGGACGGCACCGGCAGCACGCTCACGGCCCTGGTGTGGACCGGCTCCCAGCTCGCGCTCGTCCACATCGGGGACTCGCGTGCCTATGTGCTCCGCGACGGCGGGCTGTTCCGGATCACCCACGACCACACGGTGGTCCAGTCGATGGTCGACGAAGGCCGGCTCACCCCCGAGGAGGCGACCGCGCATCCTCAGCGCGCCCTGCTGCTCAAGGCACTGGGCACCGAGGCACCCGTACCCGATCTGAGGCTGCGGGACGTACGGCCGGGCGACCGTTACCTGCTGTGCTCGGACGGCCTGTCCACCGTGGTGCCGGACGAGGAGATCGCGCGGCTCCTCGCCTCCGCTACCGATCCCGACGCCGCCGTCCGGGTCCTGATCGGCGCGGCGAACGACGCCGGCGGTCCGGACAACGTCAGCTGTGTGGTCGCGGATGTGGTCGAGACGGCCCGGCCGGCCGGAATCCGGGTCAGTTAGGGGGGGCTGCGGTAGCCGAGGGAGGTTTCGATGGCGCGGCTGACCGGGTCGACGGGGGCGTTGCCGCCGGGGCCGGTCACCCAGGAGCGGAAGACGCTCGCGAGCTGCAGGCCGAAGGCCTCGGCCTGTGCCTCGTCCGCCTGCCGTGATCCGTCGCGGGCGGCGACGGTACGGGCGACCTCCTGCCGGAACGGCGCTCGTACGCCGGAGTCACGCCAGTCGGAACGGTCCGAGAGGGACGCCCGTGCGACGGCCGTGGCGCCGTCCACGTGATGGTCGCGGTGCCCTTCCCTCATGTGCCACAACTCGTGTCCGAGAATGACGAGTTGCTGCACCGTCTCGGCACGCTCCTCCACGACGACGAGGTCGAAGTCGTTGAACTCCATCCACAGGCCGGTGACTTCGATCTCGTCGGGGAAGCGCTCGAAACGGAGCTGGACGGGCCGGCCGCCCCGCCGCCGGCTCATCTCCTCACAGAGGGCCTGCGCCAACTCCCGCATGTCGACGGGCGTATGGATCCTTCTCCGGAGCACCCGGCCGAGCTCCACCGCCAGCGCCCGCATCTCGGAGCGGGCGCCGCGCGGACGCAGCGCCGTCAGGAACCTTCCGACGGAACCGGCCGGCTTCGCCGTCATCGCTCCGCCTCCTCGCCGTCCAGCAGGACGTGCTGGAACTCGACGATCCGCGCGCCGAGGCGTTCGGGTGTCTCGGGAAGGAGCGGCGGGGACTCACTCACCAAAGGTCTCCCGGCAGTTGACTCATCAAGTTGTGACGCGAGGCCGACACTACGTGTCCGGGTCCGTCCACGCCACGGTTCACGAACGATCGTTCCCGGTTTGGGAACGATCCTTACGGCGCCTGCTCTCCCCCTCCACGTCCTCGGCGCGAACGGGTGGCCGACCGCCCGGTTCGGGAGCCTGATCGTGTAGGAAGAGGCTGTCCCTCCCGGTGAAGTCCTCTCGGCAAGGAGTCCCCGTGTTCTCCCTCTTCCCGGCCCTGGTGGGCGGTTCGGTCGCGGACCGGTCCGCGCTGCGCTTCGGCGATCGGTCCCTGACGTACGCGGAACTGGCCGCCTCGGCGGGAGCGCTGGCCGCACGGCTCGACGGTGCCGGGAGGGTCGCCGTCTGGGCGACGCCGACCCTGGAGACGGCCGTGGGTGTCGTCGCCGCGCTGCTCGCCGGGGTGCCGGCCGTGCCGCTGAACCCGAAGTCGGGGGAGGCCGAACTCGGCCACATCCTCGGCGACAGCGCGCCGTCCCTGGTGCTCGCGGCCCCGGGAGACCTGCTGCCGGCTGCGCTCGGGGCGCTGGAACGTATCGACGTCGAGGCGACGACAGGAACAGCAGCAGAGGCAGGAGCGAAGGCAGGGGAGGAGACGGAGGCGGGGACCGAGGTGGTGGTGACCGTCAAGGCGGTGGTCCGCGACCCCGCCGCCCCCGCCCTGGTCGTCTACACCTCAGGCACCACCGGTCCGCCCAAGGGCGCGGTCATCCCGCGCCTGGCCATCGCCTCGACCCTGGACGCGCTGGCCGACGCCTGGCAGTGGACCGGTGACGACGTGCTGGTGCACGGGCTGCCCCTGTTCCATGTGCACGGGCTGATCATCGGCATCCTGGGCCCGCTGCGGCGCGGCGGGTCCGTCCGGCATCTGGGGCGGTTCAGCGCGGAGGGCGTGGCGCGGGAGCTGAACGCCGGGGCGACGATGCTGTTCGGGGTGCCGACGATGTACCACCGGCTCGCCGAGGCGCTCGCCGAGGACCCCGGGCTCGCCAAGGCGCTGGGCCGGGCGCGGCTGCTCGTGTCGGGCTCCGCCGCGCTGCCCCTGCACGACCACGAGCGGATCACGGCCGCGACGGGACGCGGGGTCGTCGAGCGGTACGGCATGACGGAGACCCTGATGAACACGAGCGTGCGGGCGGACGGGGAGGTCCGGCCCGGCACGGTGGGCGTGCCGCTGCCCGGTGTCGGCCTGCGGCTCGTCGAGGAGGACGGGACGACGATCGCCGGGTACGAGGCCGACGGCACCCCGACCGGCGCGCACGACGGTGAGAGCGTCGGCGAGATCCAGGTGCGCGGGCCGAACCTCTTCACCGAGTACCTGAACCGGCCCGACGCCACCGCCGCCGCGTACACCGCGGACGGCTGGTTCCGTACCGGTGACATGGCGGTCCTGGACCCCGACGGTTCGGTCCGGATCGTCGGCCGCAAGGCCACCGACCTGATCAAGAGCGGCGGTTACAAGATCGGCGCGGGCGAGATCGAGAACGCGCTCCTCGAACACCCCGGGGTGCGCGAGGCCGCCGTCGCCGGGGAGCCCGACGCCGACCTCGGCGAGCGGGTGGTGGCCTGGATCGTCCCCCTCGATCCCCAGGCGCCCCCGTCCGCCGACGAGTTGGCCGACCATGTGGCCCGCCGTCTCGCCCCGCACAAGCGGCCCCGCAGGGTGCGCTTCCTGGACGAGCTGCCCCGCAACGACATGGGCAAGATCCTGAAGCGGGCGCTGCCGCGTGACTGAACGGATCTCGGCCCGCGAGGCCATCGCGCTGGTCACCGACAGCTTCGCCGAACTCCCGTCCCCCGGGGGTGAGTTCCGGCCCGATGGTCCGCTCGCCTGGGAGGGGTACGACGACGCGCGGGCGCGCGCCGCGGCCCGTACCGGCGAGGAGGAGTCCGTCGTCTGCGGCACCGCGACCTTCGGGACGGCGAGCTTCGGCACGACGATCGACGGCAGGGCTCCGCTCGGTCCGGTCACCGCCGTCCTCGTCGCCTTCGAGTTCGGCTTCCTCGGCGGTTCCCTCGGCGAACGCACCGGTGACCGGCTGGAGGCGGCCTACGACTACGCCCGCACCCACCGGCTGCCCGTCGTCTCGCTCGTCGCCACGGGCGGCAGCCGGATGCAGGAGGGCATGCTCGCGCTGACCCAACTCCAGCGGGTGGCGCGGCAGTCGGCGCTCACCCGGAAGGCGGGGCTCGCCCAGATCGCCGTCCTGCGGGACCCGACGACGGGCGGTGGCTGGGCCACGCTCGGCGCGGGCGCCGATGTGACCCTGGCGCTGCCGGGCGCCCAGGTCGCCTTCGCGGGCTCCCGGGTCCGCCCGCCCGACGCGGACCCGGCCGCGTACACGGCCGAGGCGCAGGTGGCGGCGGGGTCCGTCGACGCCCTCGTACCGCAGGACAGGCTGCGGGAGACGCTCGCCCTGTGGCTGGACCTGCTCACCCAGCCCGCCGCCGGGACCGCGTCCGCCCCGCCCGCACCAAGCCCCGCGTCCGTCCCGCCCGCGCTGGGCCCGGCGCCCGCCCCATCCGCGCCGGACGGCGCGAGCGACCTGCCCGCGCTGGGCGGCACGAGCATCCCGCCCGCACTGGGCGGTACGACCGTTCCGCCCACACTGGGCGGCGCGAGCGACCTGCCCGCGACCGGCTGGGACGCGGTGCGGCGCGCTCGCTCTCCCGAACGTCCGCGCGCGGAAGCCTACTTGGACGCCTACTTCAGCCGCCGGGTGTCGATCGGCGGCGACCGTTGCGGGGGTACCGACGAGGGTATGCTGTGCGGCTTCGGCCGCGCGCGCGACGGGCGGGCCATCGCGTACGCCGCCCAGCGCGGGACCCCGACCCGCCCCGCCGGATACCGCACCGCCGCCCGGCTGGTCCGGCTGGCGGGACGGCTCGGCATCCCGGTTCTGACGCTGGTGGACACCCCGGGCGCCGCGAACGACGCGGAAGCCGAGCGGCAGGGGGCCGGTGCGGCGATCGCGGACCTGTTCGCGGCGCTCGCCACCGCCCGTACGCCGGTCACCACGCTGGTGATCGGCGAGGGCGGCTCGGGCGGGGCGCTGGCGCTGGCCGCTCCCGGCAACACCTGGGCCACGCCGGACAGTTACTTCTCCGTCATCGCGCCGGAGTCGGCGGCCGCGATCCTCAAGCGGCCCGCCGACGAGGTCCGGGCGACCGCCGCCCAGCTCCGGCTCCGGCCGCAGGACCTGCTGGACCTGGGAGTGATCCGGGGCATCACGCACCGCCGCCCCGGAGGATGAACGGACGGCGGCCGTCGGTTCCTCCCTCCCAAGAGGAACCGACGACCGCCCGCTCCACGGGCCGCCACTACGGTGGCCGCCCGGCGGCCGGTTACCGGACGCCCACCGCCCGGACGGTCTCCTGGCTGACCGTGCCGCCCTGGTCGTCCCGGGCGGAGGCCCGGAGCGACACGAACCCGGCGTCGCGCGGCACGTTCAGCGAGCCCTTCCAGCGGGCTCGGCCGCCGCCGGTGAGCGGGACGGCCTTCCAGGTCGTCCCGTCGTCGTAGGACACCTCCAGCTTTCCGCCGCCGATGGTGCCGGTGTCCGGGGCGCCCTTCACGTACTCGGCGTAGACGCTCACCGGGACCCGGCCGCCGCGCACATCGCCCGCGAGGTCGGTGTCGACGTCGTAGCCGAGGTTGATGAGCGGGAGGAAGGTGAAGTGGTCCTCGGGGGTGGCCGCCGACCGGACGGTCCACTCGGTGTGGCCCTTCGTGGAGAGCTTCCAGCGCTCCGGGTCGAGGGTCGTGTCCGTGACGACCTTGTAGGTGTGCTCGTCGGCGGGCGCGTCCCAGACGTATCCGGCGGAGCTCTGCCGATGGTCGACCAGGACACCGTCCTGATAGACCTGGGTGAACTGCGTCATCCCCGTGCCGTCGCTCCACACGTCGCCGAAGCCGGTGTGGTCGGGCCCCGAGTCGCCCCAGCCGGGAGTGTTGAACTCGATCTGGTTGCCCGCGCGTTGCTGGCCCCAGCCGAGTCCGGTGCCGAGCCAGGGGTGCCAGACGGGCTTGAACCAGTTCAGGATCTCGTGGCCGCCGCCTCGATAGGCGACCAGGCCGCTGCGCTCCTCCAGCGTGCCGTCCCCGACGTACGAGGACTCCGCCCAGGTCTGCCCGGGGCCGGTGGAGACGTAGTCGGTCCGCTCGGCCGGGTAGTCGATCCGCTCCTGGAAGCCGAGACCTATGGGGAAGGGGTCGGCGATCGAGTAGCGGAACTCGCTGCCCGAGACGGGCTTCACGGCGTGGAACCTGGCGTCCAGCACGGCCAGTTCACCGCGGTGGGGCGCGTAGGTGAGGCTCCGGTCCGGGACGGCGTTCTTGTAGCCGTGCGAAAGGTCGTACACGTAGGGCGTGTTGAGCGTGCCGGTCATGTCGACGGTCCGGGTCGCGCGCAGCCGTGCCGCGTCCGCCGCGTCGACGGTGGCGATCTGCAGCGGCCGGTCCGCGTTGTCGTCCGTACCGAACCAGGCGTTGAGGCGTCCCGGTGTGTCGTCGGTGACGAACAGCGCCTTGGCGCCGGCGTCCTGGGCGGCCTGGGCGAGCGCGGCCGGGTCGACGCCGTCGTCGAGCCGGGCGAGGACGGCCTTGCCGCTCACCCCGGTGAACGGCCCGTCCCCGACGTCGACCAGCGGCAGCCTGCTGCGGCCCTCGATCAGGGTGCCGCCGGGCTGGGCGAGCGCCGCCCTGACACCGGCGACCTCGATGAGCGGCTTCCCGAGCCGCCACGCGGTCCGGTAGTCGAAGGTGCCCTCGGTGACCTTCGGGGTCGGCGCGGCGAAGACGCTGTCGTACTTGACGGGCACCTGGACCGCGCCGAACAGGTCGGAGCCGCCGCCGTCGCGGTCGTACTCCATGAGGAGCTGCCGGGTCTCGGTGCGCCGGTCGACCTTCGCGCTGATCTCCCGCAACGTCCGCCCGTCCAGGGTGACTTCGCGGTCCTGGTCGAGCGTGATCTGGGGTGCGGCGAGGAAGCCGATGCCGAGCGAGTCGGCGCCGTGGCTGCCGCGCACGTCGAGGAACGACGTGAGGCTGTACGTGCCGGGCTTCAGCCGCAGCTTGAGGGTGCCGGAGTCGCCGACGGCCGCCGGGTAGGCGTCGGCGTCCTGCGCGAGCTGCTGCACGGCGAGGCCGGCCGCGGTCGGGGCGCCGTCCCGGTCCTTCACGTGGACCGTGAGCGTGTACCGCTCCTCCTCCTTGACCAGCCCGAACGCGGTGTGCGCGACGGGCGTGCCGGCCACCGACGCCACGATCTGCCCCGAGGTGTCGCCCACCGGCGCCTTCGAGCCGTCGCCGGTGACCGTCGTGGACGCGGTGCCGTGCGCGGGCACCGTGAGCGTGGTGTCGGCGAGGGTGGCGACACCCTCGCCGGCCCCCTCCGCGGCGAGCGTCAAGTCCACCGCCGCGTCGGAGGAGTTGGTGTAGGTGAGCGTCCGGGTGACGGGCTTGTCGTCCTCGTAGGGCCAGCCGTGGAAGCCGAGGTCGGCGCTGCCGGTGGCGGTGATCTTCGCGTCGATCGCGTCCGGGACGCTCACCCGGCCCGCGCCCAACTCGTATACGGAGGCGTCGAGTCGCTTGGACGTCGACATGAGCGCGTCCTTGAGCTGGGCGCCGGTCCAGTCGGGGTGTTCCTGGGCGAGCAGCGCGGCCACGCCCGCGACGTGCGGTGTCGCCATCGACGTACCGCTCATGGAGGTGTAGTAGCCGCTGCCGCTCACGAGCTGGGAACGGGCGGCGAGGATGCCGACGCCGGGTGCGGAGAGATCGGGCTTGAGCGCGTTGTCGCCGTAGCGGGGTCCGGCGCTGGTGAAGTAGGCGGCCGTGTCGGTGGAGTCCACCGCGCCGACGGTCAGGGCGGAGTCGGCGGCGCCGGGCGAGCCGATGGAGGAGGGGGCGCCGGTGTTGCCCGCGGCGATGACGAAGAGGGCGCCGGTCTCCTTGGAGAGGGTGTCGACGGCCGCGGCCATGGGGTCGGTGCCGTCGCTGGGCTCGGACGAACCGAGGCTCATCGAGATCACCTTGGCGTGCACATCGCGCGCGGCCCACTCCATGCCGGCGATGATCTGCGACTCGCTGCCCGAACCCTGGTCACTGAGCACCTTGCCGACGGCGAGGGTGGCCTCGGGCGCGACCCCCTTCTCCTTGCCGTCGGAGGCGGCGCCGCTGCCGCCCACGGTGGAGGTGACGTGCGTGCCGTGCCCGTTGCGGTCGGCGACCTCCTGCCCGTCGATGAAGCTCTTGGTCTGTGTCACCCGGCCGGCCAGATCGGGGTGACCCGTGTCGACGCCGGTGTCGAGGACGGCGACGGTCACGCCCTTGCCGGTGAGCCCGGCCTCCCAGGCCTTCGGTGTGCCGATCTGCGCGTTGCTCGCGGCCATGTCGGCCTTGACACGCCCGTCGAGCCAGACCTTGCCGATCCCCGCCTGACGGGTCATCGCCTTCCAGAAGGTCCGGCCCTTGTCCGCGTCGACGGCCGCGCCGCGGATGCTCGGCAGCGAGCGCGTCCGTTCGGCCCCGACCGGGGTCGTCGCGCGCGCCTTCGGGTCGTACGTCACGATGAGCGGCAGCTCGCCCGTCCGCTGGTCGGTGAGCCCCTGCCGTATCAGCTCGCTCACGTCGAACAGCCGCCGGTCGAGGGTGCCGGCCCGCAGATACGGCAGTGCCTCGTCCGGTACGACGGTGACGGCGCCGTCGGCGACCTGGGTGCGTACGGCTCCGGTGGCCCCGCGGGGGCGTACGACGGAGACGGTCTTCTTTCCGCCGCCGACATCGGTGACGGTGACCTTGTCGCCGGTCACGAGGGTGACGGTGTGGGAGGCAAGGGCGGCTCTCGTCGACGCCGGGGTGCCGGTGTTTCCGGTGTCCGCGGCGCCTTGGGTGGCGAGCGCGCCCGCCCGCCCCATGGGCAGCAGGGCGAACACGAGCCCGGCCGACAGCAGCGCCGCCGGACGCCTCAGTGGTCCTCTGGTCATTCGTGCCCTCTCTTCATCGGCCGTGCCCGCGCCGGGCAGGGGTGGCGCCCGGCGCTTGCGAAGAGTGTCGGGGGGCTTGTGTTGCGGGGGTGTTGACGGAACCTGGCGGAAAGGCGCCCTGGCGGCTTCCCGCCAGGACAGGTGGGTACGAGCCGCAGAAACCGGGACAGTCCCAAGTGCCTTCCGGGACAATGTCGGTGCTCGGACGTCGCGGACAACGGGGGTGCGCCATGGACGGTTTGGTGGAGTTCAAGACCGATGACGGGGCGCTGGTCGTCGTGGAGGCGGTGGACGACGGGACCGGTTCCCGGCTCGTGGCCCGCGACGACGGCACGGTGCAGGCCACGCGCACCTTCGAGGGCGCCCTGGAGGGCGTGCGGGCCGCCGCCCAGTCGGCGCTGCGGGTGTTCCGCGACGGGAGCCTCGCGCCCGACTCCGTCGAGATCGAGTTCGGGGTCAAACTCACCGCGGAGGCGGGCGCGTTGATCGCGAAGAGCGCGGTCGAGGGCCACCTGGTCGTCAAGCTCTCGTGGACCCCGGGAGAATCCGAACGGGACGGCACCCGGCCCGCCCCTGAGGCGGCCTCCGGGGGCGGGCCCGGGACGGGCGGCACGCCCGTCGGGCCAGGGGCCACGCCCGTCGGGCCGGCCGGCACGCCCGGGATCGGGCCGGCAGCCGGGACCGGGGTCAGACCCGGGAACGGGCCCGGGATACCGCCTGTACCCCCTGCGTCCGGGCCGGAGGCCGGGACCGGGGCCTTGCCCGGAACCGACGGCACGCCCGGAATGGGCGTCCCGCCGGAGACCTGGACCGGGCCCGGGACTCCCCCTGTCTCCGGGCCGGAGGCCGGTGTGCCTGGGACCGTCGCGCGGTCATGAACAGCGCCTCCTGGCAGGCCAGGATCACCTGTGGGCGGGAGACCGGCGCGGGCTTCCTCGTCACCGAGCGGCATGTGCTGACCTGCGCCCACGTGGTGGCGCGCAGCGGGACCGCGCAGGTGAGCGTCTCCTTCGCCCGGGAGGAGGAGCCGCTGCCCGCGAAGGTGGTGGCGCACGGCGGCTGGGACGGGCACGACACCGACCCCGGTGACGTCGCCGTCCTCGAACTCGACCGTTCCGTACCGCTGAGGCCCGCGGAGTTCGCGGCACCGTCGGACGCCTACGGCGATCCGCCGCGCAGGCTGGTGGCGTACGGCTTCCCCAAGCGCTACGAGGAAGGGACCCTCGCCGAATACCGGGCCACCGCTGACCAGTTGATCGCGGACGAGTGGGTCCAGCTGGAGGCCTGGGCGGCGCACGGACAGCCGCTCGCGCCCGGTTTCAGCGGCGCAGCGGTGACCCTCGCGGACACCGGGCGGGTGGTGGGCATGGTGTCCGCCGCCGCGCGGGACGCGGGGATCCGCAACGGACGGATGCTGCCCGCGCACGTCATGGCCCGCTACTGGCCGCGGCTCGGCGAGCTGATTCCGACACCGGAGTACGGGCGGGTGGACAAGGAGCGGCTGCGCGAGCTGGTGCTGGCGCGGGGGCCGGAGTTCGACGGGCGGCCCGAGTGCAGTCCGGAGCGGCTGTACAGCGACGCCGTGGGCCCGTTCGGACCGCCGCTGCCTGGCCGGCGGTTCCGGTCGCTGTGGGACGCGGCCTGGTATCTGCTCTCCGAGGTGCCCGACACCGGCGCCGTCGCCCGGTTCGCCGCGCGGCTCGCCGACTTCACCGAGGACGCGCCGACGCGGGGCGCGTTACGGGCCTGGCCGTCCCGGGCGTACGACCGGCGCCCCGGGCCGCCCGTGAACCCCGCGGGCCGGGCCGCCGCCGGGACGCAGCCCTGGTCGCCGATCCTCGTGGAGATCGCGCCCAGCGGTTCGGGCGACCACCAGTTCCTCGTCGAGGTCTCCGCGTACAACGGCCGGCACCGCCGCGTCGTCGGCTCGCGCGCCCTGCCCGCCGACCGGGTGCGCGGCTACGCGCTGGAGCGCATCGACGAGGCGTATCACGAACTGGAGCCGGGAGCGCGCGAGTTGATCGCCTTCGTACTGCCGCGTCGCTGGCTCAACACCGATGTGGCGCACTGGCAGCGCAGCGCCGACGACGACAGCCCGCTCGGCTCCTTCGCCCCGCTCGTGGTGATGGACCTGGAGCGGCGGCGCAGCGGCGGCCTCCAGCACAAGCTGCTCCAGAAGTGGCAGCGGCTCGAGGGGCTGTCCGCGCCACGGCTGCACCGCATCGACTGCGGGGCGCTCGGCCAGGATCCGGTGCGGCTGACCATCGGGCTGCGGCGCGGTGCCGACATGGTGGGCTTCGCCTCCCCGCCGCGCGCCGCGGGCACCCGCCGGCTGTTCCAGGCGAGCCTGAACGCGGCGGTCCCGGTGATGCTCTGGCCACGCAGCGGCTGCCGCGGCGAGCAGCGGGGCGGGGCGCACGAGGACTGCACGGGGGCGGCGTTCCTGGACCGTCTCGCCGTACATCTCGCGGATCTCCCGCCCTCGGAACTCCCCTCGCACATACACGAGTTGCGCGAGACGGCGTACGCCGACGACGGTCCCGAACCGCACTGGGCGAACGACCTGGCGCTGCTCTGGGAGGACCCAAGATGCCTCCCCGACCCGGTCGGCTATCTGCACTCGCCCGTGGGCTGAGCGCCCGGGGTTCGCGCGGAGACCGGCGAGCGAGCACGCGAGAAACGAATGAGGAGAGCGCATGTCCCTGTGGCCCGTCTACACGGGTGGGAGCGAGCCCCACGACGGCATCGCCAAGCTGCCCGCGCCGCCGCCGTGGCGCGACTTCGACGGCGGTCCCGAGCTGGAGACTCCCGCCGAGGACGGCGACACCTCGACCGCCTCCCCCGACCGCAGGCACCGCGCCCGCACCTACCGGGCGACCGACCGGGCCGTCCAGCTCGTGAACGCGGCGCTGTACCTGCGCCGCCCGCTGCTGGTGACCGGTCCGCCAGGAAGCGGCAAGTCCTCCCTCGCGTACGCGGTGGCACGGGAGTTGCGGCTCGGGCCGGTGCTGCGCTGGAACATCACCAGCCGCACCACGCTGCACGACGGCCTCTACCAGTACGACCCGCTGTCCCGGCTGTACGCCGCCGGCCGTGCCGCCGCGCACGAGATCCCCGCGGGCGGCGAGCTCCAGGACCATCTGCGGCTCGGCCCCCTCGGCACGTCCCTGCTCCCCTACCGGCGCCCGCGCGCCCTGCTCATCGACGAGATCGACAAGAGCGACCTCGATCTGCCGAACGACCTGCTGAACATCCTGGAGGAGGGCGAGTACGAGATCCCGGAGCTGGTCCGGTCGGGCCGCCACACCCCGGCCGCCGAGGTGATGGTGGCCGGCACGGACGAGCGGGTCACCGTGTCCCGGGGCCGGGTGCGCTGCCGCGCCTTCCCGTTCGTCGTCCTGACCAGCAACGGCGAGCGCGAGTTCCCGCCGGCCTTCCTGCGCCGGTGCGTGCGGCTCGAACTCCACCAGCCGCGCGACGCCCACCTCGAGAGCATCGTCCGCGCGCATCTCGGCGAGCCCGACGCGAACGCCCGCGAGCTGATCGCCCGCTTCCTCGCCCGGGGCACCGGGGGCGAGCTCGCCACAGACCAGCTCCTGAACGCGATCTACCTGACCGGCACGGCGGGCATCGACGCGGCGTCGCGCGACGATCTCGCGGAGCAGCTGATGCCTTACCTCAGCAGCACCCGGGACGACGATGAGTTCTGAGGACCCGGACACTCCCGCGGACCCGGGGCCCGCCCTGCTCGCCGAGTTGCTGGGGCGGGTCGTCGGCGGGGAGGCACCGACCTCCCTGGAGCTGGCCGAGCTGCTGTGGCTCGCGGGGCACATCGAAGGGCCGGCCGTCGTGGCGCCGGTCCCGCCCCGGACCGGCGAGGGCTCCCCTCGTACGCCGCCGGAGACATCCGCGCGGACGAACGTACCGCCGGACCCGGCCCCCGGGGACCCGCTTGCCGGTCCGGACCGCGCGGGCGACGGCCGCGTCCCCTTGCGCCTGCCCGGCTCCGACTCCGATTCAGGCTCCTCCGGCCGGGACGCGAGCGGCGCCGGCCGGGACGCGGCGGACGGCGGCCCGGCGAACACCCCGCACACCACGCTCCTCGCCCCCGCTCCGCCGATGCTGCCCCACCCGCTCGCGCTGCAGCGCACCCTGCGTCCGCTCAAGCGCCGGGTGCCCGCGCCCGTCGGCCACACCCTGGACGAGGAGGCGACCGCCCACCGGATCGCGCGGCTCGGCGCGGCGCCCCAGTGGTGGCTGCCGGTGCTGCGGCCTGCCACCGAGCGCTGGCTGACCCTGCATCTCGTGCACGACACCGGGCCCACCATGCCCGTCTGGCGCCCGCTCGTCCGCGAACTGCACACCGCGCTCGCCCAGTCGGGCGTCTTCCGCACGGTGGAGCTGCACCAGCTCACCGTCGGGGGGACCGTACGGCGGCCCGGCTCGCAGGAGTCGTACGCGGACGGCCGTACGGTCACCCTGCTGGTCAGCGACTGCATGGGCGCGCAGTGGCGGGGCGGCCCGGCGGGCACCCGCTGGTACCGCACGCTGCGCCGCTGGGCGGCCCGGATGCCCGTGGCCGTGCTCCAGCCGCTGCCCGAGCGGCTGTGGCGCACCACGGCCCTGCCCGCGACGACCGCGCGCCTCACCGCTCCGTGGCCCGCCGCCCCCAACTCCGCCTACACCGTGGACTCCTACGCCTCGGACGACCTGCCCGGCCCCGGTCCCGTGCTCGCGCTGCCCGTCCTGGAGCCGTCCGCCCGCTGGCTGGCGAACTGGTCGTCGCTGGTGGCCGGCGGCGGCCGTCTCCCGGGCTCGGTGGCGATGCTGGACACGGCTCCGGCGCCCGCGCCGCTCGACGAGCACGGCCGCGGCGACGTCGAGCGGCTCTCCGCCGAGGAGCTCGTCCTGCGGTTCCGCTCCATGGCCTCCCCCGAGGCGTTCCGGCTCGCCGGCCATCTCGCCGTGGGGCGGTCGGAGTTGCCCGTGATGCGGCTGGTGCACGCCACGATCGAGCGGAGCCCTCGGCCGCAGCATCTCGCCGAGGTGATCCTCAGCGGTCTCCTCGGCGCCAGGGCGTCGGGCCCGCCCGGCTCGTACGCCTTCCGGCCCGGCGTGCGCGAACTCCTGCTGCACACGCTGCCGCGCACCGCGCACAGCCGCACCAGTGAACTCCTCGGCCGGGTCGGCGCGTTGATCGACGGGAGGGCCGGGGTGGCCGCCGGGGAGTTCCCCGTGGTCGCCCCCGGCCCCGGAGACGCGACGGCCGACGGCGAGGCGTTCGCCTCGGTGCGCGAGGAGAGCGTCCGACGGCTGGGGGGCGGGGCGCCGCCCCGGACCGGGGGGCTGGTGCTCGGCAGATACCGGCTGGTGCGGCGCCTCGGCCGAGGCATGCAGCGCATGCGGGCCGAGGACACCCGGAGCGGCCGGCCCGTGGTGGTGCACGCCTACCCGTCGACCGCACACGAGCGGTTCCTCACGGACGCCGGCGCTCTCGCCGGAGTCGAGCACCCCAACGTCCTCGCGGTGCTCGACTTCGGCATCGAGGGGAACGTCCCTTACCTCGTCACGGAGTTCACCGAGGGACTCACGGTGGCGGAACTCACCGCCGAGGGCGGCTTCGCCCTGCCCTTCTCCCTGCTCGCCCCGCTGGCCCAGCAGCTCGCCCGCGGTCTCGGGGCCGTGCACCGGCGGGGCGTCACCCACGGCAGCCTCACGCCGAACGGCCTGATCGTCCGGCCGGACGGCAGTTTGAAGATCACCCACTTCGCGCTGGGGACCGGACGGGAGCGTGACCTCTCGAAGGACCTGCACGGCTTCGGCAGCCTGCTGCGGGAACTGACCAACGGAGCCGGGTCCGGTGAACTCAACGCGGTTCCAAGCGAGTTCAGGTCCCTGCTGTCCGACATCCTCAATCCGCTGACCTCCTCGGACCCGCAGGCCCAGCGACGCGGCATGGATCTGTTCTTCACGCCGTCCTTCGCCCAGGCCCTGGATGCCGCCGAGGCCGCACGCCACCGGTACCGGGTCCTGGGACCGGTTCGGGTCGCCCGGGGCGACCGCGCCGTCCGTACCCTGTCACCCCGGCAGCAGGCCCTGCTGTGCATGCTGCTCCTGAGCCGCGGCCGGCCGGTGACGCACTCCGGCCTGGCCGAGGGGCTGTGGGACGGGCGGCCCCCGCAGCGTGCGGCGCGCCTGCTGGCCACGGACGCGGCGGCGCTCCGCGAGGCCCTCGGCCCCGGCGTCCTGGCGAGCACCGCGGACGGTTACGCGCTGCACGCCCACCCCGACTGCGTCGACCTCACCCAGTGCGAGGATCTCGTCGCCCGCTCGAAGGCCCACCGGGACGCGGGTGACCCGCAGGCCGCCGGCGCATGCGTCCGGCAGGCTCTCGACCTGTGGGCCGGCGACCCGGTCGACGGCGTCCCCGGCCCCGCCGCCGAGGCGACCCGCGGCCGGCTCCGCGCCCTGCGCCTGACGCTCTGCGCCACCCGCGCCGAACTCGACCTGGAGACAGGCGACTTCCGGCGTGCGGCGACCGACCTCGGTGAACTCCTGCGGTCCCACCCCCGGCGCGAGGACTTCCGGCGGCTGCACCTCCTCGCGCTCAAGGGCCAGGGCCGCGTCGCCGAGGCCATCGAGTCGTACCGGGCGTACGAGGAGTTCCAGGCGCCCGGCGAGCCGGACCCCGCCCTGCTGGAGCTGTACCGCGAACTGCGGGTCACGCCGGAACGCGGCAGCCCGATCATCGCCGTCGAGTACACCGCGGACTCCGTCGAGGATCCGCACACCCACAGCGTGCTCGGCCGGACGCTGACCTGGCTGCTCTCCCTGAGCGACATGACGCCGAACGAGTACGAACTCCTCGGCCGCGACAACGGCTATGTCGTGATCACCGTGCCCGAGGCCTCCGTACTGACCGCACTGAACGCGGTGCTGCGTGAACTGCCTGGCGCGCTGCTGGAATTGGACGAGCCTCCGAAGATCCGGGTGACGTTCTGGCACACCGCGCTGTTCGCCGACGCGGGCAGCCCGACGGTGCCGCCCGTCCTCCGGCCCGACCTGGACCGCCCCGAGGCGGACATCGTGGTCGTGCTCTCGCCCGTTCTGCACAAGGAGTTGATGAGCGGCGGCAGCCCCACGTTGTCCCCGAACCGCTTCCGCCCGCTGCACCGGCAGCCTTCGGCGGACGGCCGGGCGGGCGTCACGGCGGACGGACCGGCGGACGCCTGGTACTGCACCCTGGACCTCCCCGAGCGTCTCCCGGAACTCGAACCGGTCCGACGCGACCTGGTCCGGGGCCCGTTCACCACCCGCGACCTCACCCGGCTCCGGGGCGTGGAGCAGGGCCGCACCGCCGTGGTGCACACGGACCCCGACACCTCGCTGACACTCCTCGACCTCGACCGGCCGCGGGGCAAGCGCCCGCCGCGCTCCCTCATCACGTACTACGAGGTCGACCTCACCACCCATGGCGCCGCGCACGAACTGCGTCTGCCGAGTTCCGGGGGCAGTTCGTTCGCCGCCTCGGTGGAGTTGTCCTGGCACGTGGACGACCCGGTGGCCTTCGTGCGCGACGAGACCCACGACGTGTCGAGGCTGCTCCTCGACCATCTCGTCAAGGAGGCGGGGCGCATCACCCGCCGTCACCCGCTGCGCCGCGCGGGCGCGGCCCAGCGCGCGGTGCACGAGGGACTCCGTCGCTGGCCGGTGCCGGGGCTGTCGGTGGCCTGCTCGGTACGGCTCCGCGAGGGCGCGCCGACCTCCGGGACACGCCCGCCGACCTCGGCGGACACCTCCGTACAGCGAACATCCGGAGAGCGGGATTCCGTGGACGGGCTTTCCGCGGACAGGAATTCCGTGGAGCGGGGTGACCCTTGAGCCGGCACCCCGTGTCCTGTCCGGAGGCAGGGGACGGGCCGATCGGGTGACCGATGGCGTCCACGGCCGCTCGACACCCGGTCGGCGGCACCCCGCCCGGCCCTCCAAAAGGGGCGCCCGGCGCCCGGCGCGCGCAGGATGCGAGAGAGGACCGCCGCCCGGCGGAGCCCCACGGTCTGCGCTCTCGGGAGGACCTGCCATGACCGCCAGTCTGGAGCAGCTGCGCCGCTGTCACTTCGCCGTCGACCTGGGCGCGGCGAGGACCCGTGTGTGGGTGCGGGGTGCGGGCCTGGTCGTCGACCAGCCGAGTGTCGCCGCGATCAACACGAAGACGGGCGCGCTGATCGCGGTCGGGGAGTTCGCGGAGAAGATGACGGGCCGGACGCCCGACTACATCCGGGTGGTGCGCCCGGTGTCCGGCGGAACCGTCGTCGACATCGACATGGCGCAGCGGATGCTGCGCCATCTGCTCGGCGACAAGGTCCGCCGCACCCTGCGCCGCAAGCCCCGGCTGCGCGCCGCGGCCTGCACGCCGCACGACGCGGACCCGCTGGCGCAGCGTGCCACGATCGAGACACTGGTCGGGCTGGGGGCACGGCGGGTCGAACTCGTCGACACGCTGATCGCGGCCGCGGTCGGCTGCGGGCTGCCCGTCGAGCGGCCCGAGGCCACCATGATCATGGTGTGCGGGGCCGCCGCGACCCAGCTCGCCGTGCTGTCGCTGGGCTCGATCGTCACCGCCGAGCGCATCCCGGTCGGCGGCGAGGCCGTCGACCACGCGATCGTGCAGCACCTGCGCCACCAGCACGAGCTGATGCTGCCGAGTCAGGCCGTACGGCCCCTGCAGCTCGCCCTCTCCGGCAACGGGCTCACCCCGCACGGACCGGCCCTGACCGAGATCCACGGGCGGGACGTGGCGACCGGCCTGGCCCGTTCCGTGCAGGTCGACACCGCCGCCGTACGCATGGCGATCGAGACGCCGCTGACCGCCGTACTGGACGGCATCGGCAAGGTACTGCGGTCCTGCCCGCCCGATCTGGTGGCCGACCTCGGCGACCGCGGGATCATGATGGTCGGCGGCAGCGCGCTGCTCCCCGGGCTCGACCAGATGCTGCGGCAGGCGACCGGTATGCCCGTCCACATCGCCGAACGGCCCGACGTCTGTGCCGTACAGGGCCTCGGTTACATGCTGGAGGGCAAGATCGAGCCGATGATCCTGGACCCGCTGGCGAACTGACGTCCAGGTCCAGGCGTCCGAGGGCCTCGTATGACCGATCCCGTGCCAGGACTCCCGCCCCTCCTCGAAGCGGTCCTCAGCGTCGGCACCGAACTCGATCTGCGCGCCACCCTCCAGCGGATCGTGGACGCCGCCGCCGAGCTGACGGGGGCCCGGTACGCGGCCCTGCGGATGGCGGACCCCGGACGGGACGGGCTGCTACGGATCCGCACGGCGGAGCCCCACATGGAGGGGCCGCACACAGAGGCGCCCCACACGGAGAGGCCGCACACGGAGGAGGCGCACACGGCGCAGCCCGGCCCTCGCTCCGAGGCCCCTGAAGCGCCCGAGGCCCCCGAATCCACTGAAGCCCCCGAACCCCCCGAGGCCGACATCTGCCTGGACGTCCCCATCCGGGTCGACGACGAGGTGTTCGGCAATCTCTACCTCGCGGACAAGTCCACCGGGCCCGTCACCCGTGAGGACGAACAACTGGTGCGCCTGCTCGCCACGCAGGCCGGTATCGCGATCGCCAACGCCCGGCTGTACGAGACGGCCCGGCAGCGGGAGCGCTGGATCGAGGGCGCCGCGGCCGTCACCACCGCGCTGCTCAGCGGGGGGACCGACGCCGACGCGCTGCTGACGGTCGCCGAACGCGCCAGGATTCTCGCGGGCGCCTCGGCGGGCATCATCCTCAAGCCCACGGACGAGGGCGGCATGGAGATCGTGGTCGTCTCCACCCACGAGGACCCCGCCGGCATCGTGGGCGCCACCATCGCGCCCGGCAATCCCGTCCTCGAACAACTCCTGGGCGGGGAGCCGGTGTTCATCGACGACTCGGCGACCGACCCGCGGATGACGACCCCTGTACGGTCCCGGTACGGACCGAACATGATGCTGCCCCTACAGACCGAGGGCCGCCTCATCGGCACGCTGGCCCTGCCGCGCGGGCGCGGCGACCGCCCGTACACGGAGGTCGAACGCCTGCTGGCCACCCAGTTCGCCTCGCAGGCGGCGCTCGCCCTGGTCCTCGCCGACGCCCGGCACAGCCGTGAACTCCTCGCGGTGTACGAGGACCGCGACCGCATCGCCCGCGACCTGCACGATCTGGTCGTACAGCGCCTGTTCGCGACCGGCATGATGCTGGAGTCCACCCAGCGCAGGAACGACGGACGCGGGGGCGGCGGACGCGAGGGCGGCCACAGCGGGGCCGGCGACGGTGAGGCGGGCGACAGCGGATCCGGTGACAGCGGGGCCGAAGAGGTGTCCGCGGCTCTCGGACGGGCGGTCGACGAACTGGAGGCCACGGTCCAGGAGGTGCGCACGGCGATCTTCGCGCTGCAACAGCCGCCCGCCGACGCCCCCACCACGTTCCGCGGCAAGGTGCTGCGCGAGACGGCCGGCGCGGCGGCCGTCCTCGGCATCCAGCCGTCCACCCGATTCGCGGGGCCGGTGGAGAACAGACTCGGCGAGCCGGTGGCCGGTCAGCTCCTCGCCGTGCTGCGGCGCGCGCTGGCCGCCGCCTCCCGACGCCCCGGGGTGTCGCGGATCGAGGTCGCCGTCGATGTGACGGTGCCCCTGCCGGACGGCCGCCCCGGGGTCCGGCTGACCGTCCACGACGACGGTGACCCGAACGGCACCTCAGGGGCCGCGGACACCGGCCGCACCGGCGCGGGCGACGGCGACTCGGGCGACGGCGACTCGGGCGGCGGCGACTCGGGCGGCGGCGACTCGGGCGGCGGCGGTACGAGCGTCACCTGGCAGTCACCGCTGTAGTAACGCCTGGGCGGTCAACAGGCTGAACGGCAGACACACTTGACGCTGCCTCAGGCGCTCCGTAGCCTCCCCATCGATATCTGTACATGACTGAGATTCATATCCAGGAATTCCGAGAACGGGTGGGACGGACATGGGCGGACGGCGTGTGGTGGTGTCCGGCGGCGGTACGGGAATCGGCTTGGCGACGGCGGAGGTGTTCGCCGCGGACGGGGACCGGGTGGTGCTCCTCGGCCGCCGGGAGGACGTCCTGCGCAAGGCCGCCGACGGACTGAACGAGCGATTCGGGCAGGGCACCGCGTCCTGGCGGGCGGCGGATCTGTCCGACCCCGAACAGGTCGGCGCGGTCCGGGAGTTCATCGTCGCGGACGACACCCCGGTGGACGTCCTGGTCGCCAACGCGGGCGGGAACGCCTCGGTGCCGCACGACGGCAGCCTGGCGTCCGTCGCGGACAGCTACCGGCGCAACTTCGACGCCAACGTCCTGACCGCCGTCCTGCTCACCGAGGCGCTGCTCCCCCACCTGCGCCGCCCCGGCGGCCGCATCGTGCAGCTCTCCTCGATCGCCTCGCTGCGCGGCCCCGGCTCGTACGGCGGCTCCAAGGGCTGGATCAACACCTACACCTACGATCTCGCGCGGCGCGTCGGCGCCGAGGGCATCACCGTGAACGCGGTCGCTCCCGGCTTCGTCGGCGACACCGAGTTCTTCGGGGACCGCGCCACCCCGGAGTTCGTCGCCTCCCGCGTGGCCCAGTCCCTCACCGGACAGCCCGGCCACCCCGCCGAGATCGCGGCGGCCATCCGGTACGTCGCGTCACCGGAGGCGGCGTACATGACGGGCCAGCTCCTGCACATCAACGGCGGTGCGGCCCTGGGGCGTTAGCCCAGCACGGCCACGCGACCGGGTCGGTCCCGCAGTGCCGTCCACCCGTCCGCGACGACCGCGCCGTCGGTCGGTGCGCCACGAGCCGGCCTGCACTCGGTCCCGCAGGAGTGACGCGGTACGAGTGGGTCGGTACGCGTTGGTCAGTACGGCAGCAGACGTCCCGACGGTGTCCTGCGGTCGATCGGCATCTCGCGCGGAGCGGCGGGCCGACGGTTGACGCGAATCCGGATCTGACGGTTCATGACCCCTCCTCATGACTGATGAGACCCGCGTCCCCGTTGACGCGCATAGACGCATGGTGCCCACGGAGGCACCCCTCCTACCCTCCGAGCAGGATGTTCCGCGCGAGCCCTCGTCCCTGGGCGGGCCGGGGTGAGCAAGCCCGCCGTCTACCGGCGCCGGCACCGGTACCGGCCGTACGGGCGAGGGAGCCGAGGCGGTGGAGTACGGAGCCGGGACGAACGGCGCCCCGCGCGGGACCCCGTACCGCCGGATCCTCGCGACCCGGACCTGGATCGGTGCCACGGCCGCCTACTTCGGCACCTACAGGGGGATCGCCTTCTGCCTGGTCTGGCTCCCGTCCTTCCTCCACGACGGCCTGGGGTACTCCTCGGCCACGGCCGCCCGGCTGCTCATGCTGGTCTGGGGGCTGGGCGACGTCGTGGTGCTCGGTCAAGCCGGCCTGACGGGATGGCTGCTGCGACGCGGGGCCCCGAGCTGATGCGGTGCAGGCCGCCGGCGGTGACCGGCGACGCGGTCCGGTGCGCGGCGGCAGCCGCACATCGCCGTTCGCGTCCGGGGATCCACCGCGCACAGCGTCGCGGCCACCGCCGCGACGGCGCTCCGCCTGGGATACGAAGTGGTCGTCGCCGACGCCACCGCCGGCGTGGACGAGGCGCAGCACCGCCAGGCGCTGGACCGGCTCACCGCGCTCGGCGCGCGTAACCGGTCCGGTCTCGGACCTCGTGGCCGCGAAGGCCGGCGGGAACCGACCTCGCGGCCCGGCAAGTCACCGTTGGGCGGCCTCAAGTCTCCCCGGTTCAATGGCCGCTGACCGCCGCGGGCTTGACCACGTAGCCGAGTACCGGCCTGCGCGGACCGACCGCGGCGAAGGACCGGGGGACTATGCTGACGATCGGACGCCCAGGACCCCGGTGGACGCACGGCCTGCTGAACACGGTGCGGCGGGAGCGGACTTGATGTCCGTCCCCATCGCATCCTTCGAGGAGATCCGGTCAGGCACCGAGCCAAGAGAGCTCGGAGTGCCGACCTGGTGACCCACTGACCTGTCTCCTCCCCGTACGCCCTGCCTGGGTCGCACCCCGCAGGGTACGAAGCCCGACGCACCGCGCCCGGCGCCCCGCAGCCTGCCGCAACGACGCGCCACCGAGCGCGGCACGCTCCTCAACGAGCAGTCGCGGACAGGCTCGAAGTTCCTGAGCAGCCCTCTTCAAGAAGGGTTCGTCATGCCACTCGGCCCCCCTCCCGGGACCTCCCCCGACACACTCGACATGCTCAACACCCCTGACGACCCCGCCGACTTCGACCGCCTCGACCGCCTCGACGACGAGGAACTGAACGCCCTGGACGCCCACTGGCGGGCGGCGAACTACCTGGCCGTCGGGCAGATCTACCTCATGTCCAACCCGCTGCTGACCGAGCCCCTGGCTCTCGATCACGTCAAGCCGCGACTGCTGGGGCACTGGGGCACCTCACCGGGACTGAATCTGGTCCACACGCACCTCAACAGGGTCGTGAAAGCAAGGGACTTGGACGCGATCTGTGTCTGGGGGCCGGGTCACGGCGGGCCCGCCGTGGTCGCGAACTCCTGGCTGGAGGGCAGCTACACCGAGACGTACCCGGACATCACGCGGGACGCGGCCGGCATGGCCCGCCTCTTCCGGCAGTTCTCCTTCCCGGGCGGCATCCCCAGCCATGTCGCGCCGGAGACGCCCGGCTCGATCCACGAGGGCGGCGAGCTGGGCTACTCCCTCTCGCACGCCTACGGGGCCGCGTTCGACAACCCGGGGCTCCTGGTGGCGTGCGTGATCGGCGACGGCGAGGCCGAGACGGGCCCGCTGGCCGCCTCCTGGCACTCCGACAAGTTCCTCGACCCGGTGCACGACGGCGCCGTCCTGCCGATCCTGCACCTCAACGGCTACAAGATCGCCAACCCGACGGTCCTGGCGCGGATACCCCAGCCCGAACTCGACTCCCTGCTCAGGGGATACGGCCACGAGCCCCTCCACGTCACCGGGGACGACCCCCACGCCGTCCACCAGGCGATGGCCCGCGCCATGGACGAGGCCCTGGACCGCATCGCCGCCCTCCAGCACGCCGCCCGCGCCGAAGGCACCGGTTCCGCCGTCACCGAACGCCCACGGTGGCCGATGATCGTGCTGCGCACCCCCAAGGGCTGGACCGGACCGGCCGAGGTCGACGGTCTCCCGGTGGAGGGCACCTGGCGGGCGCACCAGGTCCCGCTGCCGGCCGTACGCGAAAACCCGGACCATCTGCGGCAGTTGGAGCAGTGGCTGCGCTCCTACCGGCCGGAGGAACTCTTCGACGAGCACGGACGCCCCCGGGCGCAGGTCCTGGCCTGTGTCCCGGACGGCGCGCACCGCCTTGGCTCCAACCCCCACACCAACGGCGGCCTGCTGCTGCGCGACCTGCCCCTGCCGCCCCTGGAGGAGTTCGCCGTCCCGGTCGACAAGCCCGGCGCGACGGCGCATGAGCCGACCCGTGTCCTCGGCGACCTGCTGGCGCGGGTGATGGCCGACACGGGCGAGCGGCGGGACTTCCGGCTGGTCGGCCCGGACGAGACGGCCTCCAACCGCCTCCAGGCCGTCTACGAGGCGAGCGGCAAGGCGTGGGAGGCCCAGGTACTGCCGACGGACGAGCACCTGGAACGCGGCGGCCGGGTCATGGAGATCCTGTCCGAACACACCTGCCAGGGCTGGCTGGAGGGCTATCTCCTCACCGGACGGCATGGCCTGTTCTCCTGCTACGAGGCCTTCGTCCACATCGTCGGCTCCATGGCGAACCAGCACATCAAGTGGCTGCGCGTCGCCCGCAGGCTCCCCTGGCGCCGCCCGGTCGCCTCCCTCAACTACCTGCTCACCTCGCACGTGTGGCGCCAGGACAACAACGGCTTCTCGCACCAGGACCCCGGTTTCGTCGACCACGTACTCAACAAGTCCCCTGAGGTCGTGCGGGTCTACTACCCGCCGGACACCAACACCCTGCTGTCCGTGGCGGATCACGTGCTGCGCAGCCGCGACTACGTCAATGTCGTCGTCGCGGGCAAGCAGCCCTGCTTCGACTGGCTCGACCTCGACACCGCCCGCGCGCACTGCGCCCGCGGCGCCGGGATCTGGTCCTGGGCCGGCACCGGGCCCGAGCGCGGCGAGCCGGACGTGGTGCTCGCCTGCGCGGGCGACGTACCGACCCTCGAAGTGCTGGCCGCCGCCTCGCTGCTCCGTCTCCATCTGCCCGAACTGGCGGTACGGGTGGTCAACGTCGTCGACATCGCCCGGCTGCTGCCCGCGGAGGAACACCCGCACGGCATGTCCGAGAGCGAGTACGACGCGCTGTTCACCCCCGACAAGCCCGTCGTCTTCGCGTACCACGGCTATCCCTGGCTGATCCACCGGCTCGCCTACCGCCGCGCCAACCACCCGCACCTGCACGTGCGCGGCTACAAGGAGGAGGGCACCACCACGACCCCGTTCGACATGGTCGTACGCAACGACCTCGACCGGTACCGGCTCGTCATGGACGTCATCGACCGGGTGCCCGGTCTCGCGGTCCGCGCGGCGGAGCTGCGGCAGCACATGGCCGACGTCCGCTACCGCCATCACGACTGGATCCGCGCCCATGGGGCGGACCTGCCCGAGGTCGCCGGATGGACCTGGAGTCAGTGACCACCCGGGTGACGGAGATGCGGGTGGGGGACGCCGCGGCCGAGGACGCGAAAGCCGTGCTGGCCGCGCTCGCGAGCAGTCCCGAGGGACTGTCGGGGGGCGAGGCGGGTGAGGCGGCCGAGCGGCTCGCGGCCGTCGGGCCGAACGCCGTACGCACGCACCACGTCCGGGTCCTGGCGCTCCTCGGACGGCAACTGCGCAGCGCCCTGCTGATCCTGCTGGCGGTGACGGCCGGGGTCTCGTACGTCTTCGGCGAGCGCACCGGCGCGATCGTCATCGCGGGGATCCTGGTGCTGAGCGTGGCGCTGGGATTCGTCAACGAGTACCGGGCGGAGAAGGCGGCACAGGCCCTGCACTCGCGCGTGCGCCACACGGCCGTCGTGGTCAGGGACGGTGCGGCCGCCGAGGTCGATGTGACCGAGCTGGTGCCGGGCGATGTCGTACGTCTGACGCTGGGGCAGGTGGTGCCCGCGGACCTGCGCCTGCTGGAGTGCACCGCGTTCGCCTGCGACGAGAGCGTCCTCACCGGGGAGTCCGCCCCTGTCGACAAGACCCCGGAGCCGGTCGCCGCGGGGGCCGCGCTGGCCGAGCTGACCTCCTGCGCGCTGATGGGGACGGTGGTGCACGGGGGCGGCGCGACCGGAGTGGTCGTCGCCACCGGGGGCCGTGCCGAGTTCGGACGGATCGCCCTGGGCCTGGGAGAACGGCAGCCGGAGACCGACTTCCAGGCGGGGCTGCGCCGCTTCTCCATGCTGCTCCTCAAGGTCGCCGCCGCCCTCACCACGGGGATCTTCGTCGTCAACCTCCTGCTCCACCGGCCGCTGCTCGACGCGCTGCTCTTCTCGCTGGCCATCGCGGTGGGGATCACCCCGCAGCTGCTGCCGGCCGTGGTGAGCACGAGCCTGGCCACCGGCTCACGGCAGCTGGCGCGCCGCAAGGTCCTCGTCAAACGGCTGGTGTGCATCGAGGATCTGGGCGACATGGACGTCCTGGTCACCGACAAGACCGGCACGCTCACCGAGGGCCGGATACGTTTCGAGGCGGCCCTCGACCCGGCCGGCGCACCCTCCGACGCGGTGTTGACGCTGGGCCTGCTGGCCACCGAGGGCGATCTCGACCACGTGGGCGGGAACGCGCTGGACAGCGCGCTGTGGCAGGCCACGGACACACCCCCGGCCGGTCACCACCGGCTCGCGCTGCTGCCCTTCGACCACGACCGGCAGCTCGGCTCCGCGCTCGTCGAGCGCGCGGACGGCAGCCGCCTGCTCGTCGCCAAGGGGGCGCCCGAGGCGGTCCTGGCCCGCTGCGGTGACGTACCGGACCAGGCCGCGGCGGTGCTCCAGGAACACTTCGCGGCGGGCAGCCGGGTCGTCGCCGTGGCCACCAGGGACGCCGACGGGCAGACGTCCCTCACCACCGCCGACGAGTGCCGGCTGCGCCTGGCCGGCTTCCTGGTCTTCCTCGACCCGCCCAAGACCGGTGCCGCCGCCTCCCTGAAACGCCTGGCCGACCTCGGCATCACCGTCAAGATCTGTACGGGCGACAACGCGCTCGTGGCGCAGAAGGTCTGCGCCGACCTCGGCCTTGCGCCCGGCCGGGCCCTGACCGGCCGGGACATCGGGGAACTGGACGACGACCAGCTCACCAGGGCGGCCGGGACCACCACCGTCTTCGCCCGCGTCTCGCCCCAGGACAAGGCCCGGGTCGTACGGGCGCTGCGGCGCCGGGGCCGGGCCATCGGGTTCCTGGGCGACGGGGTGAACGACGCGCTGGCCCTGCACGCAGCCGACGTGGGGCTGTCCGTGGACACCGCGACCGACGTGGCCAAGGACGCGGCCGACGTCCTGCTCCTGGAGAAGGACCTCGGCGTCCTCGCCGACGGGGTCTCCGAGGGCCGCCGGATCTTCGCCAACACCATCAAGTACGTGCTGATGGGCACCTCCAGCAACTTCGGCAACATGTTCAGCGCGGCCGGAGCCTCCCTGGTGCTGTCCTTCCTGCCGATGCTGCCCTCGCAGATCCTGCTCAACAACCTCCTCTACGACGCCGGGCAGTTGACCATCCCCACCGACAACGTCGACCCGGAGCAACTGCGGGCGCCCTCGCACTGGGACATCGCCTTCATCCGCCGTTTCATGCTCTTCTTCGGGCCCGTCAGCTCCGTCTTCGACTTCCTCACCTTCGCGGTCATGATCGAGATCTTCCATACGGGAGCCGAACTGTTCCGCTCCGGCTGGTTCGTGGAGTCCCTCGCCACGCAGGCGCTGGTCGTCTTCGCGATCCGCACCCGCCGGGTGCCGTTCTACCGCAGCCGGCCCAGCCGCCCCCTGATGGTCAGCGCCGTCGCCGTGGTCGCCGTCGGTGTCGCGCTGCCGATGTCACCGCTCGCGGGGCCGCTCGGTTTCCAGGCCCTGCCGCCCGGACTCCTCCTCGCCCTGGCCCTGATGGTCGTGCTCTACCTGGTGCTGATCGAGGGCGCCAAGCACGTCTTCTACGCCCGTGCCGACGCGCGAGCGGCGCAACCACCGGTACGCCACCGAACGCGTCGGCACCGCATCCAGCGCCGGGCCGGCCGCTTCAGCCACCCCGGACCGCTGCGACCCCGGTGACGCGCTGTCACCGGGGTCATCAGAGGCACCGCGCGGCATCAGCCGGCCGGTCCGCGTCACCCGGCGGCGGACCGGTCAGCCGCTCAGCGACTCCTCGGCGTCCTTCCGTGTCGGCCAGTTGTCCCGTCGCTCCCGGGCCACCTCCGCACGGCTGCCGATCCGCTTGCCGCCGGATCCGACCCGTTCCCCGCTCAGCGAGAAGGTGGGCGCGATGGCGGGTGACGGGGTGGCAGGTGCCGGGGTGGCCGGTGCCGGGATGGCAGGTGCCGGAATGGCGGATGACGGGATGGCGGGTTCGGGGATCACGACGCCCTCGGGCACCGCGGGGCTCGGGGTGCGCCGAGTGCTCCGGCTGATCCGGTGCGTGACCCGTCCCTCGGACGTGCCGCCGGTGTCCCTGCTCTGGTGCTCGAAGAAGCGGAGCATCTCCACGGGGAACGGCATCACGAGGGTGCTGTTCTTCTCGGCGGAGACGTCCACCACGGTCTGAAGCAGGCGCAGTTGGAGGGCTCCGGGAGTGTCGGCCATGGTCGCGGCGGCGTCGGTCAGCCGCTGCGAGGCCTCGAACTCGCCGTCGGCGGCGATGACCCGGGCACGGCGTTCCCGCTCCGCCTCGGCCTGCTTGGACATCGAGCGCATCATCGACTCCGGAAGGGCGATGTCCTTGATCTCCACGCGTTCGATACGCAGCCCCCAGGGCTCCTCGGTGGGGGCGTCCATCACCTTCTTGAGTTCCGCGTTGATGTGGTCGCGGTCCGAGAGCAGCGTGTCCAGGTCGGCCCTGCCGATGACCGAGCGGAGCGATGTCTGGGCGATCTGGGAGACGGCGGCGGGGTAATTGCGCACGTTCACCAGGGCTTTGACGGGGTCGATGACCTTGAAGTAGACGACCGCGTCCACGGTGAGTGTCACGTTGTCGGCTGTGATGGACCCCTGCGGCGGAATACCGAGGACCTCGGTCTGTACGGACACCTTCCGCATCCGGTCCCCGATCGGCCGGATGATCCGCAGGCCCGGCCCGCGGATGTCCGGCAGCAGCCGCCCGAAGCGGAACACCACGCCCTTCTCGTACTGCTGGACGTTGCGCACGCTGAGGGCGAGCAGAACGAGCCCGGCCACGGCCAACACCGCCAGCACGGTGATCAGAACACCCATGGTTCCCACATTCCTTACGTCGATAACGGCCCCGGACCCGAACGGTCGGGGAAGCACACGGCACGGGAGGATCCCGGCCTGTCGTACGTGGTGCGGCCGGGGTCCCGGGCTGCTGCCGAGTCGTTGCCGGCTCTTGACGCCGCGTGTCCGCGGCCACCACCGGCTCCGGGTGGCGTACCGCTGATACCTGAGGCCGCGTGCCGCCGACTCTTGACCGCGTGCCGACCGGCTCTTGAGGTCACGGGTCGCCGAGTCTTGAGCTCGCGTGCCGGCGGTCACCACGCGCGGTCGTTCCAGCGGTCACCACGCGCGGTCCAAGGTCCCGCGCGCCCGTCTGTCGGCTCCATCGGCAGGACCGCGGTGCAGGGAAGGACCGGGGTCCTGGCGGACGCCGTCCGCCAGGACCCCGACGGCACTCACGGCGGCTCTCGTCCCTCACCCGCGGGTGCGCCCGCCCTGCCGGTCCTCACCCGCGGGTGAGGATCGGCAGGGCGCGTCGGGCTGCGGCCGTGGTCGTCACAGCGCCTCCACGGCCCTCATCTCGTCGTCGGCGGAGCGGAAACGACCGGGATCTGCGGGCGTGCCGCCGGCTCGCCCGCCGCATCGTCCCCTTCGGAGTCCCAGGCCGCCTGAACGGCCGGGTCGGTCTCCGAGACCGTGCGCAGGCTCGCCGCCTCCGCCATCAGCCGGTCCGCGTGCGAGGTGCGCAGGCAGTCTCTCCCGGCGGCCATCAGCCAAAGAGCCGAGGCGGGAGTCGGCTGTACCTGCCCACCGACGGGCACCGCGCCAGGGACAGCCGGCCGGTACGGGTGGTCCGAGAGGCCGCCGGTGGCCCGGCCCCACGGCGGATCGAGCGCGGCCGTCGGCGAGGAGCCGACGGAAGCGAAGGGCCTTCGGCAGGACGGAGAGGAGGGCGTGCTTTCGGGGATCGGCGTGGGGGTAGCGGTCGCATTCATGACACGAACCCGGCTCCGGACCGACCGCGACCGGCCCGAGGTGATCAAATCGCCGAAAGCGACACGGACATGGGAGCCGGTGCGCGAAATACCCTCGGTAGCACCGAGCGTACTCCGCAGACGGTCCGGACGGACTCCGCCTGCGGACACCACGGCTGCCGCAGGACCGGGAACGAGAACCCCGCCACGCCCTACCGGTCCGACAGACACCGTCATCGTCATGGGCATCGGCCTCGGCCTCAACGGACAGCGGTTCCCCACCCCAGGCTGTCCTTCACGACGGGCTCCACGCTGTCCATGAGCCGCCCGGCCTCCGCCTCCGTGGCCGCGGGCGGTACGACCAGCAGGTCCCACCGGCCGCGGCCGGGCGCCAGTAGGCAGACGGTGGACGGGGCGTGCTCGCCGGTCGTCCGGCGCAGGCGTACCACCTGGTCGGCGACGAGCAGCCGTCCGGGGAACGGTGCCCATACGGCCTCGTCCACCAGGACGCTGCTGACATGCCCCCAGGAGGGCGGCAACCCGCCCAGAAGCTGGGGCAGTTCGGACGTCAGATCGGTCGAACGGGGCCACCAGGCACCGTCGATACGCCGGGGCATGTGGCCCAGTACCGGTTGGGCCGACAGGCGCAGACGGACGGCGGACGACGAGGAGAGCGGGGACGGGGAGAGCGGGGGCGGGGGCGCGATTGTCACGAGAACTCCTGAAGGGGGCGCGGTCGATCGGGTTCACACGCGGCGGGCGGCGATACGGTCCGGGGTGGGCCAGCGCACGTCGCTGACCCAACCGAGGCGTTCGAAAAGGCGGATGACGGCGGCGGAGGGATCGAGCTGGCCGCGGTCGACACCGTGCCGGGCGCTGGTGGGGTCGGCGTGGTGGAGGTTGTGCCAGCTCTCCCCGAAGGAGAGCAGGGCCAGAGGCCACAAGTTGGTCGCGCGGTCGTGGAGTCGGGTGCGGAACGGACGCTCGCCGATCACATGGCAGAGGGAGTTCACGCTCCAGGTGACGTGGTGGAGCAGGGCGATGCGCACAAGTCCCGCCCACAGCAGGGCGGTCAGAGCGGACACCCAGGTGCCGCCGATCAGCAGACCGGCGGCGAAGGGGAGGGCGAGGGTGAGCACACACAGGGCCGGGAAGGCCCGGGACACGGCCCGGATGTCGCGGTCGGCGACGAGATCGGGAGCGTAACGCGCCGCGGACGTGGGGTCGTTGCGGAACAGCCAGCCGACATGGGCGTCCGCCAGACCCCGCAACTGGCCGCGCGCGGACGTGCCGTAGCGGTACGGAGAGTGCGGATCGCCCGGCCGGTCGGTGAAGGCGTGATGGCGGCGGTGGATGGCGACCCAGCCGATCACGTCGCCCTGGAAGCTCATCGACCCGGCCGTCGCGAGCGCGATGCGCAGTGGCCGTACGGCCCGGTAGCCGCCGTGGGTCAGGCCCCGGTGGAAGCCGACGGTGACGCCGAGGCCCGTGACGGTGTAGAGCACCGCGGCGAGCAGGACATCGGCAGGATGGATCAGGCGCCCCCACAGCAACCAGCCGGCCAGGCCGAGTGCCAGGAACGGCAGGAGGACGATCAACGCCGTGATCGTCAGGGACAGCCGGTCGTTGCCGGTGCGCTCGCGAGTCGTCGCGCCGCGCGGGAAGGCTGCCCTCCCGTCGTACTCCAGGAGCGGTTGGGCGGTTTCCGGCTGAGCGGCGGACAGGGGAGGGGGAGACGGTGAAGACATGGGCGGTCCTTGACCTCGGTGACGACAGTGCGGCCGGGGTCTTGGGCTGCGTCTCTTCGACGGCGGGCCTTGCGACGAGGACGAGGCCGGTGCGATCACCGGCGTACGACGTGTCCTCGACGTCCTCACCGTACTCCTGCCGGTACGGCGGCAGCGGCAGGAGTACGAGAAGGAGTACGTTGGACGTACCGAGGGCATTTCGCACACCGGCTTCCACGCCGGGTCGTTCCCGGCGAAAGTGAGACCCGGGCCGCGACTCCAGGGGCGGCCCGGAGACGGGTCCTCATCATGACCGCGACCTTCGAAGCAACCCTGCCGCGGCTCGCACCCGTCGCGGCGCCTCCAGCCCGTCTCGTACCGGCAGCCCCTCCCGCTCGTCTCGCACTGAAGGCCGACGGCCCCTCCCGTGGACTCCTGGACGGCGCCTGGTGGCCGCGCTCCCACGATCTGCTGCGCGAACTGCCCGCGCTGACCGATGTGTTGGACCCCCTGTGGGGGCGCATCACCCGTGTCGCCGTCAACCCGGAGCACTGGCCGGTCATCCCGCACGAGGTGCCCGTCAGCGGCCATGTCGTGAAGGTCGGCTGGTTCACCCCGGAACTCGACCCGCACAAGCTTCTTCTGCTGTCCTACGGCACCGGCCGCTGGGACCTGCTGGTGATCCCGCCCGAGACCGGCCCGGAGGCAGCGGCACGTCTGATGGCGTCGGCATCCGAATACGGCGGCCCGCCGCTGACCGCGAGCGCGCTCATCACCGCCGACCGGGCCCTGCACGACGTATCCGTGCCCAACCAGGTGCGGGACGCGGAGACGGCAGGGGAGTCCGAGGGCGGCGCCTCGCAGCTCACTGCCGCTGTCCCGAACCAGGCCAGCCGACTGATCATCGGTATGTGAGGTACGCGGCGGCGCCAGGGGCCGCTCCCGTGAACACGCGAGCCCGTCACCGGCGTTCCGTCGTACGCAGACGTCAGAACACGCGAGCCGTCACCGCCGCTCCGTCGCGCGCGGGCGCGGCAACGCCCCGAGCGGCTCTCCCTGTAACTGCTCGGGGAGCGGCTAGCCCCGCGTCGTGGCGACCGGGGCCGCGGCCACGTCACTGACGGCTGTGGCGATGACGGCTGTAGCGACGGCCCAGCCGGTCCGGACGATCCCCGGTTCTCGTAGCCCCGGTACTCCCCCGGACCGGAACCGTCACCACGGCCGGATGGCCACTTGACGTCTGTTCAGGGAGTGCGGCGAGGGCTAGCGTGCACCGTACGGCCCAGGCCCCCGGCAGTGTCGATCACCTCTCGCGCTCCTCCGGGGGCGCGCCTTGCGCATCGGTGCCGGAACCTGCCCCGCCGTCAACGGGCCGCTCCCGCACTCGCCGTCGCCAGGCGATCCTGGCGGCGGCCTCGATGCGCCCCAGGCGGGCACCGCCCAACTGCCGCCCGCCGCGTCGCACGCATTTCACGGCTCTGTTCCGTAGTCGGTGGTGACGGCAGGTGACGGGCGTCGTTGACGTTGTATGCGAGATGTCAACTCCCTTGTAGCTACGGTGTTTTCAGGGCTCTCGGCGCTGGTCATCGAGGATGTGGCGGACGACGCCGAGGTGATCCGGGTCTTGGCCCGGACCCGGGATGTTCCCTTTCCCTGTCCGATGTGCGGGGTCCCGACGGGGAAAGTGCACGGATACCACGTCCGGACAGTTGAGGATGTGCCGGTCGATGGCCGCCGGGTCGTGGTCAGCGTCCGGGCACGACGTCTGGTCTGCCCGGTCCTGGGCTGCCGGAGGCAGACCTTCCGCGAGCAAGTCCCTGGGCTGATCGAGCGCCTTCAGCGCCGCACCACGCGTCTGACCGGCCAGGTCTCAGGGGTGGTCAAGGAGTTATGCGGCCGGGCGGCCGCCCGGCTCACCCGGTTACTGGCCGTGCCCGTATCGTTCGCCACCGCCCTGCGGGTGCTGCGGGGAATCCCCCCGCCAGCGGTGCGGATCCCGAGGGTGATCGGGGTCGACGACTTCGCCCTGCGCCGCCGTCACCGCTACGCCACGATCATCATCGACGCCGAGACCGGGGAACGCGTCGATGTCCTGCCCGACCGCGAAGCCGCCACATTGGAGACATGGCTACGCGGGAAGAAAGGGATCGAAGTCGTGTGCCGGGACGGCTCGGCCACCTACGCCGAGGCGATCCGCCGGGCCCTGCCCGACGCGGTGCAGGTCAGTGACCGCTGGCATCTGTGGCGGAACCTGTGCGACAAAGTCCTGGCCGAGGTCCGCGCCCACGCCCCCTGCTGGGCCAGCGTCAACCCGCCCCGGCCCGGCGGGGTGCGCGAGCAGACCACCCGCGAGCGCTGGCACAAAATCCACGCCCTCCTCGACTCCGGCGTCGGCCTGCTCGACTGCTCCCGCAGACTGAACCTCGCCCTGAACACCGTCAAGCGCTACGCCCGCATCCCCGAACCGCCCGCAGATCGCATCACCCCTCGCTACCGGCCCACCCTGGTCGACCCCTACCGCGACCATCTGCGCCAACGCCGGTCCGACAACCCGGCCGTTCCCGTCACGCACCTCCTGCACGAGATCAGGGAACTGGGCTATACCGGCAGTGCCAACCTGCTGGTCCGCTACCTCAATCAAGGCCGCGCCGAAGGCGACCGCCCCGTGACAACCCCCCGCCGCGTCGCCCGGCTCCTGCTCACCCA
Organism: Streptomyces sp. NPDC042002; assembly: GCF_055588305.1. Taxonomy (NCBI): domain Bacteria; kingdom Bacillati; phylum Actinomycetota; class Actinomycetes; order Kitasatosporales; family Streptomycetaceae; genus Streptomyces; species Streptomyces sp. NPDC042002. Next base: position 529 of record NZ_JBVJCT010000040.1, on the reverse strand, counting down.
CCCCGAGCACCTGTGGACCAAGGACACCGACCTGCTCGGCCTCCTCACCGCGGCCTGCCCGGAGATGACCGCAGTCGCCCGACTCACCGGCGAGTTCGCCACGCTCCTGACCCCGGCCCAGGCCAACGACGACAAGCTCACCCAGTGGATCGCCACAGTCCGCACCGTCGGCCTGCCCCACCTGCACAGCTTCTGCAACGGCCTCGAACTCGACCGCGCAGCCGTGAAAGCCGGCCTCACCCTGCCCCACCACAACGGTCGGACAGAGGGCGTCAACACCCGAACCAAGAAGATCATGCGGCAGATGCACGGCCGAGCAGGATTCGACCTCCTCCGTCACCGCATCCTCCTGCAATAAGGAGAACGCATCGTCACCACCGACTACGGAACAGAGCCACTCGTTTGACAGACCCGCCCGACCGCGCGGAGATCATTTACGGGACAGCCCTTAGTAGGACTCCGTTAGGTCTGGCTCGGTCTTGGCCTTGAGCGTGACCCGCTGGGCAGGGGTTGGTGGCAGGTGGTGCAG
>NZ_JBVJCT010000039.1:0-75902 GCF_055588305.1 Streptomyces sp. NPDC042002 | reverse complement strand
GACAGAACCCCTCGACAAGGTTCATCGTCCCAGCTCAGAAGGCACTTTCGCGTTACCGCACAGAACCCGGCCCCACACCAAGTGAAACGGCGAGGCTAATGGCCTATATCTGATGTGGCTATTGGCGGATGTATTGGAGCCCGGGGGCCCGCTCGAGGTCGAGAGTGAAGCTGCCGACCCTGTCCGTGCTGTCGATCGGGGTGAGCGTGTAGCCGTTGCCGGAGGAGGTGTCTGGTCCGGAGCGTGCGGCACTGGCCCGAACTGATGCCGAGGCGGCGCGCAGTGACTTCACGGGAGCCGACCTGCGCGACACAGACCTGGAAGGTGTTCCGCTGAAGGCGTGCTGTGGGACGCCACGGCATCCTGGCCTTTGCTATGGGAGGCACAGATCCGCCGGGCTTCCATGCCACACGGAGATGCCTCGGCTACGAGGATCGCCTGGCGCTGCTTCGAGAGATCATCGCTGGCGTCGCCTACCGCGACGCGCACCTGCCTCTCAGCAGGCCGGTGACTCGGCTCAGCTATCCCGTGCGGGGCTGGCTGTCCCTGCCGATCAAGAAGCGTGCCGTCCGCAACGGGTCACGCGGGGACTGGCCCATCTGGTGACGCTGCCAGTAGCGGGCCACTCTCCGCCCCGGATCGGCCGGGTCACCTCTGCCGGTCCTGGTCAGAACGACCATGCCTTCTGGGCCCTCGGGAGCAGCCAGTGCCAGCAGGCGACGGTCCGGTGAGTACGCTGCCGTGTACTCACCCTCCGACACGTCCATCGCCTCAAGGTCGTTCGAGGCGTGCACGAACGACTCAAAGACGATCAGGTCTTCGTCCTGGTCAAAGATGAGCACGGTGTCGGGAGGCAGATCCATACCGGTCACTGCGACAGCTGCTCTCGTCGTGCTGCACTCAAGTAGCCGACGTCTTGGTGGGGCCGGGTCTCCCTGGTAGTTGGCGCGTGCGGCGGCTGGTGAGTCCTATTGACATTGCAGTTGTGATATCGCCGCCGAGATGGGGAGCCAGGCCGTCCGAGATGGATGGTGGTCGTCCGCCGTTTCCCGGGCTCTTTCCGACTTCCTGGTTGTCCTGTGGACCGCATTTTGAAGAGGGTGAGAGATCCGTTCGCGCTCGGGAAAACGCGCTGACTCTTCCCTGCCCATCGAGAGGTTCCCAGTTATGCCGCCCGCTCGAAGAATCGCCCTACGCCTTCACCGTCCCGGCTCTGGTCGAAGCGGTGCCAGCAGCACGGGACCGTGTCGCGGATCGTGTTCGGGGGCTTGGGTGGACCTGGACGAGGAACTGATCGGCGACTTGAAACTGCTCGCCGGGGAACTGGTCCCGAACTCAGAAGCGCTGGTTATGTCTTGTGACTGCAGGCTCCATCCCGATCTGCCTGGCTATATCCTGTGCCCGTCGCGTTGGTGGTCTCGGCCGCGCAGGGGTAAGGGGGAGCAGGATGGGTGCGCCGGAGTCGAATGCCGGAGACGATTTTCACTTCTGGTGGGCGGCGAGCCGGGCGCTGAAGCTGATCGAGCCGGGCACCATGCTCCGGCGAGTCACGCTCGAAGGTCTTGCCTGCGTCGATGATCCCGACGACGCTTACGAAACGGTGGATGTTGCCGAGTATCTGGGAGGCGACGATGCTGCTTCGGCAGACGTGCTCGTCCTGTCACAGCTGAAGTACAGCTCGCGTCACCCGGACACTGCTTGGACAACGGCCAGGCTCTGTAAACAGAGGGTGCCGCGTCGCGCCAACGGCACTCCGGCGCCGCCACGATCCGTCATTGCGGATCTCGCGGCCGCCTATCGCCGACTTCTGGACGATCATGGGATCGATGTCGCGGCGAAGGTCCGGATTGCGCTGGTCAGCAATCAGCCGGCCGCCCCTGAACTGACCTCCTGTGTTGCCGCTGCGGCGGCGTGGGTCGACGGGCAAGCGGGGCCAGTGCAGACTCGGGCACTTCTCGCAGGGCTCTCAACAGAGCAGGCTGGGACGATCCGGACTCTGTACGAGGGTGTGCGTGGTCGGCTGAGCAGTCAGGAGTTCTGCGCTTTCATAGGCACTCTTGACCTGTCGCAGACAGGTGCCATGGACAGGGCCGCGCTGGCTCGTGCGGTTCGATCCGGAGCGGCGCAGCTCACTCCGGGCAAGGATCACGACTCAGCTCTCAAACTGTTCGACCTGGTCCGTGCCCAGGCGCTGCCGGACAGTAATCGCAAGGGAGTGACAGCGAAGGATGTTCTTGCGGAACTAGGGGCCCCGGAACTGCTGGATCTTTACCCGGCTCCTTCTCGGTTCGCGGAAGTTCGCGATCCGCTTCCCGCGCCCGGTGCCCGTTCCATCGCAGACGCCGTGGTAAGGAACCCGGGGTGCCTCGTGGTAGCTCACGGAGATGCCGGGGCCGGAAAGACCACGGCGATCCGCCAGATCAAGGATCACTTGCCAACAGGGTCGCTGGTTGTTCACTTTGATTGCTATGGCGGCGGGGATTACCTGAGTGCAGGCGAGGAGCGGCACACGCCGGAGCGATTCGTTACTCAAGTCGTCAATGAGCTGGCGCAGTTGTGCGGAACCCCTCTGCTCATTTCGACCTCACGGCCTAGGGAAGATCTTTGGCGACGGTTCCGCCGCACGCTCGACGGGGCTGTCGCTGGGCTTCCGCGGAATGCCGTGCTCATCCTGGCGATTGACGCTGCCGACAACGCCGCTACGGCGGCTCGGGAGTGTCAAAGTCGCTCCTTTCTGCCGGAGCTCGTCCGCCTGGACCTGCCTGAACAAGTCTCCGTGATACTCACTGCGCGTAGTCATCGGCTCGGCTCGTTGGAGGCCACGACGGCGGCTGAGGAGGTCCCTCTCGCAGTCTTCGACGCACCCACGTCCGCGGCGCATCTGCGTCGGTACCGGCCGGACGCCTCGGAGGAGGAAGCGCACACCTTCCACGAGAGGACTCAAGGCAATCCAAGGGCCCAGTTCTATAGCCTCCAGCAGGCAGCAGAGCATGCGTGGGACATGCCCACCCTGTTGGCGAAGTCTGAGCAGACTCCCGATGCTGTCTTCGGTGACCTCATCGACTCCGCTCTGCAGGTGGGTGGCGCGGACGCCGGCGGCCTGCAGTGGCTCGCCTTGATGCTGGCGCTTTCCCGCCCTGTACAGCTTCAGGCACTCGCGACAGCTCTCAACGTAGACCTGTTGGCCGTCAGGCATTTTGCTGCGGGGCTCACTCCCGGCGTGCGGATCGTCGACGACTCGATCCAGTTCCGGGACGAGGACTTCGAAACGCACGTCAGGGGCTGCGTGGACCCCTCCGAAGTGATCGCGGCTCATAGCCGGCTGGCTGATCTGTGTCTTGCCGGTCGTGCGACCGACGTGGATGCCGCGGCGCACGTTGCCGTCCATCTGTCGGCAGCAGGTCGTTTGGAAGAGCTGTTGCAGTTGGTCCTAGAAGAAGCCAGTCCGGTCGGCATTACGGACGGCTTTCGTCGTGAGGAGGTTCAAGCCCGGCGCCTGGACCTCGCTGTCAGGGCCGCAGCGCAGACTGCAGATGCAGCGGCTTCCGTGCGATTGGCTGTTCGAGGCTGTGACGCGGCGTCACGGCAGGACACGCTTTCGCGTCTGACCGAATCGCATCTGGATTTGGTTGCGCGCTATACGGACCCGGATCTTCTGCGGGCCCACCTGCTGCGGACTGCAGGCGGGTCTTGGCTCGCCCCAGCATTCCTTCAGATGGCCGCAGTGCTCTCGCGTATGCCTGAACGACACGACGCCGCCCGGGCTGACCTGGACAGCGCTGGAGGGTGGCTGCGTCGCTGGATGGCTCAGAGAGAGAGGGAGGGGAAGCACTGGGATGTCACGCCGGACGACATCGCCGCAGCGGCGGAGGCACGCTACCGGCTTGCCGGCGTTGGGTCCGCAGTCAGTGAACTGCGGCGGTGGCGCCCCGTGGATCTTGTGCTGGACGCTGCGGTGGCCCTGGCGGGGCGCCTTACGGGTGACGTGGACCTTGCCGTCGTACGAAGGCTTCTGGAGAAGTTCCGGGTACCGGCGGAGGCTCAGGCGCGCATCTTCCTTGCTGTCGCATCCCATTCGGATGAACCTGACAAGGAGTGGCTAAACGCTACGCTTGCCGCATTGCTGTTGGAGCCGCCCGGCGAGCCTCAGCCCTGGCGGGCAGAGATTCTTGATGCAGCGCTCCGTCGCGGTGACCGTCAGCTGACCGCCGATCTGGCCAAGCACTGGTCTACCGCTTTGCCCGAAGGGCTTTGGAGCTATGCGGGATTCGCTGGGCAAGGCACTACAACACTGCGTTGCCAGGCGGTAGGCACGGTCCTCAGGGGCAACGACATGGATGTCGTCGCGCTCATTCCGGCCGAACTACAGCCGCCTGCCGAAAAGAGTGATCGCACCGGGGACGCTCGTGCGCGCAAGCGTGATGAATGGCTCCAGCTCGTGAAGCCCATTGCGGAAGCTGCCGTGCTGGCTGCGCACGCAGTCTTGGAGAAAGCTGACGCCGACGAGGTCCTTGCGTTCTGCGATCGGGGGATCGCGGGACGCATGGAGCATGCCGCACGCCGGTGGTTCACGTACGACACGTCCTATCAAGCCTGGGCGAGCCTCGTTACCGCTGCGGCCCTGGACGCTGGCGTGGCAGAGGAAGTTGTGGACCGTCTCGCGGCTGCCGCCGAGCCTGTCCGTCGTGATGGTGCTCCTGAACTGTGGATGGAACTGGCATCCCTTCTTCTTCCGCATCCGCAACTTGTAGGCACGGCAGCCGACCTGTGCACGAGGGCTGCCGTCTATATCAACAGTCATGACTATCCCGCACCTGATCGCCTCGACCTTCTTGCGCGATTGGCTGAGTTGGGAGCAAAGGCAGATGTAGACCTGGGGAGACATCTCTTCGATCAGGCCGTAGAAGCGTCGACCGGTATCAACGACGACGCGGCCCGGCTCCTTAAGGTTCACGTAGACCTCGCCCGCCGGGCTGACATCTCCAGCCTAGATCCGGTCCATACCGCCGCACGTCTCGTTCGATCTGCGGAACTGATGGCTCCTCACGTGAGCGAAGCCGCCGAGATTCCGTACGCGGAGATTGCTGGAGCTGCAGCGCGGCTGGATCCGTTCACCGGCCTTGCGGCAGCAAGTAGATGGGACGACCAAGACCGAATTGGCCTCTCGTCTACCTTGCCGGCTGCCCTCACTGGCGCACTTCATAACGGAGGGATTCCCGCGCAGCAGGTGCTCTCCTTGGACCATTTGATCGCAGATGACGGAGGTCGATGGCAACTGCAACTCGACATCGCCGAACGGCTGGCGGCGAGCGGTGCTTCGGGCATGCAGGAGTGCCGTCGGGTCCTGTTGAGGGCTGCGGCGTGGCTGCGCCGCTATGTTCCCGCGCGGCACCAACCCGCTAGAGCGCGCCTCCTTATGGACGCTGCCGAGCAGATGGGCCATGGAAGCAGTGTCCGCTCGGTGCTCGAACCGGTGATCCAGTTGGGTGATGGTGACGGGGCAGGAGACTCGGCCAGTGGGCAGATCACCAGCCGGGATTGGGACAGTACTAGGCGTCAGGCTCCCGAGGTGCAAGCCTTGCTGTCTCAGGCCGCTTCGCGTAGCTGGACTTCGCTCGCGGAGGACGTGCAGACGCTGGACGGCGCTTTCGTGTATGGCGACGAACTGCGCGGATTCATCAAAGCGGTCCTCCAACGTACCCCTTACGGACAGCGGCTGGATGCTCTTACGGCTGTCGCATCGCTACAGGTCCTGGACGTGTCCGATGTTCTGATGGTCCTGTCCGACTTTGTCCGGCGCTGGAGTTCAACGCCGACCACATCGACGTGGGCTACCGCAGCGCTTCCCAACCTGATGCGTCGACTTTTCACCGAGTTGCTCTGGGGGCATGACGCGCCGCGTACGATCGAACGCCTGCGGGCATTCGGAGACGACTCGGTTATCCGGAAAGCCGCTCTGGCTGCCCTACCCGAGGCGCGGCAGAATTTGCGAGCGCACGGTTGGCGGAGCATCGCAGAGTTCCTGGGCCTTCTGTGTCCTGCCGGCGACGCGAGCTCAGCCCTTTTGGGCCTCCTCGATGACCGCGTTCCGCAGGACGCGTTGACCGTCGAACAACAGCGCCTGGAATCGGCCATTTCCGACCTGTTGTGGAGTGCTTTCGGCCACCCTCGGAGGGAACTGCGGTGGCGCGCAGCGCACTCCACCCGCGAGTTGCTGCTCACATCCTCCACTGCCGTTACCCAGTCGCTGGTGGCTGACCTCATGGGCCACCTGGATCATGGTGAGCCGGGTGATTTCCGAGATGAGAAGCTGCACTTCTACCGCTTCTCGGCGATAGCCGCAGTCCTCGCGGCATTTGAGCAGGTCGCATCAGAACGCGCCGACATATTGGCGCCGTACTTCGACAACTTTGTGCGACTGGCCACGGACCGAGTGTTTTCGCATGCTCAGATCCGTGAACTTGCACGCCGCAGTGCCCTCGCGATAGCGGCAGTGGCTGGCGCCAATTCCGCGCAGGTCGAGATGCTCCGACTGGCCAACCAGCCCTCCAGCTGGCTGGTGGACTACGGGCGTAGCTACGAGAAACGCGACAGGATTTCCTGGAAAGGCCGCTACAACTTTGATTCCATGGACACCATCCCCTACTGGTACGCGCCTTTGGCTCGGGTCTTCGACGTCGAAGTTGACGTCATCGCCAAGACGGCCGAAGGCTTCATCCTCGACCAATGGGGCTTGAGGATCGACGACTGGTGGACGGATATGCGGGAGCTGCGCGATGCGCGCTCCTGGGAACGCACCAGCCACAGGCAAGGAAACCTTCCCCCTGAGGAGAGCCTCCGCCTCTACATGGAGTATCACGCCATGATGGCAACGGCCGGACGTCTCGCCGACGAAAACCGCCCAGCCCGTGCCGGAACCTGGACACACGAGCAGGCTGACTCCTGGGAAGACTGGCTCCTGCCACATCTCCCAGCCCCGACAGGCTGGCTCGCAGACCTTGGGACGCCGGTCCCAGCAGAGGCAGAGTTCCTGGTGTCCCGGGTGGGGTCGGAGGACTGGTACACCGCATCGCCGGCCGACTTCGACAGCGCTCTCGGACCAACAGGTCACGACGGCCCATCCGACATGATCCGTGTTGCGGCGAATATCCAAATCCATGGTCCCGACGCCTATGAGACCGTATTTGTGGCATCGGCCCTCGTCGACCCTCGCCACGCCACCGATCTGCAGCGTGCGCTCGCCGCAGCTACCAACCCGACAGACTGGAAGCTGCCCGGCGAACACGATCAAGAATTTGAAGTGGACACCGGCGAATTCCGTCTCACCGGATGGATGCGTGATCCGTGCTCGCCGAGTGAGTACCTGGACCGACATGACGTATACGCGCACGAAATGCGTCGCGAACTGCCGCTTCCCGGGGCGGCATTCAGGACTCAAAGCCACACAATTTTCGAGGCTACCCGTCTCGCGCTCACAGCGCAGGACGGGCACGTCGTGGCACAGGCGCAGCAATGGGCCGATCCAGATCCTGGGCGTGACTCGTCATCCTCGTTCGTATCATCCGGTTATCGCGTCCATGTCAGGCGGGACGCACTGCTGCGATATCTCGCTACCGCAGAAAAGAGCCTGATCCTGGAGGTTCAGATTGCACGGCGCCGAACCGGACAACAACGCAACGGGTACCGACTCCCCGTCAGCCGCATCTATCTCCTCGACGCCACCGGATCCCTCACCGCCAGTTGACACCGTCGCAAAGCTAGGTGAACGCATCCTGGTCGAGTTCGGCGACGAACACACCAACAACACCCTGATCCGCTGGCTTGCGCATTACACAGCTCGCCTTGTAACGGAAGCCGACCAGGCACGCGAAACGAACGCCCCGGACGCCGCAGCCCGCGCCGCGGAAGCACGGGACGCGATCCTGCAACTCTGGCAGGCACGCTCCTCTTGGCCCTCAGGATGGCCGCCCCCGTACGCTGCGAAACTGGCAGCGACCCTAGATGCGCTGTCTGAACCGGGCAGCGACAAGTGGTCTTCGCCCACCGTTTCATCGCGGCTGCACAACATTCACCACAAGGTCATGGCCATCCTTGTCGACCTTACGACCGGCGGGCGTCCCGAGACAGAGGAAGTGTGGCTGGACCAGTTCGCCAGCCACATCACCGAAAAGGAGTCGGCCGTCCTTGGGTATGCGGCCCGCTTGCCGAGCAGGGCCGCTAGCCTGCAACTGCAAGGCGGGGCCGAAGCTTCAGGGGATGCGGATGTCATCGGATCCGCCTTGGGCGAGCTCGCGGAGGCGTACCACAACACCATCAACGAGCTTTTGCGGGCAGTTGCAGAGGCTGCCAGTCCACTAGATGAAGACGCTGATGGCGATACTGACGAGACCGCCTCCCTCGGAGAGAAGCCTATCTAGTGTGATGCGCCTGAAATCCTGATGCTTAGTTCTACTCGGTTTTCTGGCCGGTGGTTCCGACCTTGGTGAGGTAGTCGGCGAGGGAGTTGAGGATCTCGTCGGCGGTCTTGGTCCAGGTGAAGGGCCGTGGGTTCTCGTTCCAGGTGTCGATCCACGCTGTTATGTCGTCCTCCAGTGCCTTCACGGAGGTGTGGACGCCGCGGCGGATGAGCTTGTCGGTCAGCAGGCCGAACCACCGCTCGACCTGGTTCATCCAGGAGGAGCCGGTGGGAGTGAAATGGACGTGAAATCGGGGGTGTTTGGCGAGCCATGCCCTGATGTCGGCGGTGTTGTGGGTGGCGTAGTTGTCACAGACGAGGTGCACGTCGAGGCCGGTGGGCACGGCCTTGTCGATCCGGGTCAGGAACTTCTTGAACTCGATTGCCCGGTGGCGGCGGTGCAGTGCCGATATGACAGTGCCATCGGCGATGTTGAAGGCGGCGAACAGGCTGGTGATGCCGTGCCTCAGATAGTCGTGGGTGCGGCGTTCGGGCATGCCCGGCATCATCGGCAGCACCGGCTGGGACCGGTCCAGCGCCTGGATCTGGCTCTTCTCGTCCACGCAGAGCACGACCGCCTTCTCGGGCGGGTGGTGGTACAGGCCGACAACGTCGACGACCTTCGCGACGAACTGCGGATCGGTGGACAACTTGAAGGAGTCCTGCAGGTGGGGCTTGAGGTCGAACCGCTTCCAGATCCGCCCGATCGTCGACTTCGACAGGCCCGTGCGCTGGGCCATCGAGGCCCGTGACCAGTGCGTGTCCTGGCCCGGGACCGACTCCAGGGTGGCCACGACGACCTCCTCGACCTGATCGAGGAGGATCGAAGGCGGCCGGCCCGAGCGGGGCTCGTCATGCAGACCATTAAGGCGTTTCGCGATGAACCGGGCCCGCCAGCGGTCCACGGTCGACCTGTCGATGCCGAGGTCGGCCGCGGCCTGCTGGTTCGTCCCACCCTCCGCGCAACGCAGCACGATCTTGGCCCGTAACGCGAGGAACTGAGCGGTCTTGGCCTGCCGCGCCCACTGCTGCAACTGCCTGCGCTCAGCATCGTCGAGGACCAGGTCGGCCTTCGGCCGGCCAATCCAGCCGGCGTCCTCAAGTCCAGCCATCCGCTCTGCGGCGAATGCCCGACGCCACTTCCCGACCGTTTTGGCCCGGACCCCGACGAGCCGTGCGACACCCGCGTTTGACATGCCTTCAGCACACGCCAGGATGATGCTGGCCTTCTCGGCCGAGCGCCGGTGCGCCATCTTCGTCCGGCGCAGCAACTCGACGCGCTCGGCCTCGGACAACGTGATCGCCACAGCAGAAGGCCCCGAATGCGACATGACGACAGGGTACTTACTAACCCTCAGGATTTCTGGCGCATCACACTAGTGTGATGCGCCAGAAATCCTGATGCTTAGTTCTACTCGGTTTTCTGGCCGGTGGTTCCGACCTTGGTGAGGTAGTCGGCGAGGGAGTTGAGGATCTCGTCGGCGGTCTTGGTCCAGGTGAAGGGCCGTGGGTTCTCGTTCCAGGTGTCGATCCACGCTGTTATGTCGTCCTCCAGTGCCTTCACGGAGGTGTGGACGCCGCGGCGGATGAGCTTGTCGGTCAGCAGGCCGAACCACCGCTCGACCTGGTTCATCCAGGAGGAGCCGGTGGGAGTGAAATGGACGTGAAATCGGGGGTGTTTGGCGAGCCATGCCCTGATGTCGGCGGTGTTGTGGGTGGCGTAGTTGTCACAGACGAGGTGCACGTCGAGGCCGGTGGGCACGGCCTTGTCGATCCGGGTCAGGAACTTCTTGAACTCGATTGCCCGGTGGCGGCGGTGCAGTGCCGATATGACAGTGCCATCGGCGATGTTGAAGGCGGCGAACAGGCTGGTGATGCCGTGCCTCAGATAGTCGTGGGTGCGGCGTTCGGGCATGCCCGGCATCATCGGCAGCACCGGCTGGGACCGGTCCAGCGCCTGGATCTGGCTCTTCTCGTCCACGCAGAGCACGACCGCCTTCTCGGGCGGGTGGTGGTACAGGCCGACAACGTCGACGACCTTCGCGACGAACTGCGGATCGGTGGACAACTTGAAGGAGTCCTGCAGGTGGGGCTTGAGGTCGAACCGCTTCCAGATCCGCCCGATCGTCGACTTCGACAGGCCCGTGCGCTGGGCCATCGAGGCCCGTGACCAGTGCGTGTCCTGGCCCGGGACCGACTCCAGGGTGGCCACGACGACCTCCTCGACCTGATCGAGGAGGATCGAAGGCGGCCGGCCCGAGCGGGGCTCGTCATGCAGACCATTAAGGCGTTTCGCGATGAACCGGGCCCGCCAGCGGTCCACGGTCGACCTGTCGATGCCGAGGTCGGCCGCGGCCTGCTGGTTCGTCCCACCCTCCGCGCAACGCAGCACGATCTTGGCCCGTAACGCGAGGAACTGAGCGGTCTTGGCCTGCCGCGCCCACTGCTGCAACTGCCTGCGCTCAGCATCGTCGAGGACCAGGTCGGCCTTCGGCCGGCCAATCCAGCCGGCGTCCTCAAGTCCAGCCATCCGCTCTGCGGCGAATGCCCGACGCCACTTCCCGACCGTTTTGGCCCGGACCCCGACGAGCCGTGCGACACCCGCGTTTGACATGCCTTCAGCACACGCCAGGATGATGCTGGCCTTCTCGGCCGAGCGCCGGTGCGCCATCTTCGTCCGGCGCAGCAACTCGACGCGCTCGGCCTCGGACAACGTGATCGCCACAGCAGAAGGCCCCGAATGCGACATGACGACAGGGTACTTACTAACCCTCAGGATTTCTGGCGCATCACACTAGCCTCGATCGTTCATGAGGGTCTCCGTCAGCTTGCTGACGGGCCCTTTGCGGTGAGTGTTGGTGGGCATTTTCGGAGGCTGGGCAGGTTGAGTGCCCGGCTGTCGCGTCGGGCGTGCGCCGAGTTCCACGGCTCCGGCGGGATGGTGCTACTCGCAGGGACGGGAACGTGCTGGTCATCCGGGGTTCGGGAGGGCGTCGAGCCGGGCCGGGGCACCGGTGATCACGTCGATCCAGGGCCAGTGCTTGGCGAGGCGGAGGTAGGGCGGCGACCGGTGGTAATGAGCTGGGCGGCGGTGGAGAACAGCCGAAGCCTCAGTCGGCGGGGCTCCCAGAGCCGGGCTTGGCCGGTCAGGGCGAGCAGGGGTATCCAAGCGAGCAGGTCGAGGGCGATCTGGACGATCTCCAGCCAGATCTGGTTCTGTGCGGCGTCGTGCAGGGGGAGGTGGCGCGGGCGGCGCGAATGCGGTCCTCGGCCCGGGCCCGCTGCCGGTGGCGTAGTTCGAGGGTGGCGATCGCCTCGCCCGCTGTGTTGGTGGCGAAGCAGGTCAACCGCGTGCCGTCGGCGTCGGTGAAGCGCAGTTGGGCGCCGGGGTGCGGTCGTTCCTTGCGCACGATCAGCCGCAGCCCTTTCGGCCAGCCCGTCAGGCAGTCGCCAGCGAGTTCGGCGACCCAGGCGCCGTCGCGGATCTCGCCATCAGGTTCCACGGCCGGTGTCCAAGTCGATGCCGGGACCTTCAGGACGGCTTGGTGGATGGCGTGGGTGATGGTCATGCCGACCGAGTACGACAGCCGCCTCCCGCGCTGGGCGAGCCAGGCGACGAACTCGTGGGTGCCGCCGTCGGAGTCGTTACGGATCAAGTGACCCCGCGCCTTCCCCCGTGCGCGGGGTCACGCTTGTCTCGCGGGTCCGCCGTTCGGTCAGCGACCTGGGGTCGTCTGGTTTCGAGGTGTCGCTGGAGCGGGTGCGGGCGCCTCACTGGCACGGGGCGCATGCTTTTGCCGTCCTGCGGTGAGACGCTGGCGGGTGCCGGTTTCGTGGGCGAGGCCCTCGGCGAGGTCGGCCAGCAGTGAACTCGGCGTGTTCGGGGACGCGGTGAGGGTCCAGGTGGGTCGCTCAGGATCTGGACCGGCCGAGATAGTCCAGGTGGCGAGGTTGTGGCTCGGGTTCTGGGCGGTGAAGGCGTCGAACTGGACGCTCGCGTCTCTGGCGGGGGACGTCCACCTGATCCATCGTCCGTCCACGGAGTGTTTCCACCCGGCCTCGGAGAGGGGCTGTGTGGCCGCGGTGACCCTCTTCTCGTCCACTGGCGCGCCGACGGCGGTGTCCCAGCCGTCGCCATAGGCGAGGTGGTCCAGCAATTCCTGCAGCACGGGGGCCGGGGTGGCGCCGGTCGCGGTGAGGACCCACATGCGGTCGGACACGGGTGTCTCGTAGGCGGCCACGGTCCACGCGGTCTCGTCGATAGACGCTTCGTGGACGAGTTCGATGCGCAGGGTCTGGGACTCGTGGATGGCGTGCGTCGTCTCGTCCGACCAGGTCCGCCACTTCTCCCACTCGCCGTGCGCGTTGAGGAATGTGTTGAGGAGGGCGTCGTGGTCGCCGGCATCGGCCAGGTAGACCGGGACGGTCTCGGGCTCCGGGCGGCCTGGTTCGGGCTGGGCCGGGGGGAGGGTGAGCGGGGTGCGGGCTTCGGCGGCGGCGCGTTCGGTGTCGGTCAGGGGGGCCGGGCCTGGGCGCATTTCGGTGCGGTGGACCTTCTCGAAGGCGAGGAGCGCTTGGGCGGGTGAGTCGAAGGTGTCGGCGATCTGGCGCAGGTGGTCCTCGCCGTGGAGGTAGACGGACTTGCTGTTGGCGCCGAGGTAGGTGCCGACCGCGACGGTGGTGTGGCCAGCGTGGGCGTGGGCGTGGATGAGGAGCTGGCCGTGGCGGATGTCGTCGTGGACCTTCTGGGCCTCGTTGGAGATCTTGCGGATCTCGGCGCGGGCGCACCAGGGCATCGGGTAGCTGGCCCAGGTCCATTCCTCATCCATGGCTTCCCGGAGGCGGGGCGTGATGTCGACGGTGATGCCCGCGGCGGTCAGGTGCTTGGCCGCGTCCTGGGCCCAGTAGGGCTCCTCGTGATCGATGCGGACCAGGACCAGGACGTTGTCGGCCACGACAGTCCAGTCGGCCGCTTCCAGGCCCGTGTGGGCGATGCGGGCCTGGGGTCCGGTCAGGACGGCGGTCACGGCGCTGGGATGAGTGGGGTGGGTGTCGAGGCGGACGTGGGCGTCGATGGGGAGTGCGGTGGTCACGTTGGGGTGTCGTCTCTTCTGCCGGTGGCCGGGCCTTCGGGTCAGGCCACCGGCGTATGCGGGTGCTATCGGGTTGCTCGCACAGTGCGGGCGGTAGGCGCGGCCGTGGTGGTCGGCGGGCCGGCACGGGTGGTGGGCGCCGGGCGCGGTCGCTGTGGCGGGACCGTTCCGGTGGCGTGCTGCCAGCGGGTACGAATGGCGCTGATGTCGGCGAGGGATCGGCGGGCGCCGACGACGAGTTGGAACGGGGTGTTCGCAAGGTCGCCGGCGTACGCCTCGATGCGCCGGCCGGTGCTGTCGGCGGTGGCCAGGAGGGAACGCTGCAGGGCGCGTTGGCCCCAGTGCTCCACCGAACCAACCGGTTCGGCCAGCAGGCGGAGCACTTCGCCCGGGTCGCTTCCGTCGTCCAACAGGCCGCGCTGCTGGGCCTCCCACAGGACGGTGACCGGGTCGGCGGGCTCGCGGCGCCGGGCGAGGGCGGTCAGACACTGCCACAGACCGGCGTGCAGCGGCAGGGTGAAGTCGTCGGGGAGCAGCCACTGGACGGATTCGATGTCGGCAGGGTGGGCGGTGGCGGTCGCGAGCAGCAATTGTTCCTCCTCGGCCGCCTCGGTGTGGTCGGGCGCGATGGCCGGCGGCGGTGCTGCGGTGCGGGGCAGGACGCCGGATCGCGGCGGGAAGCGGGCTGCGATGTCGTCCACGACCATGGCGAGCGCGTCGGCCTCGTCGAGCACCGTCTGCACCGGATGCGGGAGGGAGAGATCGTGGACGCTCTGGACGAGGCGTTCGGCGGCGGCCCGCATACGGCGTCGGGCGTGTTCCGCCTCGACCATCCGCGCATAGGCCGGTGCGTGGCGGGACCAGGGGCAGGCCTGGATCAGGTCGTGCAGGTAGGTGACGGTCAGTCCGCGGTTCTGCTCGCGGCCCTTGGCGAGCACCTGGTTGAGCCATGTGGTGTTCTTCGCGTGCTCGGTCGGGTCGGGCGGGGGCAGTGTGCTGATTGTGGCGAACAGGGCGGCGTGCGTGGCGGTGGAGAACGAGTCGGCGGAGATGCCGGTCACGTCGCTGAGACGGTGCGGATCGAGGAGGAGGGCGCCGAGGAGGGCCTTCTCTGCGTGGAACACCGGCTGCGGTGGCGGGATCGTGTCGAGGTCGTCTTCGGCGGGTTCGGGGCTGGAGGGCATCAGGCGGCGAGAGTGAAGTCGTTGGGGTCGAGGGTGACGCCGAGGTGCGGGGCCAGGAGGTGGCCGGCGAGCAATGGCGGTACGGCGTTGCCGATCTGCGAGAACTGCTGGCCCTTGTTGCCGGTCCAGGGGTAGTCGGCGGGGAAGGTCTGCAGGAGGCCGGCCTCGCGGGCGGTGATCCGGATCGGCTCGGGAGTCGCCAGCGCTTCGCTGTCCTTGGCCGGGGGCGAGGCGGGCTCGGCGATCCAGGTGCACTCGTTCGCCCGGTGGCCGAAGAACAGCGTGCCCGCCGGCTCCTGGATGGACCGCACGGTGGCGTTGGCCTGGTTGTTGCTGCGCAGCGACCAGGACCAGCGGTGCGCCTCGGCGGTGAACGGCGACGCCGGAGCGTCGGCGGCACGGTTCTCACGGGTGCTGTGCCGTGCGGCCCATCCTGCGCCTTCGCGGCGGGACTGCAGGACTACGTCGTCCGATCGGGGCATCCAGGTGCCGCGCTCCCGGGCGTCGGAGAGTGTCTTGCGGGAGCCCGAAGGGAAGGGTTCGGGTCCGCCGCCCGGTCCGCCGCCGGCGCAGACGGTGGGGACGGGGCGGTCGGTCGCGCCCCATCCCAGGGCCTCGGCCATGCTGACCCAACCGGTGCGGCCCGGGCCGAACAAGGAGTCGGGCTCGGCGACTTGAGAGTGCGTCGGGGTAGGGGGCTGCGCCGTACGGACCCGGGAGGCGAGGAGGATCGCCCGTCTCCTGGTCTGTGGGACGCCGAAGTCGGCGGCGTTGAGGATTCCGTACCAGACGGAGAATCCCCAGCCGCGCAGGACGGCCGCGTACTGCTTCCACAGCGGCAGGACGTCAGGCACCTCTTCCATGGCGACCCAATCGGGCTCGCCGACCGCGTTGAGGGCGTGGAGGTAGCGCATGGGCTCGGCTGCGAGCAGGGAGCGCTCGTCGCGGCAGGCGGCGAGGAGTCGTTCGCGGGTGTCGCGTCCGGCGGCGAGGTCCTCGACGGCCGCGTGGACCAGAGGCTGGTCCACCAGGCCGAGGCGCTTGCCGGCCTTGCTCCACGCCTGGCACGGAGGAGACGCGATCACACCGCGTGTCCGGCCGAGGAAGGGCCAGACCGGATACATCGCCACGTCGGTCCGAACCGTCAACTGCCCGGCGGCGGCACGGGTCCTGCACGCCCACGCATCCCATTCCAGCCCGACGTCGCGCACACCGAGGACATCCAGTGCCCTGCTCCAGCCGCCCGGCCCCGCGAAGAGGTCGAGTATCACGTGGCCAGGCCGAACTCGTCCTGCGTCAGCGCGTCCGCATCTCCGCGGCACGCCCAGGGCGAGCAGCCGTCCACGACGCCGTTCTCCAGCTCGTCGGCCTCGTCCGCGCCGATGCGCAGGGCTGCCCGTTCGGCGGCGGTGACGTGGTCGATCGGCGCCTTGTCCAGCGGGACGCGGGAGCGGTGCAGGAATGCCTCGCCGAGCAGTCGGCTGCCCGCCGCAGTGGCGCGGGCGTTGCCCTGCCGGATCGCCGCGTCGAATTCGACGACGTCCGCCCACTCGGACGGAGAGGTGTCCCTGATATGCCTCCACTGCGCATTTCCGTGGAACGGGCAGCCGAGGCAACTCGATTTCGGCGTATCGGCCAGCCCCTGCGAGGTCAGGTAACGGATGCAGTCCGCTCTGCTCCAATTGAGGTCCAGGAGGGGATGCCGGTTGCGCATGTACTTCACGTCGGCGTCCTTGGCCCGGTGGAACTCGTCAGTTGAGATCCCAACCCACTGCTCGACGAACACCCCCTTGGGAATGCGTATCGGATAGGGGTATCCGAGCAGCTCGCGGACCTGCTGCTTTATCGGTTTCACCTTGTATTCTCCGGTGCACTGCCTTCGGGTCATTCCGGGCCGCCCGTCCTTGTTCAGGATATGAAGGGGCATGGATGCGAATCGGTGATCCGGGTTCAGGGCATCGTCGCGAATGTTGCCGGACGATACGCGAAGCACCGGTATTCCGGCAGGATTTGCTATCTCTTCTTCCAGGCGGTTCAGATGGGCGTAAACCGCTTCGGGTTCCCATCCGGTGTCGGCGAAGATGGCGTAGTCGACCTTCGGGAGGATGCCCTCGGCTGACAGGGAAAGGAGGGTGCTGGATTGCACTCCCGCGCCAAGAGAAAGGGCGCGGAATCGGGGCTGATCTGAAATGGTCTGTCCTGGGGGTGGAGGAAACGGGGGTGCGCCCTCAGAGCGACTGGTGCGTCGGCAGGCCGGGCGGGATCAGCCGGTCGCGGTGTATGGCGTGGCAGAGGGCGGGGATGCGGTCGAGGAGGTCGGCGGCCGACTCGATGAACTGCCGGGGTGAGGGTCCGATGAGGACGACCCGGCCGGACGCGGCGTCGGCTCGGCGGCGCTGGTTCTCCACGGAGCGGGCGAGGGCTGCGGCCAGTTCGGCGCCTGCGTCCTGGGCGGCTTTGGCGATCTGCGCGACGTGATTGAGGAGCAGGAGGTCCTCGGGTGTGGCGGGTGGCCTGTGCTGGGCCAGGTCGAGGAACAGCCTCAGGGCGGTCTGGACGATGGCCTGGGCGTCGGTGATCCGGGCGGTCAGCGCGCTGGCGTGGTCACTGGCGCCGGCGCGCAGGGACTGGTGCAGGGCAAGTGCGTCGGTGGTCAGGCGAGAGAGGGTCTCGGCTGGTGAGAGGGAGTCAGGCATGGCTCTCCGTGAGACTGGTCGGGCGCAGGGCCTGGGCGAAGGCGGTGGCCAGGGCGGGGGCGTGACCTGGGTCGGTGGCCAGGGCGCGGACGATGGGGGTGCCGATGACGACGGCGTCCACCAGCGGGGCGACGCGTGCGGCCAGGGCAGGGGTGGAGATCCCGACCCCGGAGACCACGGGCAGCGGGCTCGCGGCGCGCAGGCGCTGGGTGAAGTCTGAGAGGGCCGGGATGTCGAGCGGGCCTTGGTAGCCGGTGGGTGCCGTGCTGGCGGGCGCGTAGAGCCACCCCGATGCCCCGCCAACCACGTTGGCGAGGCCGGTGTCGGTGGTGTGACGCGGGACCAGGCGCGGGGTGCGAAGACCCGCGTCCCGTGCTGCCTTGCGCCAGCGGTCCTCTTGGCGGGTGGGCAGGTCGACGACCATCACGCCGGCAGCACCGGCCTCGGCGAACAGGCGGGCCAGGTGCCCCGGGCCGTGGCGGCCGACGGGTTCCCAGTAGGTCATGACGACGCTCGGCCGTAGGCGGGCGGCATGCTCGACGGCGCGGACGGCGCGGGCGAGGACGTTTCCGCGCCGAAGCGCACGGTCATACGCGGCTCGGACTACGGGGCCGTCCAGGCTGGCGTATTCGGCAGCCAGGCCGACCTCGAACAGATCGGCTCCTGCCTGAGCGAGCTGGTCGAAGTGACGGCGCTCGGCGCCTGGCGGGTGCAGGCCGGCGGGGACGAACACTCCCAGCGCGCAACGGGGTTGGGTGAGCAGAGCGTGCAGGGGGTCGGAGGTGGCCAGAGTGGTGCCTTTCCCGGCGGTTGGGCTGTCGCCAGAGGTCAGCGGCGGCGTCCGGCCGGTGGAGTCAGGGTGGTCGCGGGGGCGGCGGCGCTCTGGCTGTGATGGCGGTGCGCGCCGGGGGAGGAATCCGAGCTGGGGCGGCTGCTGAAGGCGGGAGCCACGTGGTCGAGGGCCTGGGCGATCTGCTGGGCCTGGTCGTGGGCGTCCTGGAGCTGCTTGGCGACATCGTCGGAGAGCCGGTCCCATTGGGCTCGGTGCTGGTAGCGCTGGAGGATCTCGGCGGCGTTGCGCAGCTGTTCGGCGACCTGGTGTAGGAGCGCGGTCTTCTGTTCCGGGGCGGTCGCGGTGTTCGTGGCTTGCAGGAGCGCGTCCAGGGCGGCGGGCAGCGGCTCGTCGTGCGTGGGAAGGCCGTAGAGGGTGGCGTGCAGTGCTTGGGCGTAGACCGTCACGGGCCCTCCCCGGCCGCGGCTGCGGTACTCGACGGGGGCTTGACGGCGGGCGCCGAAACTGACGGTTACGTCACGTGGAGCGGCACCGGGGTAGAGCTGGTCAGCGAGGGCACGGGCGAGATCATGCACGGTGGGAGTGTCGGAGGACGTGGAAGCTCCTCGGATGGCGGTGATGGAGTCTGCGGAGGTGGTCAGCGGGTGCGGCGACGGGCCGAGGGCGCAGTCCGCGGACCGGTGGTGGCAGTGGCGCGGCGGCGGCCACTGGCGGGAATGTCGGCTGGTGTCGGGATGCCCAGGCGGACACGTGCGCTGAGACCGTGGGCGTACGCGTGCGCCTCGGCAGCGGTGACGGTGCCAAGCAGCCCGCGCTCGTCCAGCCCGTCCCGTGGCCGATAGGACGAACCGTCTGCTGCGGGGGCGAAGCCGTGCTGCTCCAACAGGGACCGGCCGGTGGTGGTCGCGGCGGTCACGGCAACCGTGCCGTCATCGAACTGGAAGTGCAGGTCTGGTTCGCCTGCCGGAGGGGCGGGGCTCCAGCGTGTCGTCCAGGAAAGGTCGACGAGGTCGTGGGTGTGGGCCAGGAGCCCGTACACCGCGATGCCGGCGCGCTCGTGCGCGTCCTGCGTGGTGGCCGCCGGGGGCAGCAGGTAGAGCATGCGGCCGAGGTGTTCACGGGGGAGGAAGCCGGCCTCGGTCAGCAGTCGGTCGGCGTCGCGGATGCGGCGGTTGAGGATGACGAAGGTGTGCCCGTCGTCGGTGGACCCGATGAATACGTCGGGGAAGTCCAGAATTGACACGGTGGTCCAATGGGCTTGGCTGGGGCGGCTGCAGGCCGGGAGGAAAGGGGTCACCGGGTCGCTGCGCGTGCCGCGCTGGGGACCGGGCTGCTGGTGGACCGGGCGGGGGTGAGCGCGGGGGCCCGTGGCGGGCCGAAGGTGGCGGCCAGACCATGGCATCCGTCGGCGGTGAGGTGGACACGCTCGTCACGGAGCCAGAGCGGGCATGGTTCGCGGGCCACCAGGCCGCGGGACTCCAGGGAACGGATGGTGCTGATGGAGACGCGGACGTCGTCGCGGCGGATGTACGGCTTGTCGTCGGCGATCGTCACCTCGCCCTGCGCGACGGCGCGCAGCGCGGCCCCCTGAGCGGGCGACAGAGCAGGCGGCTGATGTCCGGGGTGGACGCCCCTGCGTCGTCGTTCGGCGACGAACAACTCGGCGGTCGCCACTGCATCGGGGGCACCGAGTGCCGTCAGGTCCCGAAGCAGGGTGAGGCGGCTACCAGCCTCTCCCAGGGCCTGTTGGCGAGTCAGGAGCGGCCCCTTGCCCTGGACGGGGATCCCGGCGCGGGTGTCGTCGAGGATGTCCCACGGCATCCAGAAGGTGGTCGGCCGCATCGGCCGCCAGGTGGGCGAGCTGGCGCACCCGCGTGTACACGGTGCGGATTGCGGGGCTGTGGTACATCCGCTGGGCGTTGAGGACGTCCACGATGTGCAGCGCCGAAATGGCGAGGTGCTGGGTGAGGGCGGTCTGGTGGGTGAGGGCGGTGGCGGGGCTGGATCCGGTCAGATGGAGCCGGATCAGGGCGTCGTTGTGCCGGGTGAAGTCGCAGGCCAGGAGCAGGAGGTGTCCGGCCGGCGCGGTCGGGTTGTTCATTGAGGGTGACGGGTTCCGGTCGGTGGCGGGGTCAGCGGCGGCGCACGGCACGGTCGAGCTCGGCGCCGGCGTGGTGGACGTGCGGGTTCACGACTGCACCGCGGACGGGCGTGATGAACACGTCGTCCAAGTCCTGCATGAGGTAGGGGACGTCACGGAAGGTGCGCTCGACCGGCGTGGTCGTCGCGAGGTGGGCGAAGAACTGGGCGACCAGCTGTTGGGGGGTGTCCTGTGTGAAGGACGCGTGCCAGTGGGTGTTGAAGCCGTCGTACACGTGGTGCTGGAAACCCCAGGTGCTCTCATCGCCGGGGGTGTGCTGCAGGAGGCAGTGGCCGTCCGGTGAAGTGAAGGTGCCGCCGTCGTCGTGCCAGTGGTTCAGATCGGCGATCTCGGCGAGGGTGCCGGTCGCGAGCGGGATCTGGTCGGCGTGGCGGTAGTCGCCAATCAGTTGGGGCAGGGCCTGGGTGAGGGCGGCGATGGCCTCGATGGGGGTCTGCCGAGTGAACCGGGCCTCCCAGAAAGGCTCATGGTGAGCGACTGACCACCATCGCCCCTGTGTGTGATGGGAGTTGAAGTTCACGAACAGGCTGCCATCGGCGCTGTTGATGGTGAGGTTCCCGGTGGTCGGGTCATGCTCGTGAGGCCACCCGAAGAGGTGGATGAGGGGGCCGAGGACGTCGGCGATCCGGTCCCCGGCGCCGGCCATGTAGCGCGGGGAGACCATGACCCGGTCGTCGGGTGCGTACGGGCTCACCGGCGTGCTCCCTGCGCCGCGGCCAGTTTGGCGGAGGCTTTCGCAGGTGTCGCGGCCGTGGCGGTGGGGCGCGGCTTAGCCAGGGCCTGTCGGCCTTGCTCAGTGACGGTGATCTTCTGTCCGTGGAACAGGGAGGTGCTGGTGTCCCGGTCAACGTACCCGCGCTTTTCCAGGGCCCGGAAGGTGGCGATGGAGACGCGGGTGCCGTCGTCGGTGGCGACGCGGGTGACCCCCAGACCTCGCTGGGAACTCTCGTACAGCAGCCCTCCGTCGCGTGCGAAGGACTTGAGGGCGTCGTACTGGGTGCTGGTCAGTGCAGTGCCGGCAGCCCGCCGCGCGGAGACTGCTCGATCGTTCGTGGCGGCCAGGTCGCGGGTGATACCGGTGGCGACGTAGTGGCATCCAGTCGCACTCAGCTCGAGCCGGTCGGCGGCAGCGGCGAGGTGGCCGGTCATCTTGGGGATGGCCTCGGCGTGGCGAGCGCTGCGCATCGAAGCGTCGTCCGCGGGATAGCCGGGGAACGGCGCACCTTCGTAGGGGTTGGCGTACAGCGCGCCGGCGAGGTCGTTGCCGGCCAGCGAGGAGGCGACCACGACCGAGGCCAGGCAGTCCAGGCTGGCGCGGCTGCCGGCGATGCTGGTGTACGCGCTGGAGTCGAGTGCGCCCAGGCGGACGAGGACGGTTGCCGTCAGGTCCTGGGTCTTGAGCAGGAGCGGGCTGATCCGGCACAGCGCGTCGGTTCCGGGGGTGTAGGAGACGCCCCGAACGCGGGCGTGCAGGGCCTCGAAGTCGCGCGCCAGAGAGCGGAGTTGCTGTACTTGTTCCGCCAGGTCGAGCAGGGGCATGGGGTCGTGTGGCTCCGGGAGGATCGGTCAGCGGCTTTGGGCGGCTGCCTTGGCGGGGGCGGGGGCGGGGGTGGGCGCGGGTGTTGTACTGGGTGCGGTGGTGGCGGGCGGGCGGCTGATGCGGGCGGCCAGGGCGGTGGTGCCGGCGGCGGTGAGACGGACTCGGTCTTGAAGCGGTCCGCCCACGTAGGCGGAGGGCGCGGAGTTCGGGACGCGCTCGGCCAGACCGTCCGCCTCCAGCGACCGCAGCGTGCCGATGAGCACGCGCTCGTCGCGGTAGTGGACGTACTGCCGTCCCAGGGAGTTGGTGGCCACGACGTGCCCGCAGGCGATCTCCCACAGGGCGGTGTGCTGCGTGGCGGTCAGCTGGTGCTGGTGTTCTGGAGCGCCGGTGGTGTTCCAGCGTCGGCGTCGGATCTCGTGGGCGACGCTGTCGGCGCAGCCCATGGCGGCTTCGGGGGCCAGGGCGGTCAGCGTGGCCGGCGCTCTGGCCGAGGGTCTCGGCGGGCGGGAGGTCGCCGATGTTCGGGGCGATCTGGTATTCGACATCGGCAGCCATGCGGGCGGCCAGGTGGCAGAGCAGGCCGATGTGGCGTGTGGCGTTGAACAGGCCGGTGCTGTCCGCGGTGATGTGGTGGTCGCGGATGTCCGCGGTCACGGCGTCTACGGCTCGGCGCGGGGACATGTCGTCGAGGTCGGTGGGTTCGTAGGTGTGCAGGGCGACTCCAGGTGTGTGGTGCAGGGGGCTTGCCACAGGAAGCGGGCGACGTGGTCGTTGCGGTGGCCGGCCCGCGGGCGGGACGGGGTGTGCCATCCGGCCCGGGGAGGGCGGCTGGCGATCAGGTGCCATCCCGCGCCGCGCAGGGACGCGCCGCTCTCGCCCTCCTGGGTGAAGGTGATCAGGCGCCGGTAACCGAGGGCCTTCGTCGCGCGCCACGATGCCTCGTACAGAAGCGAGTTGGCGTTGCGTGCGCCGTCGCTGGCGGTCCGGGTGACTTCGAGGGTGGCGCCGTCGTCGAGGTGGCGGGCCACCGGCCGGCCGACAATCGCCACGGCGCGCAACGTGCCGGTCTCGTCGGCGGCTCCGACGGCGAAGATCTGACCTGCGGGCGGCGGGTGGTGACGGTGCCAGGCGCGCACGAAAGTCCTTCGCCTCACGTGAGCGGACCGGCACCAGGTGCAGCCGGACGTCGCTTACACGGCCTTCCCGACGTCGGACTGGGTCGGCGCGTGCTTCTCCACGGCGCGGGCGGTGATCGCCTTGGACGCGCGGGCGGACGCCGCGGACAGCTCCTCGGCTCCGGGCTCTAGGTACCACGGGCGCAGGTCGAGCATGGCGGCCCGCATGCCGGTGGCGAAGCAGAGCGCGGTGCCCTTGGGGAGGGCGCGGATGGCGTCGGCGGGCAGGATCCGCTCCTGCCGCATGCTGACCGAGGTCGACTTGCCGGACTCGGAGTGCGAGATGGACGTGGTCTCGACGTCGTGGTCGCCGATCAAACGGCTGAGCTTGTCCGCGAAGTCCGGGTCGTCGATACCGGAGCCGATGACCTTGACGGTCGAGGCGGACCACATGGCGTCCATGCCGGCGTCCGACCAGACCTTCTGGCCCTGGCGGTAGGACTGCAGGATGGTGATCGGGATGATCCCGCGCGACCCGAGGTGCGAGTACAGGTCCGGCAGGTCCGAGATCTTGCAGACGTTGGCGGCCTCGTCGAGGATCGCGAGCATGGGCGGGTCCAGGCGTCCGCCGGCGCGCTCGGCCTGCGCGGTCGCGGCCCGCATCACCGAGTCCGCGCACGCCGCGATCAGTGCGGAGGCGCCGCCGCCGCCGTCCTTGCTGAGCAGATACAGCGTGTCGGTGGAGGTCACGAACGTCGGCGGCCTGAACTCGGCGGTGTCCTTCTGTGGGGTGACCCAGGCGGCGATCTCGCTGTTCAGCAGCGCGGAGGCGTACTGGCGGGCGGTCTCGTAGATGCCGTCCCGGGTTTCCGGCGGTCCTTCCACCGTTCCCTTGAGCTGGGCGGCGACGGCGGCGAATTGGTGGTCGCGGAGGATGTCGAGCGGGGTGCGGTCGGCGGGGAAGGCCAGCCACTGCATGACGTCGGTGATCGGCCGTTCGTCGAGGGCTGCGGCGAGGAAGAGCTGGGAGAGGATGTTGGATCCGGCCTTGGACCAGAAGTCGCCCTGCTGGGAGGCGTCGACGCTCGCGGCGAGGAAGTGGCCGGCCAACCGTCCGGCACCGTCCAGGGTTTTGGCGTCCGCCAAGGGGTTCCACCACATCTCGCGTGCGGCGTGCGCGATCTGCTGCGGGTCCATCGCCCACACCTGTCCGACGCGGGCACGGGCGTCGTAGGTGGCGGTGAAGGCGTCGCCGGCTGCTTTGTTCGAGGTCAGCAGGACCGGGCCGGGTGCGGCGAGGATGGAGGGGATGGCGAGGGAGGTGGTCTTGCCCGAGCGGGGCGCCATGATGGCGACGGCCACGTCCTCGTAGCCCATGCGTACCTCGTGACGGGTGCCCTGCAGGTTGCCGAGCAGGACGCCGGTGTCGCGGGCCTCGATGTGCTTGGCGTCCTTCAGGCTCGGGCGCAGGGAACGGGCCTTTTCGGTGATCGCCTTGGCCATCAGCGGTTGGATGTCCCGGGCCTTGGCCATGCCGGTGATCTTCTTCCGGCCGCCGCTGCGGTTCTTGTACCGGGCCCACAGGATGCCCGCGGCCGTCCCGAGGACAAGGAGGAGGAGAACGGGAACGATGC
Source organism: Streptomyces sp. NPDC042002 (assembly GCF_055588305.1). Classification (NCBI taxonomy): domain Bacteria; kingdom Bacillati; phylum Actinomycetota; class Actinomycetes; order Kitasatosporales; family Streptomycetaceae; genus Streptomyces; species Streptomyces sp. NPDC042002. Next base: position 51,228 of record NZ_JBVJCT010000039.1, on the reverse strand, counting down.
GTGCGCCGATCAGCAGGGACGTCGCTCCTGCGTCGGGCCAGACCTGCTCGGGGTGGAGCAGGGCGGTGGTCGGCTGGTAGGGGGCCCAGCGGGCGCCGGTGAGGTAGGCGGTGATGTTGCCGGACAGCCAGGCGAGGTGGGCCAGGGGGACGACGACGGCGAGCACGCCAATCAGGAGGCGCAGGACGAGGTCGTACCCGTCGGTGGAACTGGAGGAGGAAGGGGGCAAAGGGCTACCTGCTTCCGGGCGGGGACGGAGGGATCAGCGGCTGCGGCTGCTCTTGGCCGCCGAAGCCTGTCGTGGGGGGCTCGGTTTCGTGGGCGGGGTGGTGCGGCGGGCGGCGAGGGAGCGGACGCGTTCGTCCAGAGCGGAGGCGATGTGTACGGCGTGCACGTCCCGCGACTGGCGGGTGACGACGTCCGGGTCGCGGGTCGGAAAACTGTGCAGGCCGCCCGTGCGCTGGACGGGAGCCGGATCGGCGAGTGCGGTGGTGAACGCGGCGACCAGGCGTGCAGGAGTGTGCCCGTCGAAGATGGCTTGCCACACTGGCCGGTTCAGGCCGAGTGTGGCACTGACGAACCAGAGGCCTGGATCGTCTACGCCCACCGAACGTTGGAGGTACGCGGTGTCGTCCGGCGACGCGAGGCTGCCTTTCCCGTAGACATTCGACCAGCCGATCTGTCGGAGCGGGCCGTACGGGTCGGACGGTGCGCTCGATGCTGGGGCCGGGTCGGTGAGGGCGTCGGTGACGGCGCCGATGAGTTCGACCGGGGTGCGGGCGCCGAAGCTCGCGTACCAGGCGGGCCGGTCCGGTTCTGCAGCGTGGTGCAGTGTCCACCACTGTCCGTCGGGTTCGGGCTCCAGGCGCAGGAGGGCTTTCCGGTCGGGGCTGGAGAGCAGGACGCGGGGCATCAGGGGATCGTTGCCGTGGGTCCAGCCGCAGGCGCGGTGGAGGGGAACGGTGATCCAGGCGGGGTCACCGCCGCCGGCCAGGTGGCGCGGGGCGATGAAGTCGACCTCTACGGTCTCGGGAGCCGGGGGCATGGTCACTTCCGTGCAGGGGTTCGCCGGTCGGCTGGGGCCGGCGCCGTGGTCGGTGGCGGGGCCAGTGGCGAAGGGGCTTTTCGGGCGGCGGTGTTGATCTCGCGGAGGGCCTGGCCGTGGGTGGCCCAGTCGTCGAGGTAGCTCCACGACTGGGCGTGGTATTCGGCGAGGGCGTCATCGAAGGCCGGGGTGCCGGGCTGGGCGTTGGCGGGGAGGCTGTCGCGGGTCTCCAGCCACTGCTCGGTGAGTTCGTCGAGCCGGTCGATCGCGGCCCGCAGGACGCTCAAGTGGTAGACCCAGCGGTGTTGCACCGCGGCGGTGGGGAGGCTTGTGAGCTGCACGTCGGCCGTGGCCAGCAGGTGGCGGGCGCCGGTGCTGATGTTCTCGAACGCTTCGGCGGTGTCGGCATCTCGCTGACTTGCGCGTATGCCGTAGGCGTGGTCGTCGTAGGGCCAGCCGTCGAGGTCGGTGTGCTCTTCGGAGTAGGCGTCCCAGGCGTCGAGGATCTTCTTGCTGTCGCTCAGGTAGCCGTCGAGGTGGCGGAGGAACTCGCGGTGGGTGGTGTGATCGGCGGAGATGAGGGGTCCTGTCGGTTCAGCGGCGAGCGGCCGGCTGCGCGGTGCCGGCCGGTGCCGGTGCTGGGGCCGTCGCGGGTTTGGTCTGCTGCTTCCGGGCGGCGCGTGCTCTCGCGCGGAGGGCGTCGATGCGGGTGGTGTGCGCGTCGGCCACCTGCTGGGGGCGCAGCGGGCTGGGTTCCTGTGCGGCGTTGTAGTGGGCGGTGCGTTCGTACATGCCGCGTTGCAGCGGGGCGGGATCAGCGAGCCCGATGGCGAACGCGGTCACGAGGCGGGAGGGCGTGTGAGCGTCGAACCAGGCGTGCCAGATCCGGGGGCCCACAGGGTGTCCGTATCCGGGTTCGCGAGTCTCGATGTGCCAGGACGCTGTGTCGCGGTCGTCGATGTGGCGCCGTTCGGTGTGGCACATCGCGTCTGGGGACTGGGCCGTGTCCGGCGCGTTGAGCTGCCAGCCCGCCGAGGTCAACACATCGCAGGGGTTGGGCTGTTCATGTGACTGCTGGGTGAGGAGGGCGTCGGTGACATGGCTGAGGATCTCGGCGGGGACGAGTTCACCGAACTCGGCGTACCAGCCTGTCTCGCTGTCGGTGGGCTCGGCCCGTAGCCGCCACCATGCGGACGTGGCGGACTGCGGGTCGAACTGGAGCCGGTAGCGAAGGTCGGGACTGCGCAGGACGATCTCGGCACTGAGTGGATCGGAGGTGGAGGTCCATCCGGCTGCGGCCAAGCCGTGGGTGACGTGGCGGGCGTCTCCGGGGCCGGCGAGGTGGCGGGGGCTGGTGTCGAACGGGATCTGCCGGGCGAGCTTGTCGGCGAAGGCGGCGAGCTGCCGTTCGCTCAGAGGCACTGGCGGCACCCCTTCTTGCTTGCGGAGGCGTTCCCGTAGGGGTCGCGGAGATCGTCCGGGACGTAGTGGAGGGGGTGCTGGTCGGCCTGCTTCCACGCGGCGAGGCGCAACCTGGTGCTCCGGAGGTCGACCTGTGCGGCGCGCGGAGTGTCCGGGTGTTCCTGTACTGCGCGGGCGCGGGCGCGCAGGGTGTCGGTGATCGGGACGGGCATGCCGGTGCGTTCGTCGAGGAGGGGTTCGGCGAGGGCGAGCACGGCTTGCGGGTCGGGGTTCTCGCGCAGGTAGTCGATGAAGTCGGACGGGGTTTCGGTCGGGGTGCGGATGGTGTCTGGGGTGAGTGCGAGTGCGGGCATCAGGCTCCTCGGGACGGGGACGTCGGGGTCAGCGGCGGGTCCGTGCTCCGCCGGCGGGGGCGTGAGGGCGGGCGGCGACGCCTGGGCGGGTGCTTCGGGCGCTGTTGTGGGCCCAGGCGGCGGCTCGGGCGGCCGTGATCCGGGCTTGCTGCCACGCACTGAGCTGGGAGGGTTTGACAGAGACGGACCAGGTACGGATCTGCGCGCTCAGCGGCACGCGTCCGCGCGGGCGCATGACGGGATCGGGGCTGGCGAGTTCGGCCGAGAAGGCTTGCACCAGGTGCATCGGCGTGTTCGACGTGAAGCTGGCCGTCCAGCCATTGCCCTCCTGGTCTCTCGCTCCGGTCCACCACAGCGCCTCGCCGTCGGGGCTCTGGTGGTACTGCATCCATGCGCTGCCATCGGGGTTGGTCGCCTGGTAGTTCTGGCCTTCGAAGCGCATGTCCCAGTTCTGTTCCTCCAAGGGAGCCCAGACGTTGGGGGCGTGGGCGGAGCGGGGACGGGTGAGGGTGTCGGTCAGACCGGCGACGATCTCCACCGGGACCTGCCGGCCCAGGTGAGCTGACCACTCGCCGGTAAGGCCGTCCGCTCTGCTGTGGATGGTCCACCCGCCGGGAAGGACGTACGGGTCGTAGGCGACACGGACGGAACGGTCCGGGCTCTCCATAAACAAGGGGCCGCCCGTTTTGGACTTGTCCCGCCATCCCGTGGCGCGCAGGAATTCGGAGACGTGGTGGACGTCGCCGCCGCCGACGAGGGCGCGGGGGCCCGACAAGGTAGTGCTGCTCGGGCTGCTCGCCCGTTCCCCAGCCCTGCCGTTGCTGCTTCACCGGCGTCGCCGGACTACGAGCGGTGCGGGTGTCGGCGCCGTCGCCGCGGTCGTGGCGGGCTGAGTTCCGACGTGCTGCAGGGTGTCCTTGTGTTCGTCCAGGTCGAGGCTGATGTCGTGGAGTTCGTTCGAGGCGCGGCCCAGGGCGAGCCACACCTCCGGCGGGAGGGCTCCTCGTTCGGCCTGGTCCTTGGCGAACACGCTGCCGGTGACGACGAGGTGGGTGATGCCGCCGAGGACTCCGGTCTCCGGGTCCAGAACGCGGGCGATGACCTGCGCGGCCTGGGGCGGGGGAAGCTGGGCGAGGTGGTCGGCGAGCTGACCGAGCTGGCGGGTGATCTCGTCGGCCAGCCTCACGGGGTAGGGGGCGGGATGGGACATGCTCCTCCGAGGCGGTGGACGGTCAATGGTGGTGGCGGTGCCCGACGCGTTGCGTCTCGGTGAGGGCGTCCTCGGGGCGGGCGCCGACCGGCGGGGAGACGCGGTCACGGACAGTGGGGATGCAGGCCTGCAGATAGCGGCGGAACAGGGCTGTCGCGAGTCGGGGCTTGAGCCGGTGGGTGATCGGTGGTGGTGTGCGGGGCGCTACGGGGTCTCTCCGATGGATCGAACGGGGCGTCTGGTGGCCCGGCTTCTAGGGCGCCCGTCGGCGCGCACTCAGGCGGAAGGCGACAAGGCCAACGTTGCCCGATGCGGCGCTGTACTTGGGGTATGTCGTCGACCAGCGCATGTGGCCGCTGCCAGCCGACGGCCTTGGTACTCAGTTCAGGTTGAACGCGTAGAGATGCACCTGGCCCCTTGCTTTGCCGGCACCGGCCCACGCATCCTCAGGACATCGAGAGGAGCAACGTTGACCAACCCCGCTGACGACGCATTCGCCGTAGCAGCAGCTCAGACCCGCAACGCCCGCCAGGACTGGGAGGACCAGCAACGGCGACTGGCCGAACGCAAACAGGCCGACAATCCCGTGGCAGACGGCCTGCTCCGCCGCTTTGCTGAACGCATGCGGGGCACCGAGTCGACCGACATCATCGTCGGCGATGGGCCAGCCACGCTCACCTACCGCAAAGACGGCCTGTTCAAGCGCACCCCGGTCTACGAGTACCTCACGCCGGACAAGGTTCGCGGCTGGGTCTTCGCTACGGGCCGCAGCCAACCCCAATACGGCACGCAGATCAGCCGCTACGGCTCCGGGAGCTGGAATGATCCCCCGGACTCAACGGTGTACAAGGTTCTGGCGGTGGATACGTTCGGCCAGCTGTATTTGGTCCGCTGCTGGAAGCAGCCGAAGGCTTTCGGTCTGGTGCCGATTTCGAGCGTCAATGCTCGGGGGAACGCAAATCAGGACTATGGCGCGTCTGACGGCCCGTGGAATGGGGAAGGCCTAGAAGTACTGCATTGGTGCGGCCAGTCAGGAGGTGGGCACACGCTTTTGGAGGCGAACCTGGAGCGCCGCCGGCAACTGGAAGACTTGAATGCAGCCTTGTACAGCGACGCGCGGGAGATCGACAAGTTCCTCGCGCCGGGCCTTGCAGCTGCCCTGGAGCAGATGGGCCGCTGACTCGCCCCTCCCGGAGGGTCCTCCGGGTATGAATTGTCCGTGCCATAGGAGCCAGAACGCTCTCGCCAGTCACGGTGACCGCCCGGCTCCTGCGCCCCGATCGGTCCGTACCCGACGCAGCGCGGCCGCGTAGACCAAGCCGCACTCCACCTCACCGCCCTCAGACGGTCCTGGCTGAGCTGTTCCAGCAGGTCGTGGAGCCTGCCATCGGCGCCGGTGGGGGTGTCGGCATGGATGGTGGTACTCAGGGCCTTGGCGTAGATCTCGACGTCCGTGCCGTATTCGTCGGCCAGGTTGGCCATGAATGTCTCTCCGGGTTCAACGGCGTCGGGCGGCCGACGCGCGGGCGTCGGCCGGGGCAGGCGGCATAGTGGCTGGGGCGGAGGTGGGCGCGGTCCGGTCTGCGGGGTGCTGGAGGGCGGTGCCGATGCCGATGGCGTCGAGCTGGGGGCCGATCTCGCGCAGGGCGCGGGCCTGCGCTCTGGTGTCGTCGCTGCTGAGGCGATAGATGCCGCTCTGCGGGTCCTGGATGAAGCCGTGCGCTTCGAGGACGGCGCCAGCCCCATCGCCGATGGGGGCGGTGGCGACGCTGCCGTCCTGCTGCCAGATTAGGACGACCCGGTCCGGCTGGACGGGCTGGATGCCGCCCAGGGCGCTGTGCCGGACCTGGGCGAGCGCGCTGTCGTAGCGGGCGAGCAGGTCGCCGGCGACCTGCGCGGCGCCCAGGAACGGGTCGTCCGCGAGAGCGATGCCGTTGGGCTCAGGGACGGCGCGATATGCCTTGTCGGGCAGGGCGCGCGGGGCGACGGCGGCGATGAGGAATCCCTCGCGTTCGTCGTGCCGGTGAAGGATGACGAGCTGGGCGCCGTCCGGGCGGCTCAGGACGGCGGCCTGCTGCAGCGGGTGCTCGGCGAGGGAGGCGGTGACCAGGTCGAGGTCCCAGATGCGGTCGGCGAGTTCGGCAAGGTCGTCCTTGGCGTCCGGCGGGAGGTGGGAGCTGGTCCAGGTGTCGGGGAGTTCGCCGGCGAGGACGTCGGCGTACGAGGCGAGGCGCTCGGAGTGTTCGTGGTCGTGCATGGTGTCCTTGGGCGAGGTGAGGGTCAGTGGCGCAGTCCGGCGGCCACCGGGGGCGGCGGAGCCGGGAGCGTGCGGGGCGCAGGCGGGCAGGCGCACACCGCGGAACGCTCGCGTTCGGTAGCGGGGACCTCCCCGGTGCAGGTGCTGCGGCCGGGGTGTGGGGCGTGCCGGTCGGCGAGCCTGTTGCGGGTGTCGGCGAGGTCGGTGCGGATGACGCGAAGGTGCTCATCGGCGAGGTAGCGCAGCCGCCGGGCTATATAGGGGTCGGCCGCCTGGCCGAGCCCGTCGTGGAAGTCGGCGGCGGCGGTGAGGACTTCGTCCAACGCGGCGAGAATGCCGTCGTGGGCGGCGGTCAGCTCTGTCAGCGCGTCGGCTGCCTCCTCCGTGGTGGTGGCGTCGCGAATGCGCTCGGCGAGGCGGGTGACGGAGGAGCCCAGCGGCAGGTACCTGGCCGGACGGGCGTCGGTGTCGAAATCCTCGTCGCAGTCGACGTGATACCCGGCGACCCGGAGGCGGGCGACGGCTTCGGTAGCGAGACGGGACTCGTCGTCCTCGGCGAGGCCCGTGGGGGCGCGGTGATAGGTCTCGTGGACGCGGACGACGGCGACGAACCCGGCACGTTGGAGGATGCTGTGTGCCTCGGAGTCCCCGCCGCGGGCGAGGAGCTCGTCGGAGTGCGGGTCACGGCGGATGTCCAGGAAACGGTCGGAACGGGGCAACGAGACGTCTCTCCTACGGCGATCGAGGGGTGGTGCGCCGGACGGCGGCCGGGAAGGCGGCGACCCGGGGCTGGACCAGGTGCGCGGCGGTGCTGTCGAGGTCCTGCTGGATGGCGTGGAGGCGGCGGGCGATCAGCTCCAGGCGGTGCGCCGATTCGGCGGCGCCGGCCTGGTGGGCGATCCGGTGCGCGGTGTCCTCGACGAGTCCGCGGACTGCGGCCAGCGGGCCGGTCTGCTCGTCGGCGAGCTGTGTGAGGACGCTCGCGAGCTGGGCCGATGCCGTGGGCGCCGTGCGGAGGGCGGGCCGCGCCGTGGGCCCGGTGTGTACGGGGATCAGGCGGAGGTCCTGCTCGATGCGGCGCGCCTCGTCCGCAAGGCGCCGCACGATGTCTGCGGGCGGTGCGTGCCACGCGCCGTCGAGGTGGATCAGGTTGGCGATCAGGTCGAGGCGCCGGGGCTGCGCCTGCACAGCGATCCACCGGCAGCCGTGCTCCTTGCCGGGAATCTCGATACCGGCGGCCCGCGCGAGCCGGAAGGCGGCCTCGGCCCACTCGGAGCCGGTCAGCTCCCGGTCGTCCGGGTGAAGTTGGACGTCGACGTGGAGGATCGCCCGCCGGTCATCATCCGGGCCGGCGGCGAACGGATGCTCCAGGTACGGGTCTTCGAGGTGCTCGGCCCACTGGACGGACGTCCAGGTCCTCTGCTCGTCGTCCAGGGTGAAGTAGTCCAGGCCCGGCCAGTGGGCGACGACCGTATACTCCGTCAGGCCCTCGTTCGGCGAGACCGGCCGCCCCAGCGCCTCGGCGAGCCGGTCGTGCGGGGTGTGGGTCCGCTCATGGAGCCAGGGAATCACCTGCCGCCCCGGATGTCGGCGATGTGTACGAGCTGGTTGAGGACGGTGGTGGTGTACCAGCCGCAGTCGATCAGCTCGTCACGGCCGGCGAACCGCGGAAGAAGAACGTCCTCCATGGCCCGCAGGTGGATCAGGCAGTCCGGGCAGCGCCGCGAGAGATGCACGAGATAGCGGGGGTGGGCGGTGACGTAGGACTGGGCGCCGCCGGTCGCATCACGCAGCCGCCATCCGTCCTCGTCGGTCGGGGTGTGCCAGGACGGGGCGACGACACGCATCGCGTCTCCCCACAGTTCCCCGCCGGTCACCCCCTTGAGGACGACGACGCTGTCACCGGCCTGGAAGTGCTGGTGCGTGATGTCCCGGTGGGGGGTGAGCGGGTCGGGCATAGGCGCGAACGCCCAAGTGGGCGGGGGCTGGGACATGCGGTTCCTTCCACGCAATCGGTGGCGGGGCGGGAGGAACAATGGTCCGGAGGAACGCCGGTTTGGCTAACCGGCGATCACCGGCTATGTTCCGCCGCCGTCAGCGGAACGGGTTCTCCGTCCCGCGGTCCGCCTCGGTGGCCGCGTCGAGGAGTTCGAGCACGTCGGTGCCCTCTGCGTCCCGCTGGTCGATCCACCACCCGGCGCGGGAGACGGCACGGGCCTTCTCCTCCAGCTCCGCCCAGTCCGCCTCGTCCCAACTGCCCTCGACGACCAGCGCGGTGTGCGCGGCCGTCATCAGCTGGTGGCGGGATCGCTCACCCCAGTCCAGGGCCTTCTCCGGCCCCTCCAACTGCGGCATGTCGAACTGCTTCGCCCACGCGAGGGCCGCCTCCTGCTCCGCGGCGCGCTTGCCTGCGAGCCACTCCTCCTTGGACTCGGTGTCGGCGTCGCGCGCCGCCTTCCAGCAGTCGGTGCAGTCCTTGGCCGCGAGCCAGCGGGCGAAACCGGCCCGCTTGTCGGCGGGACGGTTGGACAGGTCATGGACGACCTGGTGGGAGCAGGAATGCTCGACGGTCCACTGTGTGCGGACGGCCATATGGGAACTCCTTAATAGGGTTGGAAAGTGGGTGGGGCTGCGCCCCTGATCAGGGCGTTTGTTGAACCTCGGGACGGACGATGGTGTCGGCCGTACTGGTCCAGGTGTCCGGCTGGACCGAAGCGTCGGCGCGGCGGGGCCACGAGAGCGAAGGCCGCGACGGCTGCGGGAGCGCACGCCGACCCGGGCTGCAACCAGGGACCGGTGCCTTCTCGGTGCTCAGCGATGGCGGGAGGGCGTGCTGGCGAGAGGCGGCGGCGTGGGGGGTGCGGTGTCCACGGCGGAGCGCGGGCGGGCCCGCAGCACGGGGGTGCGGTGGGGAGGCAGGACAGCGACGGTCGCGCCGAGGTCCTCAGCCGCTTCTTCGACTTCGCGGGTGAGGAACTCGACCTGCCGGCCGAGCGCGGTGAGACGGGCGGCGATCTGCCGGCCCTTCACGGTCTCCAGCGCGTCGGCGAACTGGCCGCTGGTTTGCAGGAGTTCCTGGAGGCGGACCATCGGCCCTGCGGCGTATCCGCGCTGGGTAGCGCTGAGGAGAGCGTTGGACGCGTCACCGGCGTGCTGGGCATCCACGACATCCCGGATGAGTTCCTGGAGCGAGATTTCAGGGGCGAGCTCGGGCCGGTTTAACCCTGAGACATCGGCGCGCAGCACACCTGGCGGGACCGGGGCTGGTAGTGCCTTCCCCGCCTCGTATTCGTGGGCGTAGTGCCCGATCACTTGCCAGCCCGGTGCGTCCGGGTCGCCTCGCAGCGCGACCAGCGTCGAGTCGTCGTCCTCGATCAGATGGGCGAGGGTGATCGGCTGTCCGTCGGCGGCGTACCACGACTCGGTCAGCTCCAGTTCGCCGCGCCTCTTCGCGGCCTGCGCCCTCTCGGTCCACCTCCGCTGGTCCTCTCCAGTCAGCGGGGCCTTGTGGTGCTGGCCATCGCTCTGGTCGGCGAGGTTGCTGACGATGAAGCTGTGATCCGCCCAGGCGGCAAAGTGTGGCCACAGGACCGCGTGCTGCATGGGTTCGGCTGCCGAGCCGGGGCTGGCCGGCCGGTCCAGCGCCCGGCGGATCTCGGCGGCGGAGACGGCCAGGCCGTCCAGCACTGCCCGCCACCCCGCCACGTGCCGGGCAGGTGGCAGCTCGTCGAGCGCGCGGCGGGCGGCATCGAGCAGAGAGTCGGCGTGCGGGGCGAGGTGGGTGGTGTATGCCTTCACGGCCGCTGTGCTGCGGTGGGCTCGTGCGGCTGCCGCGGCGCCTTCGTGAACGGTGCGGCCGTAGCGGTCGCGCGTGAGGTCGAGCGCGGCCTCGGTCTCGCGGTCGATGACCGCCATGCGCAGCCGGAAGTCGCGTGCACCGTCAGCGGGTTCGGGGGCAGCCGACAGGGCGCCGTCGGGGGCCGGGTTGCTTGCGGACGTCATCGAGGCCGCCCGCCGCCCCGGGGCCTCAGGTGGACGGTCGGTGCGTAAGCGGGCTCCGGTGGGACCGGCCGGCCCGACGGCGGGGAGGTGGTGGGCGGTGTGGCGCGCTGCGTGGTTCGGCCGGCGGCGGCCTGGGCGAGACGGCCGTGGCGCCCGTGGACTCTGTTCGGCTGGACCGGGTGTGGTGGGCTGGCGGAGACGGCCGGGTCGAGGCGAATGTCGGCCTGCACGGTGCAGCCTTGGCGACGGAGATCGTGGACGGCCTGGCGCGTGCGGCGTTGACCGTCGCGCTCGGGCTCGCTGAGCCGGTACAGGCCAGCTTCACCCGGGACGGGCTCGAACTGCTCGCGCTGCAGGTACCAGTGGGCGAGGTGCGTGGGCATGGCGGAGGTGAAGGAGGCGACGAATCCGTGCGTGTCGTGGGCGCCGAAGGCGAAGTGGGTGCCGGGTTGCAAGGGGGCGGTGTTCTCCTCACGTTGTCGGTGCGGAGCTGTCAGTGGCCGCGGTGCGCGGGACGGGCCGCGGCAAGGGAGCGGACCGGCGCGGAGACGGGGAGGACCGGGCGTCGGCGGGGTGCGCTCACGCGGGCTTGGCGCAGGAAGATCTCGCCGTCGGTGAGCCAGGTCTCGATGGCCGGCCATGCCCGGCTATTGCGCTCCTGCGACGGAAGGGGGCTGCCGTGGACGACGTCGTCCAGCAGGGACTCGGCGTCGGTCACAGCATCGGTCAGGCGGGACAGCGCTGCGGCGTCGTCGGGCCACGGGCTGCTGGCGGGGTGGCACCGGTCGATCAGTGTCGGTGCGTGGTCGATGACGGTGAGGAAACTGCGCCAGGAGTGGTCGAGGAACTCCTCGGTCGCCGCGCCGAGGACGGCGGCGCTGAGCGGGGTGGCGTCGCTGTAGCGGGCGGAGGCGATCACGGTCTGCCAGGTGTCGCGCTCGGAGCGGATGCTTTCGAGTGCGGCGGCGATGGCTGCGCTTTGGCGGGCGTGGACGGCCTGTTCGTAGGAGGGCAGGTACCGGTCGGCGACCGCCCGGGCTGCCCGTCCGGCGACCGGCGGCAGGACGATACTGCGCGGGGCGTGCGGATCGCCGTAGCCGGTTTCGAGGCTTTCCGGGGCGAAGGCGCCGACCAGATAGTCGAGTTGATGGCCGGGGCGTTCGACGAGCAGCAGCGTGGTGCCGTGCACCGTGTCGGTGAGCGTGGCGGCGTAGGGAATCCGCTCGCTCTGGACGGCACGGCCCAGTTCGCCGCTGTCCCAGATCCAGGGCACGAGGTCTTCCTGCCAGGCGGGGTGGGAGTAGATCTCGACCGACGCGCTCCACTGGCCGGGCAGGAGGCCGGCGAGGTCGCGGGCCGCGTCGCCGATGAAGCGCCGGCTGCTCGCGTGCACGCTGGTGCGGTGTCGTTTCGCGCACGTGACCAGATCGACCACTGTGGCTTCGCTGCCGCCTGCCGGCAGGTGGTAGACGCTCTCGTCGTCCCGGCGGAAGCCGGTCTCCGCGAGGGCGGTGTGCGCCCACGGGTACCGCTCGCCCGCGGCGATGGCGACCAGGCCCGAATCCCGGCTGCGCGACAGGATGATCTGTGCCTCAGCCATGGACCAGGTCCTCGCCGCGGCCCACGACAGCGCGGAGGCTGCGGCCGTACTGCCGGACATCTTCTCGGGCCTCCGCCGCCAGCGGGGTTTGACCGTGGACGAGTGCCGGATTCCGGGCGCAGTCGGCGCCGACCGGGCGGGGCAGAGCAAGAGTGCGGGTGCGGGGGTCCTGCGTGAGAGGGGCCGGCAGGTGGTCGGGTGTGGCACCGTCGAGTGCGATCAGGGCCTCCCACGGCACGGACTGTCGGGTGAGGCTGGTGTGCACGGCGGTCAGGGAGTCGAGCCGGTCTTCGTATAGGCGTCTGGCGATGACGACGGTGATCGGGGGCGTGGTGTGCTGGGGCAGGGGAGGCTCCGGGAAGACGAGGGGAATCTAGCGGCGTGTGGCGGGGCGCGTGGTGCTGGCCTTGGCCGGGGGTGCGGCGGGAACGCTCTGGGGCGGCGTGCTGCGCGGCGCCTGGATGGCCGGCGCGGGGTGGAGGGAGGACCAGGCTGCCGGGTGGTCGCTGAAGGCGGTGCGGGGGTCGGTGGCCCAGTCCACGACTGGTCCGACGTCCTCGTGGAGGAGGCTGATCACCTCGATTCCCTCTTCGCGAAGGATGTAGCCCCACTGCATGTCCTGCTCGTCGGCGGTCTCGTCGGTGACCGTCATGCGTACCGGCGGGAAGCCGTCCGGGGTGATCAGGCGGTCGAGGGTACGGCTGGGCCAGTGCTCGCCGCCGGTCAGTGCGGCCACGAGCGTGGGCGGGGCATCGTCGAGGAGATCGGTGCCCAGCTCGTCCCAGCCGACAGCGACATCGTCGATGAGGTGGCGGGACATGGCCTCCAGGTCGCGTCCGAACCGGTGCTGGTAGGCGGCCAGGAGGAGAGGCAGATGGTGGCTGGGTACGCCGTCGAGTTGGACGTGGATGCCGCTGTACCCCGTTCCGTCGGTGGGGCGGGCGATGAAGGAGCGTGTGGACAGGGAGTTCTCCGGATCGAGTAAGGGGCTGTGGGGGCGTTCGGCCGTCATCGCGGCGGTGTGTGGCTCGTGGGAGGGGACGCGTCTACGCAGGGTTTGACCAGGAGGGGACCGGGGGGCCGGAGGCGTCGGTGCGGGCGCAGGTGTAGCCGATCAGGTGAGACGGCCCGGACTTCGCGGGGACGGTGGCGGCGTCGTTGCACACGAACGTGTACGTGATGGAGGTGCGGGGCACGTCGTGGAGCCAGGTCCGGTCGTCCTTGCCGGGGTTGATCTGGAGTCCGGAGTGCGCGACGGCGTCGGTCTGGGTGTGCGTGTGGGAGAAGAGGATCAGCGCGCCGCCGTCGGTGGTCTTGAGGGCGTAGGCGTCCTTGTAGGGGTTATAGGCGCTGGCGAAGTCGGTGGTTGCCTGGTTGCCGTAGCGGGTGCCGGTCTTGTCGTGGACCTCGATCTGCCGCTTGCTCGCCTTGGTCGGCGCGAAGAGTTTCGTTCCGGTGTTCGTGCCTCCGGTGGCGAAGTTGTCGATTACACCTGTGCGCAGCAGGTCGGCGCCGGCCGCCAGCTGTTTGTTGCCGTTCGAGGCGACGGCCGTCGCGTACCCGTCCCGGTCGAGGGCGATGTCGGGCAGTTTCTGGCTGTCGAGGTCGACGACGGACACCAGCTCCCATCGCTGGTGCTGGGGTCGTTCGGCGAACACCCCCAGACGCGAGGGGGCCTTGCCCTTCTCGTCCGAGAGCGCGGCGGCGAACCAGCGGTCCTGCCCGGCGGCCAGGCGCGGGATGTACAGCTTGGCGTTCACCAAGTCGTAGGACCACGGCTTGTACGGCTTGCGGTCCGCCGCGGAAAGCCCTTCAGTCTCGGTGTAGTCGGAGAGGGACATCGCGTACAGCGGGCCGTCCTCGACGGTGTCGAGCAGGTGCCGGTTACGGTCGGCGTTGGCCTCGTTGTTGATCTTCGAGTAGTGGGTGATCACGTTGCGGGCCTGGGCGGCGCTGAGGCTCGGAGCGGGCTTCGGGGCGGTGCTGGCACTGGGCGTCTGATGGGCGCGGGCGGTGCCGTCGTCCTCAGCGCAGCCGGTGAGGGCCACGGCGAGGACGGTGGCGCCGACGAACAGCGGCAAGGTCGGGCGAGCGATGCGGATGGAGGCTCCAGGATGCGGAGGGGAGGGAATCAGCGTGTATGGCTGGTCGTTGGTGCGGTCTTCGGTGCCGTCGGCGGAAGGGCGGCGCTGGTGGTGGGCGCCTAGTGGCGCAGGTTCACGCCGATGCCCTTGGCCGTGAGCTGTTGGACCACGCCGTGGACGCGAAGGGCGCGACCGCTGTCCCCGTATGAGGTGGGCAGGAGGAACGCTGCTTGGTGCGGGTCGTACTGGAAGCCATGGGCGTACAGCGTCATGCGGGCATCGGCAGGCACGCTCTTGTACGGCGCGCCGAGGGCTCCGTCGCCGTACAGGGTCAGGGTGAGGACCTGGTCGACCTGCGGCGGGCCGGGCCTGTGCGGGGGGTCGGGCTGGTCCGCCGCGTTGGCGAGCACCTGTTGCAGGGCCTGTTCGTAGCGGGGCAGCACGCGCCGGGTGACTCGTGCCGCCGCCCGCGCGGGGTCCTTGGGAACGGCGATGCCGTTGGGTTCCTCGACCGCGGCGAAGTGGTGGGGCTTGATGTGCATGCCGTCTGGGGTGAGCGGGGCGACGACGAACTGGTGCGGGTCGCGGGGCCGGTCGGCCACGTACAGCCGCTGGTCGCCGGGCCCGTGGAGTACGGCGTCGTGGGTGAGGACGTACTGGCTGACGATGTAGTCGACGTAGCCGGTGTCCCAGAGCCGCTCGGTGCGGGGGAATCGGTCCGCATGCTGCGCGTGGCGCTGATACTTGCTGGTCCAAGTGCCGGGCAGACGGGCGGCCAGACCGGCAGCGAAGGCGGACAGGTCGGTGCGGGGTGAGGTCATGTGTTCCTGGAGGTAGGCGGTGGTCCGGAGTCAGTGCGTGTGCCGCGGCTGCGCCACCGGGAGGACTCGCGGGGAAAGGGACGGCGGACGGTCTGGGGCGGACGTGAGCTGAGGGGCGGGCACGAGCCGGGTTAGCGCCCGCATCCGGTCCTCGGCCACGTGCAGGACCTCCCCGAGGGCGCGGATCTCGGCGGCGGCGTCGGCGAGGTCGTGCGACAGATCGAAGCCGTCGACCTGCTCGGCTTCCTTGGCCTTCTTTCCGGCCGCCTCGAAGAAGTCGCTGAGTTGTTCCAGCAGGCCGTTGACCGGGTCCAGGATCTGGTGCAGGAGGGCGGCGGCGTCAGCGTGCGACTCGGTTGCGTTGAGCTGGTCGGTCAGCGCGCAAAGGGCGTCGCCGTAGACGTAGACGGTGGTGCCGTCCGCGGTGTCGCGGGTGTTCGGGGTCTCGGGTGCGTGAGGCGTTGGCGTCGCGGTGGACGCGAGCGCGCTTGCGGTGGGTGGGACGGGATGTGGCAGCAGCCCGAGCTGGGTGAGTCGCTGGTCGATTGCTTCGATCAGGGGCGCGGCGCTGCTGCCGTGCCGCGCCTCGGGGCGCTCAGGGACACTCGGGTCGGCAGAGGGTGCCGAGTCGTAGAACACCTCGAACGGTGCTTGGTCGTCGGGGTGCTCACGGGTTGCGATCCAGCCCTCCGGATTTCCGGGCGGGCGCTCGGAGGGGGGCTCCTGCGGCGGGCCGATGATCAGGTAGCTGTCGTCGGGGAGCGACACGCGCACGATGTAGGCGCTGAGGCCGAACTCGATGTCGCACTCCAGCCCGCGCTCTCGCAGTGGTGTGGTGATGTGCGCATGGCGGCGCCACAGCTCCTGCCACCACGGGGTGTCCACGTTGCGATGATCGGGAAGCGGTGCGAGCGGAGCCACGCGGCGGGCGTCTGGGGTACTTGTCTCGTCAGCGGCCACGGCTCCTCCTGCGGGAGGCCGACGTGGGGTGCGGCGCAGGTGTCTGGTGAGCGGGGTTGGCTTCCTGCTTCGGAACCGGACTGAAATCGAGTTCGGACTGGTCGTAAGTGGCGATCAGGTCGTGTTCCATCTGGGCTTCGCGGTCGGCGATCTGGGCCATGAGGTCGTGCTCTGCTTGGCGCTGTTGGTACGCGGTCCAGTCGGCGTCGCTGAAGTGGGCGGGGCGGTTCAGGGGACTCCTTGAAGGGGTGGGGGTCGGCCCAGGTCAGCGGTGGCGACCGCCCGGCCGGGGCGGCGGCACGGGGCTCTCGCTGTGGGAGGGCGCGGGGAAGAAGCGGTGGAAGTCGAGGTGGTCGTCGAGTTCCTTGGCGGCGTCACGGAGGGATTCCGATGTGCGCCGCAGGTAGGCGCGGGCCGTGGCGTGGTCGATGACCATGCGGTTCTTGAGGTAGCGCTGGTCGGTTGGGCTGGCGGCGCCCGGCAGGACGAGGGAGGCCTCCGCAGTCTCCGCGAAGTGCGATGCCGCGTGGGCCGACATGGTGCTCGCCGTTGCGAGGCGGGCCAGGGTGGCCCGGCCTGCTCGGTTCGTGCTGTGCGGGCTCGCGGCGAAGTCGCCAGTGAGCCGGACAACGTCGCGGGAGAGGTCCTGTGCGCCGGCGGCGTGCTGGAACAGTTCGGTGGAGGAGGGCTTGGCCGGCACGTCTCCGCTCTCGTCCAACAGCTGCCACTGCTGGGCGCTGTCGGCGAACTTGGCCTTCATCGCGTTGAGCGTGCCGATGAGGTGGAGAGTGTCGTTGCGAGGTATCAGTTCGCGCTGGATATCGGGTGTCATGAGCCTCTTGCGGTTCAGTGCATGCGAGCGTCGGTGTCGAAGAGCGCCAGCTCGTGCGCGTGCAGGAGGTGCTGCACGATGAAAGATCGTCCGGCGACCTTCCACAGGCCACGCCCTCGGTTGAGGTGGGCGATGGCATCCATTTCGACGGAGGTCAGGCCGAGCAGCGAGGCTGCGGCGTGGAGTTGGTCGGTCTCCTGGCGGTAGACGATGCGAGTGGAGCAGTCTGCGAGAAGCCCCTCGGCCAGGGCGCGCCCCTGCGATCCGGCGTCGCCGGCGGTGAGCAGGTCACTGAGCCGGTGGATCACCATGAGGTTCGCGATGCCGAGCCCGCGGCTCAGCTTCCACTGGGCCTGCATGCGCTGCAGCAGACCGACGTGTCTCATCAACCGCCATGCCTCGTCGTACACGATCCAGCGCCGGCCGCCGTTCGGGTCGGAGAGGGCGGATTCCATCCAGGCGGAGGCGCAGGTCATCGCCAGGACGAGGGCGGTGTCGTCGCCGGAGCCGCCGAGCTGGGACAGGTCGATGGTGAGCATCGGCGCGCGGGGATCGAATGTGACGGTGGAGGGGGCGTCGAACATGCCGGCCAGGTCACCGTGGACGAGGCGGCGCATCGCGTGGGCGAGGTCGCGGGCGGCGTCGCCGAGTCGGCCCGACATCATCGCGGCGGCCTCGTCGAGCGCGCCGGGGTTGTTGAGGGTGGCGGCGATGTCGCCGAGGAGCGGGGTGCGGCCGGCGTTGACGGCGCGGGTGACGACGCTGTCCAGGGCGACGTCCAGGGCGGTGTGCTCCATGGGCATCAAGTCCCGGCCCAGCACGGTCCGGGCCAGCGAGCCGAGCAGGAGCAGGCGCCGTTTGCGGATCTCGCCGACCCAGTCGGCCTCGGAGACGCTCTCCGGGCGCGGGGCCGCGTCCAGCGGGTTCAGCCTGCCGGGAAGTCCCGGGCCGAGGGCGACGGACCGGCCGCCGAGGGCTTCCGCCACCGGCGTCCACTCACCCTTCGGATCGCACGGCACGTAGACGCGGTATCCGAAGGCCACCGAACGCAGGGCGAAGCTCTTGGCGAGCGCGCTCTTGCCCTGGCCGATCACTCCGGCGAGCAAGAGGTTCGGGTTGGTGAAGCCTTCGATCTTGCCGTACAGGGCGAACGGATCGAAGACGAACGACGCCTCGGCGTGGACGTCGCGCCCGATGTAGATGCCCTCGGCGCCGAGTCCGCCTTCGGCCAGGAAGGGGTAGGCGCCGGCGGCCACGGCGGTCGTCATGCGGTGGGCGGGCAGCTTCAGCCGGTTCTGGCGGGCGGAGGCGGGACCGGGACGTCCGCTCGGAGGGTAGAGCGCGGCGGGCATCTTATGCTCGGTGGAGGTGCTTTCGGCCTGGTGGGCGCTGGCTTTCGCGCGGGCCGTGACGGTGGCTTCGGCGAGCCGGCGGCGGGCGGCCTTGCGGCTGGCACGGTCGGTGCCGTGGGGGGTGAAGAGCGGGCTGGCGGAGGCGCGTCGGGGGCCGTCGTTTCTGCGGGTGGTGCTCATCGCACGCAGGCCGTGGTGTGCGGGCGGAGGTCGGCGGGGGTGGTCTTGCGACGGATGATGTGCCCGGCGGCGAGGTGACGCTGGCAGATCGTCAGCACGGGCAGCCCCTCGGGCAGCCGCTCGGGATGGCATGCGCTCAGCTCGGCTTCTGCTGCGATGTCGCTGGGTAGCAGGTGGAAGGCGGAGTGGACCTCGCTGGTGGCCTGCCAGAGGCGGGTGTGCGCGGTGGCGAGGCGGCGGCCGGCGGCGGGATGCTCAGGCCGGGTGTTCTCGGCGAGCCGATCCAGGAGCTGGAGCAGGGCGCTGAGGTGGGCGTGCAGCACGTCAAGGTGCAGGCGGTCCGCCGACCGCGGCGGGTTCACTTCCGACGGCGCCAGTGCCCGCGTGTGGTGGCGGACTCCGGCGCTCGCGGCGCGGAGGTAGGGGTGCGCGTCGCCCGGACGCGTGCGAGAGGTCAAAGGTGGCTGGTCCTTCCTGCCCGGAGGCAGGGGCGGCGACGAGTGTTTCGTCGCGGATGATCGAAGAACGGTGCGCGGGCCCGGGTCACAGCGCGGTGCGGGCGAGCGGGAGCGCGGCGAGGGCGAAGGCGTCGGGCTGCTGGTAGTTGAGCCGTCGCAGGTCGACGCCCGAGGTGACGGCATGGGTCTCGATCTGCGCGCAAGCGGCGTCCAGGAGGGCGTCGGTCTCGGCCGTGACGGTGACCAGGCCCGTCAGGGCCACGTCCGCGTGCCCGGCGATGAGCTGGCGCTCACGCGTCTTGACGTCGGCGTACTCGACGGAATCCTCTTCGGAGTCGACCTGCCCCCGGCGGGCGCGTTCGTTGGCGTCGGCGATGATCGCGGCCTTCTTCCGCTGGACGTCCCGCAGCGCGGACTCCAGTCCCTGCGGCACGTAGATGAGGGAGAGGCTGCGGCGCACGCCGGCCGTGAACATGATCCCGTGCAGGAACCCGGCTCCCATTTCGGTGCGCGGCCAGTTCTCCACCCAGTACGTCGCGTGCCGTGCGCTGTCCGTGGCGAGGCGGTCGTACTCCTCGAACTGGACGACAGGCCCGGCGGCGGCGGGGTCGGCCTCGGCGCGACCGGTCTCGGACCACTGCTGGAGCGCGGCGAGCGCCTTCGGGTCGTAGGCGGTGCGGATGACGGCGGCGATCTCCCGCGCGGTCAGCCAGCCCGTGACCATAAGTCCGGCGTTGCGGGCGGCCTGGGCGACGGACGCGGTGGTCTGCACCATGACGGTGAACGCCCCGGGCAGCCCTCCGCCGGCCTGCGAGATCAGGCGCCGGGCGGCCTTCAGGTCGAGGGAGATGGCGAGGTAGCTCTCGTGCGGGGCTGCGGCAGGTCCTGCGGAGGCGACCAGTTCGGAGTAGATCTGTCCGGCGACCGGGGTCTGGGGCTGCCCGTTGTGGGTCCAGTGTCGGATGAGGGTGTCGCCGCTGTCGGGGACGGTACGTTCCAGCACCTGCACGGTGGCGATGTGCCCGGTGCGGGCGATGCCCGCCAGGGCCCGTCCCCAGCTGGCGACGTTGTGGTTCTGGGTGGCTGGGTCGAGGAGGGCGAACGCGCGGGAGGTGACGCGTGCGACGGCGGTCAGGGTCTGCCGGTGCGGGTCGTGCACGGCCCCGGCCTGGTTGGCGGAGTCGCCGGGGGTGACCACCTTGAGGGAGACGGCGGTGCCGGGCAGGTGCAGGACACCGTCCTGCCGGGGCCGGGTGACGGGCCGGGCGAGCCAGAGGCTCTGGCCGGTACGGCGGCGGTGTGCGTAGCGGGCGACGATCGGAGCCCAGTCGATGAGAGAACGGCCGTGCCGCCGGATCGCGACGAGCGCACCGGATGCCGCCCACAGCGGTGTCAGGGCGACGGCGCCGAGCAGCCCGGTGGAGATCACCGTCATCAGCAACAGCGTCAACATGCCGGACGAAAGGACGAGTTGGGGCAGAGAGAGACCGAGGAGGATGCCACGGCGGGACCGGTGCGGGAACTTCACCGTGACCGGGGCGACGGAGAAATCAGTCAAGGGGCGGGTCCTGGAGACGCGGGCGGAACCCGGGGGCGGGAGGCAGCGTGCACGTCCCGCCCCCGGGAGTCGGGCAGGGGATCAGCGACCGGTCGGTGGCAGCGGCGGTGAGGCCGACCCGCTGGACGTGGCGTTCTGCGAGCCGGAGGGCGGCGGTGCACCCTGCGGTGGCGGGGTTGTGGTCGGCGCCGTGGACCGCCATCTGTCACTTTGGCCGGACGCGGCGCTCGCGCCGGATCCGCCCGGCCCCGGGCTGCCGCCCACCTGGCCGCTGGTGTCGTTGGACACGCGCGTCGGCGCGGGCTGGACGGCCCTCTCCAGACCGGAAGAGACGCCCGTTCCACCACCGTGCGAGCCTTCCTTGCCCTCTCCTCCGCCGGTCGGGTTGGCGGCGATGTCGCCGGGAAAGCCGCCCCCGCCACCGGCGTCGGGACCCTGCGGGGCGGCGCCCGCTCCGGCTGCCGCGCCACCGGTTCCGGCGGTGGCCGCAGCCGCGGCGGCCTTACGCGCGGCCTTCTCGGCATGGGCCTTGGCGATCTGCGCTCCGGCGCCGCCGGCCCGGTGGATGGACTCGCCGTCAGTGCCGTCGGCTGCCCAGTGCACGAACTTGAAGACGGCGTACGGGCAGAGCAGCACCAGGACCATGATCACGATGCCGGACATGACGTCGGCCAGAGCGGCGATGCCGTCCTTGGCCTCGGTCTTGCCCATGGCGGCGATGCCGAGTACGAAGATCACGGTCATCAGGAGCTTGGAGACGACGAGGGTGGCGGTGGCCTCGATCCAGCCCTTGCGCCAGCGTCTGGCGACCTCCCAGCCGCCGCCGGCGGACGCGAAGACGGCCAGCGTGACCATGACGAGGATGCCGACCTTGCGGACCATCATGACGCACCAGTAGAGGAAGGCGCCGATGGCGGCGCCGAGGCCGGCGACGACCGGGACGAGCCAGCCCAGGCCGGCCAGTGACCCGATCTGATTGACCTTCACGATGCGGCGTACGGCCGACTCGATGTTCAGGTGCGCCGTCTTGAACAGGCCGTCGGAGACGGCGTCGACCACCTCGACGGCGACCGTGGTGAAGGCGATGGCGCAGAAGGCGAACAGGACGCCGCTCATGGTGCCGGTGAACGCCTGTGCCAGGGCTTGTCCGTCGCGTCTGACGGCGGCCCGGACCAGCTGCGCGCAGAACGTCGCGACCAGCATGGTCAGGCCCAACGGCAACAGCATCTCGTAGTTGTCGACGAACCATGCGGCGTTCAGGTCGACCTTCGTGGTGGTGTCGACCGCCTCGGCAGCCAAGTCGGCTGCGGCGGCTGCCAGTTCACCTGCGGACTTCGCCATCCAGTCACCGATGGCCTTGCCGGGGTCCGAGGCGAAATCCACCGCGTCACCGACCGCACACAGTTTGTCGGCCAGGGGGTAATCACAGAAACCCACGGGGGAGTTACTTCTCCAATCTTGGGTCAGAAGCGGGTCACTGCGTGACGCTCGGAGCGATGGCGGCGAGAGTGCAGTCGTGGTCGGGACGGCACTGCACGGCGAGGGTCACCGCGCGTTCCTCGGCTCCGACGCCGCCCTTCTTCCAGACGATCTGCTGCTTGCCGTTGACGGTGACGACGTAGATGTACGCCTCGGTGATCGCGGACGGGTCGTCGGCCAGGGCCTCCTTGAAAGCCGAGGGGTAGTGGCCCTCGGTGACGCCGGCACTGGCGTGCTGGTCCTGGTCGGCCATCCGCGACCACAGCACCGGATCGGGAACCTGGCCGGAGACGGAGGCCCAGTCGGCGTACCTGGTCTCGCTGGTCATCCAGGCCCGCATGCCGGCGAGCTGCTGGTCGCGGCTGGTGTCGCGGGTGTCGTAGGACCACAGCATCTGGGCCGCCGCCTTGGCGTAGGCGACCGGCTCGGCGATCTGCGGCGGCTTGGGAACCGACCCCGATCTGGTGGCGGACTCCGGCGCGGCCTCGGAGGAGGACGGGCTGTGCGCCGGAGCTGACGCGGCGCTGTCCGGGGCCTGCTGGCTACGTCCGCCGCCGGACAGCAAGGCGACGACGCCGGCGCTGGCGAGCAGGGCGGCGACGATCAGAGCGACGATCGCGATGCGCCGGTTGGCCGACCAGCCCATGCCGTACGAGGACAGCGAGAGGGAGGGGAATCGTGTCCGCATCAGTGGACCTGCGACCCGAGGGCCGAGAAGAAGCTCACGATGCCGTTGGCGGCACCGAGGCCGAGGGCGGCGCCCGCGGCGACGACGGCGCCCTTCTTGCCGTTGGCCTCGGCCTGGTGGCCGCCGGTGTGGTGGCCCCAGGCCCATACGCCGAGCGAGACGGCGAGGGCGCCGACGACGGCGATGATCCCGAACAGGTTGATGCTGTTGACGACGTTCTTCAGCACGGCGAGGCCGGGCAGGCCGCCGCCCTTGGGCGAGATTCCTGGGTCGTAGGCGAGCTGGATGACGCGGTCTGCGAGGGGGAGGGGCATGGCTGTGGCGGGACTCCTTGGTGGCTCGCCCGGAGCGGTGCCGGGCGGGGGCGGCGTCAGAGGACGCGGCGGGCGGCGAGGATGGCCCAGTCCTTGATCGGGGTGATCCGGACCGGCTTGGTGGTGCGTGGCGCCTCGATGACGAGGCCCTCGCCCATGTACATGCCGACGTGCTCGGGACGGGCGGCGCTGCCGCGGCTGAAGATCAGGTCACCGGGCTGGAGTTGGCCGGGCGAGACCGCCTTGCCCTCGTTGACCTGCGTGTACGTGGTGCGGGTGAGGGTGACGTCGGCGTGCGCGTATGCCTGCTGCATCAGGCTGGAGCAGTCGCAGCGGCCCATGGGGTCGGGGCCGTGCGCGTTGGTGCAGGATCCGCCCCACTGGTAGAGCGTGCCGAGCTGGTGCATCGCCCATTCGATGGCCTTGCGTGCCTTCGGGTCGGCGTCCTTGGGGATCGTGTATCCCTTCGGAACGCTCCCTTCGGGGATGCGGCCGAAGCCGGAGCCGTCCTGAGTGCAGGTGGTGCCGGTCACGGGCGGCCTGTCCTGGCTTGGATCCTTGCCGTCCGGGTTGTTGCCGTTGCCGGGGAAGGTCTTGGCGATGGCTTCCTGTAGCGCGGTGGCCAGGTTCTCCCATTGCGCGTACGCGTCCGGCAGCCCGGACTTCTGGACGGCCTGCGCGGCCTGGGTGACGGTCATCTGCTGCCAGCCGTTCACCTTGAGCAGGTGCTTGTAGAACTGCTCGGAGGCGTAGACCGGATCAAGGATCTGCTGGGCGCTGCCCCATCCCTGCGAGGGACGTTGCTGGAACAAGCCGAGGGAGTCGCGGTCGCCGGAGCCGAGGTTGCGCAGCCGGCTCTCCTGCATCGCCGTAGCGAGCGCGATGATCTGGCCCTTCTTGGGGACGTCGAGGCTGATGCCCGTGGCCACGATCGTCTGGGCGTTGGGGACCTGCTCGGCGGGCAGGTCCAGGCCCTCGATGTGGACGTTCTTGCCAGAGGCGCCGTCGAGAATCTTGGTGACCTGCTCGGCGACTTTGTCCGTGTCGATGTCGGTCAGGCAGCTGTTGAAGGAGCTGCTGGTCTTCACGGCTTCGGCGGAGGAGGCCAGCATCATGCCGGTGCTGGCGATCAGGATCGGGGAGAGGAAGACGACGCCGATGCCGGCGGCGAGCGCCTTCAACCGGAGCGGATCACTCGCGGGTCGGCGAATTCGGGCAGCGGTGGGTAGCGAGACGTCATGGACGTGTCCTTCGGGATGCGGTGTCCGGCGTGCCGGGTGCGCGAGGCGGGGTGGAAGGGCGCGGCGGCCGGGGTGGGCGATCGGAACGGGCCGGCGTGGGCGAGTTGCCGCTCGCTCCGCGTGGCCGGACCGTGGGCTAGATGTGCCGGGGCAAGAGGAAACCTCCGGAGGCGTGGCGGGCAGTAGCCGACGGCGGTGTGCGCCGGGCGGTTCAAAAACAGTAGGCGCGGATGGGCGGTTGACCAAAAAGTCGGCGTGAGGTGCCGGAATTCGGCACCTTGGCAACGCACTTCTTGGTCGTCGGCGGATTCGCCTCTACAGTTTTTGGGATCCCCTCGCCCTCCTCGGTCCGCGGCCTCGGGCTTTGGCCCGCCCGAATTTCGGCGCCCGAGGGCTCCTGCGCGAGACAGGTATTCCCTCCACGCTTCCACACTCGAATTGGGGTTTCCTCTTTGCCTTTTTCCCTGCACCAGGGTGACGCACTCAGCGTTCTCGCCGGCCTGCCGGACGACTGCGTCGACTCCGTCATCACCGACCCCCCGTACAACAGCGGGGGCCGGACCGCGAAAGAGCGCACCACCCGGTCCGCGAAGCAGAAGTACACCTCCGCCGACGCCCAGCACGCCCTGCCGGACTTCACCGGCGAGAACATGGACCAGCGCAGCTACGGGTTCTGGCTGACGCAGATCATGACCGAAGCCCACCGCCTGACACGCAGCGGCGGCACCGCGATGCTGTTCACCGACTGGCGCCAGCTCCCCGTCACGACCGACGCGATCCAGGCGGCCGGGTGGCTGTGGCGCGGAGTGCTGGCCTGGCACAAGCCGCAGGCCAGGCCGCAGAAGGGCCGGTTCACCCAGAACTGCGAGTTCATCGTCTGGGCGTCGAAGGGGGCGATCGACGGCTCCAGCAATCCCGTCTACCTGCCCGGCCTCTACAGTGCCTCGCAGCCCTCGGGGGCGAAGCGCCAGCACATCACGCAGAAGCCCGTCGAGGTGATGCGCGAGCTGGTCAAGATCAGCCCCGAGGGCGGCACGGTGCTCGACTTCTGTGCCGGCTCCGGCTCCACGGGCGTCGCCGCCCTGCTGGAAGGCCGCGACTTCATCGGCGTGGAGAAAACGCCGCACTACGCGTCGGTCGCGGCCGACCGGCTCGCGGAGACGATCCGTGAAACCCTCACCCAGGACGACGTGACACTCACCGTCTGAGCCGCAACGGCGCCTGACGTTACGGTGACCGGCACCTGCTGGGGGCCCTTGGCTGCATTCCGCCGGCCGGCCCGTTTGCCGCCGCTTCCGCTTTCCTCTCATTCCGCGTCTCGTAGGAGGCCGTACCTTTTATGCCCGAATCCAAAGAATCCGCGGACGGCGGCGAGTTGGAGCCGGTTCGCATTCCGGACCCGCAACTGGAGGGAATCGAGGCGAGCGTCCGACGACTCATAGAGCAGTCAGCACAGCAGGCCCAGCACCTCGACCATCTCGCCTCCGCACCCATGCCGGGCGCATCGCCGTTCGCCGCGTTCGGTATGCCGGGGCTCGGCGGGCCGTCTCCGACCGCGCCGCCGGAGCCCCGCCCGATCCTGGAACTGGACGGAGAGGAGCGCGAGGACGAACTCGACGCGCTGTCGGACTGGGTCGACGACTTCTTCCTCCCGGTCTACGGGGCGGAGGTCACCACCGCGGCCCCCTGGTGCCTGCAGTGGCAGGAACACGACGACGTCGTGGCCTGGCTCCACGCTCTGTGGCTCGCTTACCAGCAGTACAAGGACCCCGAGGCCGGGCTCTCCGGCCTGTTCGTGTGGCACCGGGACTTCCTCACCCATGCCGTGGCGGCGATCCGCGCGCCGGGCGGCCCGCTGTCGGCCTGCATGACCTCTCCCGATCGGCCCGCGCACCGGCTCCTGCCCGGTCCGCCGCCATCCGTGCGCACAGAGCCGGCGACCACCGGGCCCGCTGAGCCGGACGAGCCGACGTCATGAACGCGGGACAGGCAGAGCCCGCCTTCGGCCTGAGTGCCTGTTCCTGATGCCTGCATGACAAGCGGTCTGAAAAACTCGGTGGACATCGCATGGGCCAGCAGCGAGTGTTGACGGAATGCAGCAGGAGAAGATCTGGGACGCCGATACCGCCCAGCGCTATGACACGCCCGACTCCGGAATGTTCGCGCCCGAGGTCCTGGAACCGACCGTGGACCGTCTCGCCCAGCTCGCAGGTGGCGGAGAAGCGCTTGAGTTCGCCATCGGGACCGGTCGGGTAGCCGTCCAGCTCGCCGGGCGAGGAGTCTCTGTCACCGGCATCGAACTGTCGCTCCCGATGGTGGAGCAACTGTGAACCAAGGCAGATGAAGCAACGATCCCAGTCATCATTGGTGACATGGCGACCGCCGTCGCCCCTGGGAAGTACACCCTCGTCTACCTCGTGTACAACACGATCTCCAACCTGCTCACCCAGGCTGAGCAGGTCGAGTGCTTCCGCAATGCCGCCCGCCACCTCACGCCTGGTGGGCGGTTCGTGATCGAGCTCTCGATACCCGAGCTGCGCAAGCTCCCACCGGGGCAGACGGCCACTGCCTGGCAGTCCGCCCCCGGCTACATCGGCGTGCAGACCTACGACGTCTTGCGTCAGCACGTCGTGTCGCACCACTTCCGGTTCGACGAGACCAAGCAGGCACACCTGTTCCGTAGTCCCCACCGCTACATCTGGCCGGCCGAACTCGACCTGATGGCTCAGCTGGCCGGGTTCGAACTGGAGACCAGGCATGCGGACTGGGCTGGCGCCGAATTCACCGCCGAGTCGCGTTCTCACGTCTCCGTCTACCGAATCCCGTCGGCGCAGTAGCTCCGCATGGCCGGGATCGTTGCCACGTCTGTGACCTTGCCCCATGCGCGCGTCGTGATGAGGCAGGGCCTGTCTCCACACGGTCTTCTTGTGGCGGCCTCGTACGTTGACAGGCCGAAGGACCGCTGAGAGGCCGCCGGGACTCCCGACGGCCTCCGCCCTTTCGTACGGTGTCCGCATGTCCAGGGATAAGGTGCCCCGGCTCAAGCTGGTCGTGGTCATGGACGACGACCCAGGGCCGCGGCTGTGCCGCGGGTGCGGTGGTCAGCTGATGCCGTCGGCGAAGTCGACGGCGGTGTTCTGCTCATCCGCGTGCCGGTCACAGCACTGGCGGCGGATGCGGCGGGCGCGGGCAAGGACCGAGGCGGTCCGGGCCGGTGTGGTCTCCAACTGCCCAGAGTGCGGCGCGTCGTGGACGGTCGGGGTCGAACATCCCGCCTCGGCAACCTACTGCTCTCCCGCCTGCCGCAAACGGGCCTGGCACACGCGGCGCGCGCCCTCCGGCGGGGTGTGAGCCTGCGCGTTCGGTGCTGATGGGGCCGCTTCGGGCGCCGGGCCGTACGCCCTTGGCTGCCGGGCGAGGCGGTCGGAGGGTACGAAGTGACGGGTTTCCAGGGCGTGTTGACGGCACGCGAGGGTGTTGTCCCCGGGGCTCGTGGGGGTGGTGTCCGGATGACCGGGATGGTCGGCAGTGTGACCCGACAGCGCTACGACGAGCTGGTAAGGCTGGGGCGGGACTGGGTCGAGACGATGAGCGGCGTCCAGTGGCAGCTCGGGGACGCCGGCCTGGAGATCGAGCCGATGCGCTCCTACGGGGGTACGAACCCGTCGGGGAGCGAGGAGTTGTTCACGGTCAGTGAGGCGATCCGGATGTTCGCCGAGGACGTCGGCCTGGCCTATTCGACGGTCCGGGACTACCGGTGGGTGGCCTCGCGCTGGCCGAAGGAACGCCGGCGGACGGGCGTCTCCCACACCATCCACAAGATCCTCGCGTCCATCCCCGGCGGGCAGGAGCGGTTCGAGGCGGTCGACAACCCCCCGCCCAACCCGCGCGGCGGGCCCGCACGCTGGACGCACGACAGCGCGAAACGGATCGTCGGCTGGAAGGTCGACACTCCCGAGAGCGTCCAGGAGAAGGTGGACGCGATCCACGACCTGGCTGCCGACGACCAGGTCGCCGCGCGGGTGGCCACCGACTTCCTGCGCCGCCCGGCAGTCGCCTCGAAGGCCATGGCCGACGACACGGCCAGGCATGCCGTGAACGAGGCGCAGTTCGACCAGTTCCGCCAGCAGGTCCAGTACGGGCAGGAGGAGGCGGCTCCGCAGCTGGACCAGCTGCGCCGCATGGAGCACAGCACCCAGTTCATGGACCTGGTCGCGGCCTGCACGCAGTTCACCGTCACGGCCGGAAGGATCGTGCCGAACCTGCGCGGCGAGCCTTACGACGACGCCGAACGCGAGACGATCCTGCGGGGACTGACACGGGTGCGGGCGTCGGCGGACTGGATCGAGAACGCGGTCACCCGCGGCGAGGTCGACCTGGACGAGCAGCTCCAGAAGCTGCTGAAGGGCTCGGGCGAGTAGCGATGGGGCGGGGCGTTCCCGCTCACGTCCACGCCGAAGCCGTCCTGTCCGCCCTGCTGGAGGCCCGTCCCGCCGGTCTGACGATCGTCCAGCTGATGGCGGCCACCGAGCGCACCCGCGCGCAGGTCCACACCGGGCTCGCGCACCTGCGTCAGGTCGCCGCCGCGAAGGGGCTTCCGCCGGTGACCTGGGACAAGACGTGGGGCTACCGGATGCTGGAGGACGCGCCGGAGGTCTGGATCGGCTACGAGCGGGCGTTCTTCGAGTCGGTCCACCACCGGGTGGAGAACTTCATCGCCGGCATTCTCCTGCCGCACCAGAAAAAGAAGCCTGACGACCCCTACATCCGCACGGTCATGGCGCAGATGGGCGCGATCGAGTCCACCCTGCACCTCCTCTCCAACCTGGAGTGAACCCCTGGAAAGGCGACGGGCCGCGACCGCCCCACTCGTTGGCTCCTTTTCAGGTCGCGGCCCGGCACCTGGTCATGTCGCTATCCCGCTACCGCTACCCCTCCGACACCAGCGACCTCGAATGGGCCCTCCTAGAACGGCTCCTGCCCACCCCCGCCTGCCGGACCCTCAAGGGCGGGGCTCCGGAGAAGTGGCCCCGCCGGCGCGTCGTCGACGCCATCCGCTACATCACCGACAACGGGGCGAAATGGCGTGCGCTGCCTGCTGACTTCGGCATTCCGTGGCGCACGGTGTTCGGGTACTTCGCGCGCTGGGCGAAGGCCGGTGTGCTGCGGCACGTCCTCGATCAGCTTCGCCGGCGGTTGCGGCTTCGGCGACGGCGGTGTCCCTGGCCGGTCCGGGTGATCGTGGACTCGCAGTCCGTCAAGGGTGCGGAGACCGTGTCGAAGGCGACGCGCGGCTACGACGCGAACAAACATATAAATGGGAGGAAAAGGCATCTTCTGGTTGACCAGGACGGCCTCCTCGTCGACCTGCTCGTCACGCCGGCCGACGTCCAGGACCGGGACGCCGCCCGCATCCTGCTGACCCGCCTGCACGCCGAGCACCCCGAGATCGTGCTGGTCTGGGCGGACAACGGCTACGGCGGAGACGAGTTCGCCTCCTGGGCCCAGACCACCCTCGGCATCACCGTCAAGGTCGTCTCCCGACCCAAGGACGCCAAAGGCTTCGTCCTGTTGCCCAAGCGCTGGGTGGTGGAACGGTCGAATTCGTGGACGATGCGGGCCCGCCGAAACGCGCGGGACTACGAACGCCTCATGTCCCACGCCGAAGCCCACGTCCAGTGGGCCTTCATCACCCTCATGACCCGCCGCCTAACTCGACGGAGCCGCCGGACCGAGGAGACCCCCACTCCCCTTGCCCCATCCGCCTGACGGACCCTCCGGATGCCGTTCGCTTCGGCGTCCATCGACGCCTAACCGAACGGCAGACCCGATCAACACCCAGCCTCAATCCCTCCCGACCTGCGGAAAGAGGATGTGACACAGGCACTGAGCTTCGACCCCCGTGCCCTGACCGATCTCCTCCAAGCACCGAGCGACATCCGCGACCTTACTCTCGCCTACCTGCAGGAAGTCGTGAACGCGCAGCGCTTCGGGCTCCGTCTGGACGGTGACCTGGAGGGCTATCGCAAGCTGTTCGTGGACTCGCGCAAGGACTGGCGCATCGTCTATGGCGTCCGTCCGGCGCCCGCCGAGTCCGCGCACCGGAGGGAGATTCACGTCGTCGCGGTCCGGCCGCGTGCGGGCAACGACGTCTACGACGAGGTCGGGCGCCGCCTGGGGATGACACACCGGCCGCTGAGCGCCCGCACCCACGCGGCACGCTCCGGCTCCCCGCAGCTGACCCTGCACGGCCGCGTACCGCGGCCCGTCCCGCCGCCCGCCACGCTGCCGGGCCTGCCCCGTCCCGCGCAGAACCCCGCGCACCGTCACACCCGTTGAACGCACGGAGTCCCGCCGTGACCGCCGCCTCCGGCATCCGCATCCCTCACACCGACCTGCAGAAGCCGGAAGCCGCCGGCCTGGGCGCCCGGGATACCGGCCACCCCGTACACGCCAGCCAGCTCGTCGCGCTGACCGACGCCGGACGTGCCGCGCTGTCGGCCACCGGCCGGTCGCCCGCCACGGCCCAGGTACCGAAGTCGCCAGCCAGGCCCGGGCCTTGGGCGTTCACGCCCGCACCCCGGCGCTGATCTCCCCGAAAGGTTCTTGTTGTCCCCCACCGAACCGGCGCGGACCCGGAAGACCATCCCCCAAGTCGATTTCGAACTGGACGACTTCGACGCCGACGAACAGGTCTGCCTCGACTTCTACCGTCAGGTCGCCGTCTCCGAGGACATGCTCGTCCCCCTCGCCGAACACCACACAACCAACGGCGCGCACAGCTACTACGTCCTGCTCGACCGCACCGCCACCTGGGGACACCCCGGGATGCCCCACATGGTCGCCGTACACCTTCAACGAGACCGGGAGAGAAGGACGTTCAGCTTCGAGCACGCCCCGCTGCCGCTGCCGGCGATGGCACAGTCCTGGCTGATCCATCGCGGCTGCCCGCCCGACGCGATCGGTCTGAACCCCGAGCTGGATTCACCGCCGGCGGACGAAGCGACGCGGGCGCTGGAGCAACGCCTCGCAGCCGACGGCGACCACTACTCCATCGGCTACTCCTACACCCGAGACGACCCGGACGACATGGTCACCGTCGTGGTCCTGCGCGCCCTGGATGAGCGAGCCCCCTCTCCGTTCCACGTGGTGATAGAGGAGATCGACACCAAAGCGTGGACCCACACCCTGCGGGAGGGCGGCTTCGCCACAGCCGAGGAGGCCCTGCAATGGTGCGATGACCGGCTCACCGGCGAGGCCGGCCCCCTTCCGTCGGTCCGCCCGGCAGCGGCAGCACCGCGCTCGGCCGCACTGCCGAAGGCCCCTGTTCCCCGCCCGCCTGGCCGCGCACGCTAACCACCAGAGCCGACTGGCGCGCCGGAACATAGCCGACGATCGCCGGTTAGCCAAACCGGCAATTCCCCGGACTCTTATACAGCCGCCGGGACAACTCCCGTGGCGCCATTCCATGCAACTCCTGCGCCTTCACGGAGGGTTCTTCCGCATGCGCTCCACCCGAATCGCCATCTCCACGGCGATGCTTGGCGCGCTCGTTCTGCCGGTGCTGTCCGTCACCGCCGCCAGCGCGGGCACCACTGTGACCGCCTCCTCGGCCAGCAGCTGCTCGTCCCTGCCGGCGCTGCCGTACGAGGTGTACGCCAAGGCTGTGACCATCCGGTCCAAGGCCACCACGAAGTCCACCGCGCTCGGCGTGCTCTACCGCGACCACGGGACTGGGTCTTGGGGAAGTACGTCTACCGCGACTCCCACATGTGCCTGGACTGACAGGCACACAGCAGGTGCCCGTAAGCGGTGAGCCGCCGGGCACAGACGCCCGTTCGTATGCGTCCCGCAGCATCGGCCTTTCCCGAGAAGGAGATTCCCCCTTGTCCGACGGCACATCCGATGGCACTGAGGATGTCGTGGGCGTTCTCACCAAACGGATCGAAGCCCACTTCGGTATGGACATAGCCCAGTTGAAGGCCGCAGTCGCCACCGCGCCGACGGCGAACCCTGACGCCACGGATGTCATCAGGTGGCACGGCCTCCTCGTCGAGGCCCAGTCGGTGCTCGACCGCGCGGAGGACGACCTTCTCACCGCGCTGGAGACGCAGCCCAGCGAGGTCGACGACCCGACGATGGGCCTCGCGCACCGCGTGAACGCGGCCGTCACCGCCCGCGACGGCCGAGCCCTGGTGGTGCGGTGGCTCCTCGACCCGGACGCTCCGGGCAAGAAGGACCTCGCCGCCGAACGGCTGGCCCGCCTTCGCCCCCGAACGGGACCGGCGGTGCAGACCAACCCTCCACACCGACCCACGGGCGCACCCCTGCCGGCGTCGGTGCCGCAAGCGGGAAGGACCGTCCGATGAGCTGGTTCATGAAAGCCCCCGCTTGCCCCACTTCACGTCCACCGAGGTAGCCGGACGGATCGAGGATCTGTACGGGGCGCCGCTCGCCGACCTCGAAGCCCACGCGCAGGACCAGCCGCCCGGCATGCTCTCCGCTCTACTCGGCATGCACGACGATCTCGTCCTCGCCGAGCGCAGCATCGACTTCCACCGCGACCACCTCGCCCGGCTCATCCACCCCGAACGGCACATCGGCCAGCACGAGGTCTCCCACCTCCTTGACGGCGCCCGTCGGCTCGCCGAAGCAGTCGCCGTACGCGACGTACAGGCCAAGTCGCTCACCGTCGTCCTGCAGAGCCTCACCCGTATCCCGGCCCAGGTGCCGTCCCCGCCGGCTCCCTCGCTGCCCGTTCCGGCTCCGCACCGTCCGTCCCAGAGCACGGCCCACAGCCGCTGATCCGCGGGCGATTTCCCTTACGCACCCAGGAGTTCCTCCCTTGGCCATCACCGCTCTGCCCCCTGACACTGACGCCGATGTCGCCCGGGTCACCGAGGCCCTCGCCATGATCACCCCGCGCTGGAACATGCGGATCCTGTTGGCGCTCTCCGGGCCGCCGCTGCGTTACACCGAGCTGGCGGACAAGGTGTCCTGGCTGCAGAACGGCCAGCTCCACCCCAAGCTGCAGTCGCTGTGCGACGCCGGTCTCGTCGAGCGCACCGAACACACCGCACGGCACGTGACCTACGGCCACACCGAGCGTGGCGTGGCCCTGCTGTCGGTCCTGCCGGTGATCGTCACCTGGGCCGAGGAGCATCTAGAGACCGCGGAGCATCCGCTGCCGGCGATCGAGCAGATCGAGGACAGCCTGACCCTGCTCACCCGGCGCCATGCCGCCGCTATCTTGTGGGTGCTCAAGTCCCGCGAGGAGGTCAGCGGCCGGGCCCTGGCCCGGATCGTGATGCCCAGCAGCGACTGGACCAACATCTACCCGCCGCTGCGGCAGCTCGTCGCCGACGGCCTGGTCGACACCGAGGGCATCGGCCAGCCCTACCGGCTGTCCGCGGCGGGCGACGGCCTGGGCCCGATTCTCGGCGCCCTGTCCGCGTGGTCCGCCGGGCAGCCCCTCAACCAGGCGGCCCAACATCCGCTCTGGGGGCACCCGCAGGCGAAGCCGACGCCGAGGCCGTGGGTCAGCAACCAGTCCCGGCCGACTCCCGCGCCGCTCCCGCAGGCACGGACGGGTGAGTCCTCTCCGGCGTGGCACAACCGCGACCTCTTCTCCCACGCCACGACCGCCCGCCCGAAGGCGGCCATCCAGGCAGGAGGCCCGCACCGATGACCAGCCGCTTCACCCCTGCCGAAGTACGCAACGCTGTCGAGCTGCTGGCCTCGCACTCCCTTATCCGCTTGGTCACCGAGATCGACGACAACGGGGCGATACCGCCGCGACGGCTGGCCGGTATCCTCCCGGACCTCTCCGCGCACCAACTGCGCCGCGCCATCGAAGAAGCCCACGCACATGGTCTCGTCCGCACCGTGCCCGGCGCCGGTCTGGAACTCAGCGAGTCCGGCACGGAGTTGGCCGACCTGTACGGCGCGGCTGCTCGCTGGGCCCGGCGCCACGGCTCCCCGGCACCGGTCTGCGAGTTCAGCAGCCGCATCCGACACGTCCTCGACCTCCTGGCGCCTTCGCTCGCTACCGAGCACGCCGACGGCGTCCCCCGCCCGAACGCTGCGGACCACCTGCCCAGCACCGAGGCCGAGGCGGACCTCGCCCGTCCCCGCGCTCTCCTGATCCAGTGGCTGACCAGCAATCCGCAGGTCACTGTGGTGCCTGAGCCCGAGCCGGTCGCGTGAGCACGGCGGTCACACGTCGGCACGCACGCCACACCGGCGAGCTGCTGCGCAGCATCTACCTGCCGCGCGCGGCGGACGCCCTCGCGTTCGCCATGTCCACCTACGGCATCCCGCTTCTGGTCCTGGCCACCACACGCTCCGCAGCGCTAACAGGCGCGGCGTTCGCCATGGAATGGGTGCCCCGTCTGGCAGCGTTCGGATGGGCCGGCACGATCGTCGACCGGCGCGGGGCAGCGCACGTCTTCCACCTTGCATCCCTGGGACGCGCGCTGGCCCTCGCTGCTGGCGCGATCCTTCTCCACCTCCACCCGTCCGGCACCGTAGCGATCACGACCGTGATGACGCTCGCGGCGACCACCGGCGTGCTCACCCAATTCAGCTACATCGCGGCCGAGACCGCGGGCGCCGCCGCCGGCCGCCGAGCAGGAGGGCGGGCTCACCGCGTCCAGGCCGTCCTGCTCGGCATCGACCAGACCGCGATCCTTGCCGGACCGGCGCTCGCCGGAGTGCTCCTGCTCGCCGGCCCGCCGCCGATGCTCGCGGTGATCACCGTGCTCTCGCTTCTCGCCGCGGTGCTCGCACTGCGCACACCACCCTCGCCCGTCGCCCCGGCCCACACGCCGAAGGCGCAGGCCGGTGCCGGGTGGCGCACCATCCGCACTCTGCCTGCGCTCGGCTGGCTCGTGACCGGGTTGGCCCTGTCCAACCTGGCCACCGGACTCCTTCAAGCAGCCGGCCCCGTGATCGTCGTCCAGCACTTCGGGCAGTCCACCACCGCCGTCGGCCTGGTCTGGTCCGCAGCCGCCGGTGCGACGCTCCTCAGCGTCACCCTCTGCCGGTTCGCGATCGACCGCCTGGGCCTGTGGCCGGTCGGCGCCGCCTGCGCGGCCCTCGCCTCGCTCGCCTGTCTCGCTGTCGCCCAGGCACCGGACTACCTGTCCTACCTGGTCCTCGTCGCGGTCCTCACGGCGGCAGATGGCGGCATGACGGTCGTGTTGCGCACGCTGCGCTCCCGCCTGATCCCGCCGGAGAAGTTCGGCAGCACCCTGTCGGCGACCATCCTCATCCTCCTGGTGCCCTTCCCCGTCGCCGGTGTACTGACCGCGCTGACCCCGCCCGACGCGATGGGCCACGTCATCACTGCCTGCGCCGTCCTGCAGGCCCTCGGCCTGCTCCTCGCCTTCACCCGCCTACGCACCGACCCCGCCCTGCGCACGTGACCCGTCCAGCACCCCAGCCTGTGGATCACTCCAGGCCCCTTGCCTGCCCCGGGGCGAGCCGGGAGAGCGGTCGCACCACCACCGAGTGCTTCCACGCCGTAGACGTACACAACCCGCACGTTTACCGCGCCCTGGAACGCATGGCCGCCCGCCGCCTGGCCACCGGTATCGCGCCGCCTGACGGTCCCCGCTCCCGGCCACCGATCGCCCCGTTCGACAGCGAGGTCCCACCGAGCCGCAGACCACGCGTCGATTGCTCGCCGAGCGCCCGCAGTGGCCCTCCACCACCGGGGACGCCGCCGACACAACCCCCGCACCCCCACCCATCCCGAGGAGATTCCTCTTGTCCGACCGTCCTGTCGTTCTGGTCGTCGCCGCAGCTGACATGGAGGCCGAGGCGTACCGCAGGTATTGCCTTCAGTCCGTGGCCGCCGCCTATGACGTTGTCCTGATTACCAGCGAAGAGCCCTCGTGGGAGGTGCCCTACCTGCGGGACTGCGTGGTCGTGTCCGACCCGACCGATCAGGCGGCGCTCTCCGCCGCAGGCCGTGCGCTTGCCGCCCGCTACGACCTGGCCGGGGTGTTCACCTGGACCGAGTGGTACCTCGTCCCGGTCGCCCGCCTCGCCCGCCAGCTCGGCCTGCCCGCCAACGCCGCGGAAGCCATGCAGGCATGCCGCAACAAGGCCACGTCCCGTGCGCTGTTCGCACGGCACGGGGTGCCGTCGGCTGCCTCGGTGAGCGTGCGCACCCTGGCCGAGGCCGGGGCGGCGGCCCGGCAGATCGGCTACCCGGTCGTGCTGAAGCCCGCCGCGCACGCGGCCAGCATCGGAGTGATCCGCGCCGACACCCCCGAACAGCTCGCCACTGCCTTCAGGTTCGCCGACCAGGCGGCCGGGCTCGGTCGGGAGTCCACCAGCGTGCTGGTGGAGGAGTATCTCGACGGGCCCGAGGTATCGGTCGAGTGCGTCACCTACCGCGGCGAGACCACCGTGGTCGCGGTCACCCGCAAGACGGTCAGCGCTCCGCCGTACTTCGAGGAACTGGCCCACTGCGTGGACGCCGCCGACCCGCTGCCCGACGTAGTCACCCCCGTGGCATCGGCCGCGATCCGCGCCGTAGGGATCACCAACGGCGTCAGTCACGTCGAAATGCGGCTGGTCGACGGCCGACCGCGGCTCGTCGAGGTCAACGGCCGGATCGCCGGCGACATGATCGGCCACCTCGTCCAGCTCGCCACAGGCATCGACCTGCCGCGCGCCGCCGCCGACATCGCCTGCGACCGTGCCCCCGACCTCACCCCGACCTGGTCCTCGGCCGCCGCGATCCAGCTGATGTACCCGGATACCTCCGGCACCCTGCACCGTCTCGCCTTCGACGGCGTCAACCCCGGCTGGCTGGAGCGCGTGTACTTCCAGCACCAGGTCGGCGACCAACTGCTTCTCCCGGCCGACGGCGGCAACATGTGGACCGCGCGGATCGGCTACCTGATCACCACCGCGCCTAACGCAGAACTCGCCCAGGCCCGCGCCGAGCAGGCTGTCCGCCGCATCCGGATCGACGTCGCACCCCGTACGGCCGACGAGCCTGTTATTGAGGGGCCCCTCGCATGAGCTCCGATGTTTCCGTCCGCCGCAGCCGTGCCCTGCTGACGGGTTATTTCCTCGGCCTGGGCGTGGTGATGGCTGTCTGGGGCGCCCGGATGCCGGCCGTCCAGCACGCCGCCCACCTCACGACCGGCAGCCTGTCTCTCGTCCTGCTCGCTGCCGCCCTCGGCATGGTCGCCGGACTGCAGGCCGGCGGCCGACTCGTCCGGCCCGAACGGCTCCCTTTGCTCCTGATCGGCGGAGCTGTCGCACTGGCGGCAGCCCTCGCCCTGCTGGGGCAGTGCCGGACGCTGGCCTCGCTGCTCGCGGCGGCGCTGGCTTTCGGCGCCGCGCACGGTGTGCTGGACGTTGCCGCGAACACTGCGGCGGTCCGCTGCCAGAACGCCATCGGCCGACCGGTCATGTCCTCCTTGCATGCCGCGTACTCGATCGGCGCGCTGGGCGGCGCCGCCCTGGCCGCCGCCACTGCCGGCCAAGCCCACAGCACCCTGTTCCTTGCGGTCGGCGTCGTACTGACGGCGAGCGTACTCGTGGCCGGCCCGCGCACCCTCGCTCTGAGCGGCGCCGACCACTCCACGACCTCCGGGCCCCAGCGGTCCGGTCCGGGCCGAGCGGCTGGAAGGGTATGGCTGCTCGGTGTGCTGGCGGCTGCGAGCCTGCTGGGGGAGGGGGCGGCAGCCGACTGGGCCGCCGTGCACGTCCATGCCCTACACGCCGGCGCGGCCGTCGCCGCCAGTGCCTTCGCCCTCTACAGCACAGGCATGGCGATCGGCCGGCTGACCGGTGACCGGCTCACCACCCGCTTCGGTGCCCCCGCCGTGGTCCGCACCGGCGCGGTGCTCGCCGCCGCCGCACTGGCCACCGGCATCCTGGCCGACAACGTGCCGGCGGCGCTGGCCGGCTGGGCGATCTTCGGGCTCGGCCTGTCCGGCACCGTCCCTTCCCTGATCACCGCCGCCGGGAGACACGGCCCGAGGGCCGTCGCCACGGTTTCCGTCACCGGCTACCTCGGCCTGCTCGCCGGACCGGCCCTCATCGGCGCCCTCGCCAGCGCCACCACCCTGCCCACGGCACTGCTGCTGCCCGCCCTCCTCGCAGTCGCCCTCGCCGCCCTCGCCCCTCGCGCCCTGGAGAACACCACCCCTTGACCCTCCCCACCAGCCCTGACGCCGTCATCCTCGACTACAACGGCGTCATCGGACTGCAGCCCACCCGAGCCCACTGGCTTCGCCTGGCCCGCACCGCCTCCTGGCCCGACCACGATCTCGCAGGCTTCCAGCGCGCCTTCTGGAACGCCCGCGACCTCTACGACGCCGGCCAGCTCAGCGACCTGGCGTACTGGGCCCGCGTCCTCGGCGCCCACCCCGGCTCCCGCCTGCTGCGCGAACTCCTCGCCGCTGACACAGCTATGTGGACCGAGACCGACGAGAGCGTCCTGGCCGTCCTACGCCGCGCCCACGCCACCGGGCTGCCGATGGTGCTGCTGTCCAACGCACCGGCCCACCTCAGTACCGTGCTCGACACCCACGAGTGGCGCCGCACGATGATCCAGGCGTTGTACTCGGCCCGCCTGGAGCTGTGCAAGCCCGACCCGGCCGCCTACCACCACGCGCTGCAGGCCACCGGGATCGGTGATCCACAACGGGTCCTGTTCGTGGACGACCGTGCCGACAACTGCCAGGCCGCCGCCCGCTTGGGCCTACGGACGCTGCACCACACCGGCTCCAGCGATGCCCTCCACGAAGCCCTGCTGCCTGCTCATTGACCCGTCCGCCTTGACCACCAAGGAACCTGTGACCCCTCACGACGACCTGCACGCGATGGACGGAGACGTCTTCGTTTCTCCGCGCCACCTCGCCTCCACCACCGGCATCGGTGACCCCGCCCTCGCCCCGCTCCTCGAGCTCGGCTGGGACCTCCAGCACGATGACCTCGGCAACGCCTACCTCAACGCCCCCGACCGGCGCGTGCGCCTGGGCTACCTGCCTGAAGGCGAGGACGACGGGCTCTGGCGCATCAACGCCTACCGCGATCCGTTCGGGCCGCCCACCTGGGGCGTCTGTTTCAACGACCGTGTCCCCACCGAGCTCGTGGCCGCCTTCACCACCGTTCTCGCCACGGCCTACGAGCAGGGGCCGGACGCCTACCTCGCCAGGCCCTCAGCCGGGATCGACGAGCACGACCCCTTCCTCGCCGTCGTCCCGCTCCTGAAACAGGGCTGGGAAATCGACCGCCCGCGCTGGGGCGTCTTCGCGGTCCAGTCCCCGGACGGCCTTGCCGGCCTGGAGTTCACCACCGGCGACCTCGATCCGGAGGCCGAGCTGACGACGTGCGACGCCCGCTGGCAACTGTGGGCGGGCACGTCCATCGATCGGCCCGTCTGGTACGCCACGGCCAGCACCGACATCCCCGTCGCCCTGCTCACCGCCGTCACCCAGTGCGTCGCAGATCCGGCTCCGCTGCCACGGTGGCGCGAGGACACCTTCAGCTACATCGAGGGCATGGCCCAGCTCACCCCCGTCCTCCCGCCCAGGTCGCCGGCCCCCACCCCGCTCGATGTGCGGAAGGCCGCCGCATCACGCCGCCCGGCCGCGCTCCCCGCGGCCAGCGTCCCGCGCTGGAGCACCACCAGCCGACCGGCCCTGCCCAGCTCCCGCCGATAGCACCGGCCCCGATCCCGATCGGAGACTCCTTGTCCCTGCAGGCACCCGAGTTCTTCGCCGAACTGTGCCTCCCCTTCCACGACAGCACCGTCGTGGGCAACACCTACTACGCTGCCCCGGTTCCGGGCACGCCCCTGCGGCTGCGGATCGACTTCAGCCGCACCATCTACGCGGACACCTACGGCGGGCTGCGCCTGGCCGTCGTCCACCCGGACCGCGGGGAGATCGACGCTGTCGCCCTCAGCTTCGTGGACCACGGAACCTTCCACCGCCGCGACGAAGCCCACAACACCAACCCCAACACCAGCGGGTACGGCACGTTCGGGAAATACCACCGTCCCGACCGGCCACCGTGGGACGGCGCCGTCACCACCGGGCTACGTGATGCCATCGAGCAGTACACCGCCGTCTGGTTCCCCGCCGCCTGGACCGCGTCCGCGTCGAGCCGCATGGCGGGCCGAACCCCGCACACGTTTCCCGCTGTGCCGGTCACCCGTAGCAGCGCACGCGCACGCTGAGCCGCGCCCACACCCTCCAGCCCCGGTGTTCCGCGCTTCCCGCAGGAGCCCTGCCCTGATGACCCACCCCTTGGAGAACCTCGACCCGGCTCAGACCGTGAGGCACCGCCTCACTGATCTCCATCGAGCCGTCCAGGACATTCCCGTCCACACCCGCCGCGCCATCTATGTCACAACCACGACAGCCAAGCAGTCACCCGGCAACACACCTGCAGCCCCGCAGCCTCCTGCCCCGGTCTCTGGCCGAACCCGATGACCTTCCCCGCCCCTTGATCAAGGAGCCCCTCTTCTCGTGCATCTCCGTTTCGTCCGCCGCACCGTTCGATCCGCTGCCGTCGCCGCCGCGGTAACCAGTACCCTCACCTGGGCGCCGGCCGCGACGGCGCAGCCGTCCGAGCCGGCGCCTTCGGCCTCCGTCGCTCCCGCAGAAACACCGGTCCCAGACGCGGGCAGCGTCGCGATTACCGCGAAGGACCCGGCCGGGGACGTGCTCCCCGGCGCCGGGTTCCTGCTGCTCGACTCCGCAGGCCAGGAGGCCGGACGAGGTAAGACCGACGCGCAGGGCAAGCTGGCCTTCCCCGACCTCGCGCCAGGCGTCTACCGGCTCAAGGAGACGGCCTCCGGCAGCCCGTTCCACGAGGTTGTCGTCGACCAGGACGTCATCGTCACGCCAGGCGGGACCACACGGCTGACAATTACCGACCCGTTCAAGGCCGCTAAGGTCCTCCTGCAGGTCAAGGACGATAGGACCGGCAAGCTCCTGCCTGGCGCGACTGTGAACATCGGTACCGGCGACTCGACGCTGCTCACCCTGACCACCAGCGCCAAGGGCACGGCCTCCGGAGAACTGCCTGTGGCGAGCCGGAAGGCGCAGTTCTGGGTCAAGGAGATCAAGGCCCCAGTCGGCTACGACCTTTACAAGCCGTCCAAGTCGTTCAGCGCGGGCCCCGGCGCCCCGGTGACCGTGACCGTCACCAACGCCAAGACCGCGACCGACCCGAAACCCGACCCCTCGGACAAGCCGACGCACAAGCCCACCGGAACCCCGTCCACCTCTGCGGACAAGCCGAGCAGCGGGGCCGGCGGGGCCAAACCCGCCTCGCCGGGCACCGGCACACCGGATGCCGACTTCTCGTCCACCGCCGCCGCGACCCCGGTCGGCGATTCCACGCCAAAGGTACCGGCGGGCTCCCTCGCCCATACTGGCGCTGGCGTCACACCATGGATTGCCGCGGGTGCAGGCCTCCTCGTCGCTGGCGGCGTCATCACTCTGGTCGTCGTCCGCCGTCGCACGGAGGACGGGTCCGAGCCCGACGACAGCGGCACGGCCAGCTAACCGAAGAGCAACCACCGTCAGCATGCCCCCGGGACACACTCCCATGGGCATGCTCGCGTCTCTCTACGCCGACCCGCTGGTCAGGCTTCGGCGCCAGCGGCGGGAGCGCTGCTGCTATCCGTACCCCTGGCCGAGTTCGAGCGCCGGGACGAGCATGGCCGCCGCATCCCAGTCGGTGCAGGCACGCGGCCCGTCCCGCATCAGCGCGTCCACGGCCTCCTGCGTGCCCAGCTCCGTCCCGCCGCCCGCGGAGTGACGGCACGTGGCGTCGTGCACGACCGTCCGCCCAGCGCCCGGGCGCGGGGCGGACGACCCAACCGGGGGCCAGCCATGGCGGAGGGCCGGGCAGACGGCGGGTCGGCACGCCGGAGAGATCCACACCCTCGATGGGCGTCAGCTGCCGATCGGTCACCCAGACCGTGTACTCGGCTACCTCGCCCCCGTCCGAGCACGAGACCCAGGACGGGACGCCCACGAGGTAATGCCACGGGCGCGGACCGGCTACCTCCCGCCGCTCGTGGAGCCGGACCCGCACGGTCTGCCCGTCAGGCAGCGTCAGCGCTATCTCGGCCGGAAAGCAATCGGCCGCCCGCCGGCCACCGTGCGGGCTAGTCACCTACCCGGCCCCGGGTTCCAGCTTCCGCGCCGAGGAGCGCAGCGTCGCCCGCTGCCCGGTCCCGATTTGCCGCCAGTAGGGGTGCCACCACACCTGAACCGACAGCTCCAGCAGACGCCGCCGCAGGACTGTCGTCCGCTGCCGGTTGGCCGTGTCGGCAAGACTCCGATAGGTCCGCTCCCAGGCGCACTGCGCGGCAACCAGATCCTCGGGAATAGCAGAGCAACGCATACCAGCTATTGCGTCATGTGTTCGATTTATGGAGCATCCTTGCAGGTAGGAGGCGTCAGTGCGCCTGGGGCGTAGCGCGATAGTTGGCCCTTGAGCGAGATGGATAGCCCAAAGAGAGCAGTCGGAACGTCCGGTCGGCGCCGTCGTGATCGTGCTGGTCTGTGCAGACGGCCGACTTCTTTGGGGGTTCTGAACCTGTGGCGTGACGTTGTTGGAGCCCCTCTCGTTGGGAGCCGGAGGTCGGTTCTCAGGGGGTGCCGCTCTGTGGCCGGTCGTTGCACAGGTCTCGGAGCAAGAGGTGAAAAGTGAGGGCTTTCTCGGTTCGGATGCCGTCGGGAACGCGGTACTGGACGGTCATCGATGACGGGTTGGACGTGGTGCGGCCAGCGGATCATTGGCTGCGCCATCTCCGCTTCGGTCAGCACCGCGCGGAGCTGACCACGAAGGCGTATGCCGGTGACGTCGCCCTGTACCTGAGTTGGTGCCGACGGACCGCGCGGGACTGGCGGGTAGCGGCCCAGGATCTGGGCCTGTTCATGGTGTGGCTGAAGTACACGCCGGTACAGGCCGACGGGTCGGTGGGCGCTGTGGTGTCCGGGCCTGGAGCGGTGCCGGTTCGGGGCGAGCGGCGGGTCAACCGCGTCCTGACCGGGGTGCGCGGCTTGCTGGCTCATGCGATCCGGATCGGCGAGGTGCCGCCGTGGGTGCTCGGTCAGATCTACGAGCTGGCCGACACCCGGGATCTGCCGCATGAGGCCCATGTCGAGGGTGCCGGGCTGGAGTACCGGCTGAAGGCACGGCACAGGCTGCAGGAGCCGAAGTCACAGGTGGACCGGGCCAGCGACGAAGCAGTGGTCGCGATGTTCCAGGCGTGCCGCAACGCACGGGACCGGCTGATCGTGCTGCTTCTGGCCCGGGTCGGGCTACGCCGGGGCCAAGTGGC
This sequence comes from Streptomyces sp. NPDC042002, assembly GCF_055588305.1. Classification (NCBI taxonomy): domain Bacteria; kingdom Bacillati; phylum Actinomycetota; class Actinomycetes; order Kitasatosporales; family Streptomycetaceae; genus Streptomyces; species Streptomyces sp. NPDC042002. Next base: position 8,033 of record NZ_JBVJCT010000039.1, on the reverse strand, counting down.
CGGGTTGCGCCGCGAGGACTGCCACCTGCTGATGGACTCCCGCGCGCTGGGCTGTGATGTGGAAGGCGCTCACCTTCATGTCGTGCGGCGGCAGAACCCCAACGGGGCGTGGTCGAAGTCCCGCCGCACCTGGGCGATGCCGGTGGACTTCCTGGTCGTACAGGCTTTCGATCAGTACGCCGCTGAACGGCACGAGCGGCTGGGCGCCGGTGGCGGCGACTTCTTGCTGGTCAACCTCTTCCGCCCGCCGCTAGGGTCGCCGGTCACGCCGGACGCGATCGGCGATCTGATCGAGGCCCTGGCCCGGCGGGCCGGAGTGCAGGAGCATGTGGCGCCGCACCGGATGCGCCATGGCTTTGCCAGCAACGTCGCGGACGCCGACGGCACGCTCGATGAGATTCAGAACCTGCTGGGGCAGTCACAGCCGACGTCGGCCCAGCCATATCTACACCCCTCTCCTGGGCGTCTGCGTGCGGCGATCGAGCGGGTGCCGACGCCGCGCGAGCTGGTCGACGGGGTGGGCCGGTGATGATCAGCCTGCCAACGCCCCTGTTGCCCGAGACGGACGAGTTTGACGCGGTCACCGCAGAGCTGTGGGCGGCTGTCGATACGGACTTCCTGGCGCTGCTCGGCTGGGAGCCGCAGATGCGGGTGCTGTACTTCCCGCACGACCACCTCTACCTGGGTGTGAAGGCCTGCATCCTCTACCTGGGTGTGAACGCCTGCATCGTTCCGGCCTGCTACCGCGCCAGTACCTACGCCTGCGGGCTGTGCTCCGGCTGCCGGAGCCGCTGGAAACGACAATGGCAAGACCTCAGTCCCGAGGAGTTCGCCGCGTCGCCCGCGGCCCAGGCCGGGCGGTATCTCGGCATCGAGAACTGCGTGATCACCGACTGTCCGCGGCCCTGGAAGGGTGCACAGGTCCGGTTGTGCGCGGCGCACAACTACCAGCGGACGGTCACGCTGAAGCTGCCCATGGAGGACTTCCTCCTCCACCCCGACGTGAGAGCACTGAAGTCGTATGGGTTGTGTCAGACCGCGGCCTGCGTGCGGCAGCGGCCGGGGAAGACCTCGCCCTACTGCGAGGCCCACAAGGCCCGGCTGCGTGCCCTTCGACGCCGCGTCAGGGACTTCGACGAAGACCACTGGCGGCGCACGGTGACGCCGATCGACGAGGCCAACGAGGTCAACCTGCGCGGCCTGCCCGACCGTGTCGTCACCGAAGTCCTGTACGGCCTGCAGGAGCGGATCCGGGACTGCGTGCGGACCCCGTACTACAAACTGCGCCCATTCTGCGACCTGCTGCGCCAGCGGCAGGTCTCCTCGATCGAGGAACTGGAGCTGACCGACCAGAGCAGCGGACTGCATCGGCAACTGCGCGACGCCTTTTGCCGGTACGCCAACCGCCGAGGACTGTCCCCCGAAACCGAGCGCCACAAGGACCTGTGGGATCTCCAGGCGTTCGGCCACACCAAGTGGCTGCGGTTCACCGGCATCACCCAACCCTGGCTGCGGCAGGCCGCGAAGATGTGGGCGTGGGACGACCTGCCCCGGCGCCGCGGCGACAACGTCGGCGACACGGTGCAGTCCCAGGTCAACGCGCTGGAGAAGCTCTCCGAGAGCCTGCGCCTGCAAGGCCCGGACCATGGCGACCACCCGGCCGCTCTGGGCCGCGGGGACATCGTCGCGTTCGGAAACCGCCTGGCCTTCCTCGAACAACGCGGCGACATCACGCTGCGGAGCCGCCACGACAACTGCACCTACGTGCGCCGGGTCCTGATCCGGATGCGGGCGATGGGGCTGACCCGGCCGGGCCAGCCCTTGCATGGACTCCCGGACGACTTCGCCATGGGGTTGGAGGACGTGCCCGCCTTGCCCGACGAAGATGAGGCGGGCCACGACCTGCCCCCCCGAGGTCATGGAGGTCCTCTGCGCCAACCTGCCGCAGCTGGAGGAGGCCCACAACCGGGAAGCCCGCCTCGCCATCGAGCTCCTTATCGATACCGGCCGACGCCCCGTCGAGATCTGCAAACTGGCCTGGGACTGCCTCCAGCGGGACGGCGACGGCAAGCCGGTCCTGATCTACGACAACTACAAGTCGCACCGCTACGGGCGCCGCCTTCCGATCCCGGAAGCGACCGCCGGACTCATCACCCAGGAGCAGGAACGCGTCCGCGCCCAGTACCCGGATACGCCGCAGAACCGGCTCAAACTGCTGCCGACGACCTACCGATGCGTGGATGGCACCCGCTCTATCAGCCCCGCTTGGGTCTCCGGCAGACACCGGATGTGGGTGGACTCGTTGCCCGACATCCACGTCGCGGCCAAGGTCGAGATCGAGGGGCAGCCCGTCACGAAGATGCTGCCATTCGACAAGTCCAAGATCTTCCCCTACGCCTACCGGCACACCTACGCGCAACGCCACGCGGACGCCGGAGTCCCCGTGGACGTCCTGCAACTGCTCATGGACCATGAGCAGTTGGTCACCAGGCAGCAGTACTACCGCGTTGGAGAACAGCGCCGCCGGGAGGCTGTCGAGCGGGTCACCCAGATGCAGTTTGACCGTCACGGCAGCCGCGTCTGGAGGCAGGCCAAGGCACTTCTGGACACCGAACACCTCCGGCGAGCCGTCGGTGAAGTCGCCGTCCCCTACGGGGTCTGCAGCGAACCGTCCAACGTCGCCGCGAACGGCCAGGACTGCCCCGTCCGCTTCCGCTGCGTCGGCTGCGGCCACTTCCGCACCGACGTCTCCTACCTGCCCGACCTGGAGACCTACCTCGCCGATCTGCTCCGCAACCGCGAGCGGCTCCTGGCCACGGTTGACGCCGACGACTGGGCGAAAGCCGAGGCCCTGCCCTCCGACGAGGAGATCAGCCGAGTCCGCCGCCTGATCCGCCGCGTTAAAGACTCCGTCGACGATCTCTCCGACGAAGAACGCGCCGAGATCGACCAAGCCACAACCCTGGTCCGACGTGCCCGCAACAGCGTCGTCCACCTCGGCCTGCCCCGCGTCCGCCAGCCCCTGCCCGACATTCGACCGAACCGGACCGCATGAACACCAACCCCCTGATCGAAGGCCGCAAGGCCGACTCAGCCCGCCGCCGACAGCGCGTCATCAAGGCGATCAACACGGCCAGGCGAGCCGGCACGACCATCAGCGTCTCGGGCATCGCACGGCAGGCCGGAGTCGACCGCGCCTTTCTTTACCGCCACAAGGACCTGCTCGCCCAAGTCCACGCCGCCAGCGCCGAACCGCCCGGTGACGACACCGGTCCCCTCGTCAGCCGGGCCTCCCTGCAGGCTGACCTGGCAAACGCCCTGGACCGCAGCAACCGCCTCACCGCCCGTGTGCGACACCTGGAGACCAAGCTCTCCGAACTCCTCGGCGAGCAGGCATGGCGAGAGTCCGGCCTCGGAGCCCCCGACGACATTGAACAGCTCAAGAGCCGAATCACCGTGCTGGAACAACAGGCCATCGACCTGACCGGACAACTCGAAGAACGCGACCAGGAACTCCAGGCCGCACGGGCGGCTAACCGCCAGCTGTTCAGTCGACTCAACACCGTACGGTCCGCGGAAGCGTGAGGGGAGGAGCCAAGGACACTTCTTGTCCATCGCTCCAGGCGTCGATCCGCTGACACGCAGGCTAACCCGACTATCGGGTAGGTGGGCAGGGTCACCCTGCGCGCTTACTGCTGGTCAGTGGATCGGGTTCGGGATGTAGGGAGACTCCGTCGAGTAGTCCGGAAGATCGCACTGCACGAGCCCGGAAGCGTTGTCCTGGAGCTTCTCGGCTCGTTCGAGGATGCTCGGCTGGAACTCCAGGAACGGGCAGTCCGTGATCAGGCCGCCGGGGGACGACTTGAAGTACCACACCACGCCACCGTGATGGCTGCACGCTCCGCTACGGCCGATCGACGGCGAACCCCATCCATCTCGACAGGTCGCTTCGTACGGCTGCCACAGGATGGCTGTCTTGGTCGGGGCCGGTGATGCGGAGGGCTTCGGCGCCGGGTCCTTGTCGTGGCTCCAGACGAATGCGCCCATGAACAATAGCCACGCCCACAGCCCTACGAAGCTGACGAAAACAAGACCGAACACTCCTCCCGCAGTCCAGACGACGATCTTCCTCATGGCCCGGGCAGCCCGCCGCCAGCGGCTCTGTAGAGCGCTCATCAGCGAACGGTCCGGGTTCTTCCTCGCCCGCGCGGAGGGTCAGGCAGCGGCTCGACTCGCGCGGCGACGGCACGCTGCCAGGTGTCGCCGACGGCGTCCCGGCACACCAGGCTGAGCTGAATGTTCGTGCGGTGCGTGTGGTAGTCCAGATCAACGTAGACGTCGTGTGTCCCGCCGGCGGCTATCGGCCCGATGTTGAGGTCCTGCTCAGGGCGGTACTCCGAGTAGCCGTGGTCGGGGTCGTACGCGCCCCGCATGCCCTCCACCCCGGTGCCGGTCGCACTGACAATGACCGAGCTCAGCGGCGGTCCGGAGTCCTGCTTGACCACCAGCTTCCCGCGCGGCACGTTCACGTCGGATTCGTCGATGTGAGCCGCTTCGATACTGAACTGCGGTCCGCGGGCCTCGAAGCGGTCCGCCTCCTCCCCCTCAATCTGCCGGAGCAACAGTGCTACCTGGGCCTCGGCAGCCCGGGCGGCGCCCTTGGCGATGTGCGCCTGTATGGCGGCGTAGCCGGTGGCGACCGCGCTCACCCCCGTCGCGACGATCGCGGTGATCAGCTCCCCGTGCACGGTTCCTCTTTCCTCCGCCCGCCCCCGTCTGGGGCGCCCGCCAGCCAGGGGCAGAACGGGAGGATAACGGTCAGCGCGAACGCCCGCTAGGCCGGGGTGCTGTGGCGGCTCGGGTGGTATCGCGAGCAGGGATGCAATGCACCGTTCCGGCTGGCGCGCAGACCTGCTGAGTAACCGGCAAGCCCGCTCGCCGAGACCTAACGGGGGGCCAGCCGAGGTACGGCCGGAAGGGATAGCGGAGTCTCCGAAGTAGCCGTGATCAGCGGGGATGGCGGGGTTGGAGGTGTACGGATAACCCCCGGTCACCGTACAGATCACCGGACGCCTCAAACGAGACGGCGCCGAGGCTGGTCACGGTCTCCCGAGGCTGAAGATCGCCTCCGTGCGGTGGGGGATCCCCCTACGAACAGCCCCGACCGGACATCAAGAAACACTGCCATCCCTTCCGGCCGTATCTCGGCCGCCCCCCAATTCGGCGTAGGCCGGGGCAGCGCAAGCGAAGCAGAAGTGCACACTGGCGTGGAGCCCGTCATCAGGGGCCAGATCCGCGACCCGGATGGCGTGCCGGACGATGGTGACGGACTGGCCGCACGTGGTGCAGGGCTCCACCGTGTCGTTGAAGAGGCCGCTGAGCTGTATGGCGATGTAGTCGGCCGCGATTTCTGTGGCTGACCATACGCCCTGGCAGAAGTGGCACTTGGCCACACCGGCCTGCACGCTGTCGTCGTTGGCGACCAAGGCGCCCTGGAAGCAGCGTGGGCAGGACAGCGTACGGTCCTCAAGCCCGCGCAGCTCGGGCGCCAGCCGCTGCATGCGCTGGTCTACGTAGCTCTCGATGCGGTTGAGGCCAGCCCTGACATGCAGCATGTGGCCGTGGGCCAGCTCCTGGTCATGTTCGTCTAGTTGTGGGAGCAGCTCCGCATCGAGGAACAAGACCAGGAAGTCCAGCACCTTGGCGATGCGTGCCTCGACCATGGGGCGGGTGTCGGTCGTGCCGTGGTGCTGGAGCTTGTTGCGTAGCTTCGCCAGCTCCGTCAGAGCGGCGGACTCGGCCGGGGCGATCGTGAGGCCCAGCTCCCTCAGCCGTTTCACCGCCTCCTTGGTACCGCAGCTCTTGAAGTCGCCCGCCAGGAACTCCTCCGTGGTGACCTTCACGGCGTCCTGGCACACCAGAGTCCAGTCCTCGATCCGCAAGCGAGCCTTTAGGAACACTTCGGCGGCGGCATCGAGGTGGAGGACTGCGTACTTGAGGTCTCGGGGCCCGGGTGCTTCCCCCAGCTCATCGTCAATCAGACGGTCCACCACGCTGGCGAGGTAGTCCAGGCCGTTGGCGAGGGGCGGGAAGTGCATGTCGGCCCCCGGCGTCTTGTCAGGGAGCCACCTCGGAACGCCGTAGGGATCCAGCGGGATCCCCTCCCGGTACGCAGCGAACCGATCCGCCCGCCGCAGCCGCTCCTCGGACTCCTGTTCAGTCATCTGATCCCCCTCCGCCGACGTACCGGTTGAGAGGCAGTATCACCGACGGCACCCGGAGCTGCAGGGCGTCGGCTGACCCAGCCCACCCCCCCCGCCCGAACTCCGTACGGTGACCGGGGGCTATCCGTACACCTCCACCCCGCCATCCCCGCTGATCACGGCTACTTCGGAGACTCTGCTATCCCTTCCGGCCGTACCTCAGCTGGCCCCCTAACGGAGCCGGCTATCGGGCTGAAGGCCCGAAGTAGCAGAGCTGGAGTGTCTCTCCGACGGTGAACTGGTCACCTGGGATCTTCACGGTGCGGCTCGGGATGGTGCCCTTGGGGCAGCTGACACCTTCGATGACGTAAGAGCCGGTCAGGTCCGGAATCGCGTCTCGAAGCTCTGAAGTGTCCAGCGGCGTCGCGGGGGCTCCCGCTGGCCCAGCTGGGCCTGCAGGGCCCTGCGGACCCGCAGACCCGGGCTCGCCATGCAGTGGAAGCAGGAAGACCGCCGCCGCAAGGGTGGTGGCCGAGCCGAGGAGGCCGCCGAGAAGCGCGGCTATCAGAAGGCCGGGACGAACACGATCGCTCATGACGGGAATCGTACGGCTCGTTTGAATCCCCCCGATCGCCCTGGAAGCAGGGACGAGACGGGAGCCTTCAGCACGGACCCGCGGCCAGATGCTGTGCTTGCCCGCCCGAACCGCCAGCCGGTGCTTGCGACCGCAGCAGCGCCGGGTATCTGGCGCCTCCTGAGGACCAGGGCCCGGCCAGCCAAGGGACAAATTCGACAGGTTGGTGCCTTCGGCACAGTCAACCGACGACTTCTGACGCCACGAAGGAGGGGAACAAGGTGACATGCCTTGCACCACACATGTTGCGATCAATATGGTGCTCAACCATAGCCACTGAGCTGCTAGGACTCCGTCGAGAGTCCGCCTCAGGGTCGGCGACCTCCAGAGAACTGGACGTGGACGCGCGTTGCCAAAGGGACGGAAAATCCGTCCGCATGAACGCCCCTCGATAGGCTCGCCAGGCGTGATCGATCTACACACGGGAGGTTGGGATGGACGCAGCGATAGCCGGTCTCGTCGGAGCGCTCGGCGGCGCGGTAGTCGGCGCGGGCGGCGCATGGGGCGCGGCACGCATCGCCCTCAAAGGCGCCATGTACCAGGCGGACAAGCAGGCATCCAGTGCGCACGAACAATGGCTCCGGCAGGTCCGACGTGAGGTCTACACCACCTTCCTCAATGATGCTCGCGTTCTCGCCGACGACATGGCGGACCTCACGTTGCGCGCCGCCACCATCGACTCTTCTGTTACTGACGACGAACGCCGGGACTCCCGAGAACGGTTCAGCAGCGCAATTCTGCGGCTCGAAAAGCAGGCTCTGGACATTGCTTTGGAGTCGCCGCGCGACATGAGCGCCCTCGCCCAAGGTGCGGTCTGGCACCTCAAGGAGCTGAACCGGGCGCTCGCTCGAACTGCCCATGGGAATGGATTTCCGCAGGCGACGAACGTGTACCAGCGACTCGACGACCTGACCGAGAAAGCTGCAGCCCATCTTCAGCAGCCAGCCCCCGGCCCGGTAGTTCGGACCGGCGGTCTGTCGCCGCGCCGCCTCTTTCGCAGACGACGCCGGGCGCTGTCCCCGCAGGCTGGCGATGCGTGAGGCCAGTCGCTAACGGTCGCTATCTGACCTTGAATCTGCATCGAAGTTGTCTAGCCTCGCTGTTTCAGTTGAGGATGATGGCTGGCTGCGCGGGGTCGTTTGGAGCGGTGTCGGTCGGTGGGCGTGGTGAGGGCCCGGCGCGGTGGGCCGGGTTCT